>JAGMES010000124.1 GCA_023128035.1 Halanaerobiales bacterium | reverse complement strand
CAAAAAATTTCTTGCAACCTGTTTTTTCTTTCCAATCAATTTTAGTAACTTCAGTTAAATTTTTAAACACACTTACTTCTTTTTTAATTTCATCTTTGAATTCATATTCACTTACAAAATTCAAACTATAACTTCTAAGACTTACCCATTGATTTTTCTTATATACTTCCATATAATCCATATCCACAAGAAATAAATCTTTATAGTTTAATCCATGTTTTTGAAATCTTTGTTGTAAGTATGGAAAATCAAATCTATTACCATTCCATGCTAACATAACATCATAATTTTTAATGATAGAACTTAATTCTATTAGCATTTGTTTTTCGCCTTTGAATAATAATTCTATTACTTCATTTTTTAGTTCTTTTATTTTATTCCAATTAGCTTTATAATATTCTTCTTTTCCTTCTAAACCTTTATTTTTTACAAAATGTATTTTGCCCTTCGTGTCTTTTATAGCAACACAAAGTATTGGATCAACTGCGATAACTTTGCCATCAAAATCTTTCTGCAATGAATTCAAATCAAATGTTTCAATATCTATAAACGCTACTTCTAATTTATCTTGATTCAAATCTTCTTTATTATTTAATAATAAGAATCGTTTTCCACTAGGAATATCTGCTTCATATGTTTTAATATTAAAATCATCTTCTAATTTATTTTTAATTATATTTCTATGATAATTATTTTTTAAATATAATTTTACAAATGTTTTGTATTTATCTTTTATAATTTCTGTTCTTAATACATTTCTATTTAATAAATACTCTATTTCATCATAATCTTTCTCTTCAATATAAAAAAAATTATTGAAGGGAAACTCTTTAAATATTATTTTGTTATCTTTTCTTAACTTACAAATAATACTTTCTGGTTTTTCTTCAATTTTACATAAAGTAAACATTTTAATTATTTCCACACCCACATTTATTATTAGATTTTGTTTCTACTTCTTCTTCATCTGTTTTTACAGGTTCTGAAGGAACTAAATCATTTATGCTATTTAAAAATGTTTGATCTTCTGGAGATAATTTATCTTGCTTAATTAAAACATTTAAATTATCTATTTTCAATCTCATTTCTTTGCCAATTTTAACCATACCTCTTAGTTTTGCAGCTGTTGCTCTTCTTTCTTCAATAAATTCTATGTATTTTTTCTTATAATTTTTTCTTATTTCTTTGACACTCATGTTTTTTACCTCGTTTATTCTTTTTTCTTTTTGTTTTTGATCTAATAGTAAAATTATTTTATCATTATTATATGAAATTCCTTCATTTATTGTTACTAATTTTTTTTGTTCATAAAGTTTTTCATCACCTTTCAAAGTTTCTAAAGATCTTATAATATCATGTTTTATTTTATTTAAATTATTTTGATGTAATTTTACACGTTCCACATATTTTTCATCTACCATTATATTATTATTAATATTATTAATACTATTTAAATCTTTCTATTTTATGACCGTATTTTTCTAATATTTTTATTCTTTCATCACTGAATTTTTTGAAGTATGTATCATTATCGTAAAAATCTATATATAATCCTTCAGTTTTATTAGTATTCTTTCTCAATACACGACCAATAGTTTGTATCGTGTCTACATCAGACTTGTTTGCACAAGCATTGATAATTATATCAAGATTAGGAATATTAATGCCAGATGAAAATATTTTAACACTACCAACTAATACATTTTTACCGCTGTTTTTAAACTCATCAAAATAATCTTTCCTCAAATTCCTATTAGTTGTGCCTGTTATCAAATATCCGTCACACATTTTGCTTAACATTTCTCCATGTTTTATTATTTTTGTGACAATTAGAATTTTCTTATCAGGATTTTTATCTACTATATCTTTTATGTAGGAATTTCTATCTTCGTTTTTCACAATAAATTCATTATATTTTTCAGTAAATTTTTCGTATACATCTTGTTTTGTTTTTTTATTATCAATAAATAAACATCTACTTTTGCAAATGAAATTTTCGTCTTGTAATTCTTCAGTAGTTTTAATATAAATAGAAAATCCAACAACACCATTCATCATCAATGTATTTTCATCTGCTCTAAATGGTGTGCCTGTTAGACCAAATAAATATCTACAATTTATTAAATTAGTACTAAACACACCATACATGCCAGTTGATTTTATATTCTGACATTCATCCCAAAAACATACATTAATATTACTTAAAAATATTTTTAGTTTTTCTGTTGTTTCATCTTTACGTTTCAATATTGCTGCTATTGTTTGAATAGATGCAATAGTAACTTTATTATAAATATCTAAATTACCTTCAATTAATACTCCTACATTATTGGTAAGATCTTTCTTAAATTCGTCTACTGTTTGATTTGCTAATTCAATTCTATTTACAACAAATAAACTACGACCATCAACCCTTCTTATTATTTCCTTGGCGATTTCTGTTTTACCGCCACCTGTTCCTATGTATATTATACCCATTTCTTTCTTTATTGCAATATTAATAGCATCTTTTTGATAATAATGTAAATTTAATAATGATTTCTTATATACTTTATTAAATTTCTTAAACATGATTTCTTTGTTTCTATCATCAATCACTTTAATTTTAAGTTCTGTTTTATAATATGCGTTATATTTTTTTAGTAAATCTAATAAACTAAAAAATAATCCTAATGGTAAAGTTTGTTTTCCTCTAATAAAAAGGTGTTTTTTTCCATCCCAAATTCCTCTCTTGTATAGATTACTCCAAATCGCACCTTCTATATTGTATGAATATTCATTATCTAATGTGTTTAGTAATTCTTTACTTAATTTTGTGTGTATATATATAGTATTATTTTTTATAGTGCACATAATATTATTGATATTTAATCTTCTTTGATTTTCTTCTCTGCATTTTTTATAATGACTATTAAATATACCATCAAATTTTCCTGTATCATAATTATCTATATTTTTTCCTTTGTTAATTATATTATTTTTAAATTCAATAAGTTCTTTTGTAAAATCATCTAATTCTTTTTTTGTAAAAATATCTTTTTCTTCTTTTGTTTTTCTAGTATAATACCAAATACATTCTGGAATAATATTATATATTTTATAACATAACCAAGAATAAAATTTTCGTTGTAATTTATGTGTATTATAATTATGAGAAGAATTAGTTTTCCAATCATATAAAATTATTTTATTATTATTTTTAATAAAAATATCAACATATCCTTTTATTTTTAATCCATTAAATTCATCTCCTAAATATTCAAGATATTTTTCTGTAATTATATTTTTATTTTTAAAATTAAAATCAATATATTTTTTAATAATTAATATTTGATTTAACCATAATGGTTTAGGTAATATTTTACCATTAAGACCTCGCTTACTATTTATTTTATATTTATCCCATAATATATTAAATTCATTTAAAAGATTTATATTTTTATTTTCTATATATTTTTCTGCGATTGTATGACAAATATTACCTACATTACCATAAACTTCTGGTACTTTTGTATCTATAGGTAACTTTGCAATTTTATTAAAATAAAAAATTAATTGTGATTCTTTATAAGTTGAATAACTTGAATAACTTAAATCAAAATTCCATTTCATTCTTTCATCAATCCTCTTTCTATCTGATTATCAACTTCAATAATAAATTCATTAGTATATTTTATATATTTCGCTTTATAAAATAAAAATAAAAATAAAAATATCATCTTTCATTAGAAAGATTTTATATCTATTCTATTCCAGGTTTTTCCATTATATTTTCCGCTTGTGTTCTTTAAAATAACTTTCTTTCCTACAAGTTGATCAACAAATTCATTTCTTGTTAGTTTTCCAACTTCAATATCGAATTTATTACAAAACCTATAATACATTTTGGTTATTTCTGGTGTAAAGTTATCTTTCAAATCTTCTTCTACGCATTTCAACCTAAACCACGGAGTTAAAGTCTTCTTTCCCTCTTTATCTAATCCCAAATACCACTTAATGTTTGGAATATATGATGCATAGTCTGTGTCTTTATACAATATTTTTAGTTTTGTTTGATAATATTTTTTCCCATTACTTTTTAATGGTTCAATAACTCCATCTACATTCTTTGTAATTGGCTTCATTAATTCAACGCTTTCAATTACAAATTCTTTTTTATTGTCTTCATTATCATCTTCATCACTTAAGATAAACAATTTGATTTCTGTCTCTTGCAATTCACCAATAATGAAATCATCTTCTTTTTCAGTAGATGATAGAACTTCTTTGTCTTCTTCCGGATTAATTGTTGCACCGGGCATTATTTCTTTTGCTGCTGTTTCCTCAAATACACTTTTTTTTTCTTCTTCCATTTTCTAATTCCTCCGTGCTCATACGAGCTCTTTGTTTTGTAATATTAATATTATTAATACTACTTATATATAAATCTTTCTAAATATACTTGTTATCTTTCCAATCTTTAAAATTTTTATCACACCATTCAATATTTCGTTTACACCAATTAATAACAATTCCCTTATTGTAATGTTTTCCATCACAACCTGTGTTATAATTTAGTGAATGACTACTATCTCTTATTATATTTAATTTATCTTCATAAATACTATAATTTAAATTCAATGATTTTAATAATAATTTAAGTGCAAAAATTAATGTTAAATGTATTTCTCCTTGTGGGATATCTTGTTGTAATAAGTTCCATACTAATGATTTTTCTACTGTTGAGCCGATTGGCATAAACATATTGTATTTTAGTTTTTTTTTAAGCCGTACAAATGGCATTGTTATCTCATTTCTTTGATATTTAGGATTGATAACTTGTACTACTCTGTTATGTTTTTGATTGATAGTATACGGTAATGCAAATATACGTGTAAAGTCTTTAAGAGGATCAATACGATAATTTGTGTCGTTAAAAGATTCTATCATATAATTAATAAATTTTTTAAACCAAGCTTTTCTTGATTTAGAAATATCTGATCTCTTAATTTTATATAGTAGATGATAGCCGTTCCCACTGTCTATTAATATATGGTGTTTTAATTTAGAATTTTTTAAAGGATTAATTATTTTTTTTATTATTTGTGCTTTTAATAATTTCTTTTCAAATATGTTCATTACTTTATGATTAACCATTTCAATATCTAAGAATACCATATAAACACTACGCATGTTATCGTATCCGCTCTTTATTATTTCACCATTCACCATTACCCTAGGATTTAAAGTGTAACAAACTTTAGCATTTTTTACCACAACATAATTTTTATGACTAAGGAATTTATATAATAAATTAAAGTCTCGTTTTCTAAAGAATAGTTGTGATTTGTTTTTTATGTACACGTTGTTCTCTTTAGCCCAAATATACATTATATTATATAATCTTTTATCGGTTGGTAAAACACGTATTTCACAATATTCTATTAATATTCTATAATCGCTTGTTAAATACGACCAAAATTTATATAATAATTTTTCATCAATCAAGTTGTATACCTTTTTTATTAATATTAATACCTTCATCCATTGTTTTAGGATAAATAAAACTGTTCATTTCCTCTAAATCTATAGCTCTATTTGTTAAACTAATAAATCGTTTAACATGACCTATATCTATTTCATTAAAATGCATTCTCTTATTGAATATTCTACTGCAATCTGCTATAAAATAACAATTTAATTCTAATCTGCTATTAATATCACCTTCAAAGAAATTCAATAGTATTTTTCTTATCTTATTTATTGTTTGAACATCTGTTTTTTTTCTGTTAAATTGTTTGTAATATTCAAATATTTCATCGATGTTTCCTACAAATAAGTTTTTTTTGTTCTTTTTACTATAGTAATCTTTAATCGTTGATATTCCTATTATTTCTTTAAGTTTCTCATTATGTGTGTTTCTTATATAAAAATTTACACAAAATCTGTCAAGGTCTGGCATATCACAGCCATATAACCAATGAATGTCTGCAAAGACTGAATGTTTACGTGCTTCTTTCAGTGATTCTCTTAATTTTTTATTAGTATAATTTGATAATGGTTGCATCAAATCCCAATCATTTTTCCAATCACTAAGTTGATTAAAAATACTTTCACCAATATTCACTTCTTTTGCGTTAGAAATTTTGTCAAATTCTTTCTTAACAATTGCTTTATATTTTGATTGATGAGTAGAAGAAACGTTTTCTGTAATATTAACGTGTGCTGTTCTAGAATATATTATTTTACTGCCACCCGCTTTGTCATTTGATATTTCTGATGATAATAACATTCCTCTTAAATATTTCACAATAAATGGATCACTATTCGCTTCATCTATTGTTATTGCATGGTAAATACTTAGTAATCCAGGTGGTTGGAGTTGTGTATCGTTATGTGATATTGAATCTATTGCACTACCTCTTAGTGCTGGGACACTTGTGTTTGTTCCTTTGGTAGATTTATATAAATTGTTATATAATAATATACAATACTTATCTACAATCATAGTTTTTCCTGTTCCCTTGTCTCCTCTCAATGCGATATTTTGATGTAATGGTAGACCATTATATTTAGCTAATTTTTGTCGAAGCAATGCAAATTTAATATCCATTATACCATGTATTTCTTTACGTGATAGTTTTTTAATAACTGAATCAAAAAATTTTACAGTATCATAAACAAGATCTTTGTCTTCTTCAGGTTTTAATTCATATAATTCTGTAAAATCTAAGATGTTATTTATTATTGGCTTAGCATCTAGTATTTGTAGATATTGTTTTTGATTAGATGATAATGAAAGTACAATTGAATCATATTCTATTGAATTTAATTCAAGATGAGAGAAAATAATTATGTGATTATCTTTTTCTTTTTTAGTAATTAGATCTTTTGAAGTGAAAATTCCTTGATAAATATACATATTAAATTTATCTGAATTATTTGTTGGTGTTTTACATGAACCGTTACACATCTTATTAGACATTACATTTTTGAATGGACACTTCACAAGATCATTAGATTCAATATCATTCTTTCCCTTTAAGAATTCTTTTCCACATTTAGGACATCTGTATTCTAATCTAGCAAATTCATTGAATGTGCCAAAATTCTGTAGTATTGTTATGTTAACTCGTTGTAAAGAATTTATATTTGTGTCGAGTTCATATGTTTTAAGTTTGCTCTTATTAAAATCATATTTCATCTTGAAGAATCCAGCTGATCTATAATAAATCTCTTGTATTTCTTTGTTTGTGAATTCCTTATTTAAAATATATGTATTATCTTGCATTTCAAAGATATCATCATCTATATCATCATTTTTTTCTTCAGTTATTTTATTAGTTATTTTTGCGACTAAAAAATTATCATAAAGTTCTTTATGAAAATCTTCATTTAATATCATATTGGTTAAGAAAAATCTATTTCTTATTGTGAATTTATTATCACTCTTAATTATTTCATTGAAATTAATTTTAGGACTAGATTCTTTTAATTTGTTTATTATAAAACTTTTAACTTCAACACTTGTATATTTTAATTCTCCAAAAGAAGTCTCAAAAATGAGTTTATATTTTTCAATTTCTGTTTTACTGAGCTTATTAACTATCATTTGATTTATTACCAAAGATAATTATTTTTTTTTATATAATGCTAAAAATTTGCCATGTTTTCCTGTTTCAGGAACTATACATATAGTATCATTTATTTTTACTTCTAGAAATTTTGCTAAATCTTTTGTTAGAATAATAGCGGATGAATTTCCCCATGCTTTTAATGTTTTTTCGACAACAAATTTACTTGTGTCGAAATTTTCTTTTTCGTTTGTTTTTTTGTTTTCTTCTGTCAATTTTACCACCTTTTCAATTTTTATTATATAATGTATAACATATATATAAATGTTTCTATTTTTATAATTTTGTAAAATATAAGTTTTTGGACGAAGTTGGACACAAAATGTGTATTAAATTGTATCAATTAATATCTTAAAATTCGTCTGGACATAAGTCGCCCAGTCTAGTCGAAAAGATATTAGTAATATTAATAATATTAGTAATACTAAGATGTTTATATAACAATAGTTAGATTTAAAAAGAAAAGTATATAGAAAGTAAATAAATTCTATATAATGGTATGTATTTTTTTTTTTTTTTTTTTTTGGACAGAGAATATTTTTAGTTATTTATACAAATTTATAAGAATTTTTGTCCAGTTTTGTCCATATATATATGTTTTATTATACCTTAATTTTGAGATTGCGAAAATGATGATATTTCTTTATAATACTTGATAAAACTTTATAAATAGGAAATTAATAGTATTAATAGTATTAAAATATTAATGTTATAGAACCAAGCATACGAGCGTTTTGTCCAAGTTTGACTAAAAATTTGACTCTTTTTGATTAAAATAAAATGGAAACATTTAAATATTAATTATATTATTTATATTAATAATTATAATAATTACTGAGGTACCTAATAAATGGCAAGAAAAAAATTTTATGAAGATGAAAGGGTTCAAAGAAGCATTTATCTTTCAGCTGCAGATTTGAATGAAATGCAAGATAGAGGAATTAGTATAACTAAATTTTTTAATCAAGCATGGGAAGCATACAAGGACAAGAAGTTTCAATATACACATTGATATATGTTTCTACTTAATGGGACATAAAGTGTTTCAGGTGTGATCCATGGATTTTTGAGGTGTATTGTGGTGTTAGTATGTGGTGTTATTTATGTGGTATATAATATTATAAAATAGAAAGATATATATAGTATTTAAATAATATTAAATAATATAAATGGTTTTAATACAATTCGATATGGATGATGAACTTAATAAATTGGTAGAAATAGCTAAAGCCATATATCATTTTAAAGATAAAAAATTATTCATAAAAAAATATTTATCAATAAAACTCAATGAAGAGTTTAACATTGTGTCAATTCAAAATGATAGAAAAAATCAACCTAGAGAAGATAGAGAAGATAGAGAAGATAGAGAAGACAAAGAAGACAAAGGAGATAAAGGATCGATCGAGCAATCAACTAGACAATCAATCTAATAATCAGGAAGGCAGTAAGTTAAAATGGCAAAGAGGAATGAAATGGAATCAAGAGACTGCCAGGCAAGGAGGATTAGTAAAGACGAAGAAGAAAGCAAAAGCAGTTAGATTGAATGGATTGAAGCATGGTAGAAGATCTAATAATCCTGAAGTATTAAAACTTATCACTCCGAATGCTTTAGAAAAACTTGCTGGAATAACTAAAGAAGATAAAATAAAACAAATACAAAATATGCGTAAGTTCTATGGTGCAAAAAAAGCAGTGGTTCAAATTGAAGCTATTGAATCTGTTGTGAAAGTTATGCATGACTTAACAATCAAATGTTTAATTGCTCAGAAAGAAAAAGATGAAACAAGATTGAAGAAAGAATTGGAAAGTTTGGCACGATTACAGTTAGCAGTGTTTGATAGAAAGTTTGGTAATCCAAAAACTAGTGTACAGATTGAAAATGTTGACAAGAAAATTGTTGTGCAGTGGGTTAAACCAAAGTTTATGATTGATGCTGATGCAGTAAAAGAAGATGTTGTTGATAATAAAGTTGTTGAGCACAAAATTATTGATATTGAGATTGTTGAAGATAATGAGGCGAAAGAAAATGAATGAATATACAAAAGAAATAATTAGAGATGTTTGTATTATGTTTTTAATAGGAGTTTTAGTTGTTTGTTTAATAATGTTTAGTGTTTCAAAAATAATTTCTTATAAAGAAGTTATTAAATGTAATAATTTAATGGAAGAAGGTAATGATGTAAAAATGGTTAATTACAAATTATTTAATATTAACGTTAAAGACTGTTATATTAAAAATTTAAATGGAAATTATATTCCTTGTCATATGTATCGTGGTTCTGCACAGGTAGAAGGATGAATATGAATTATATTTTATTAATTTGGTTTGGTACATTAACAATAGTGTCTGCTATAACTTGTAATTGGTGGTTGTGTTTAATAAATATAATATTTTTTGTTTTAAATTTATTTTTAATTTTTTCACGATAGGACACTTGTTAACAGGGACTTAGCGGTTTCCGTCAAGTAAAGCAACTGAACTCTCATTATGTCCCACCGAGAGTGGGTGAGTTCGACTCTCAACATAGTTTGGTTTTTGTCCCGTGGGAAAAGAGGTGAAGATTGGTGAAGAGAAATGCAAGACAGACTCAATGTCAAGAGTGTAAAATATTGATTCCGTTGAGTGATTATTCAGTACGTCATTGTCAAAGAAAATATTGTAAAAGTTGTGCAAGAAAAGTGCATGCTATTAAAAGTAAATTGTTTAATCAAAAAAAGAGACAGGAAAAAAGATTTAATGAGGTAAAAAATGAAAATATTAGAAAATAAAAAAATTTTAAAAATGTTTGATTGTATTGATTTAACTTTATATCATAATAATAGTAAGAGAAATTGTGGTGCAATAAAATTTCCATTATTTAAAAATTTTTGGGCAAGAACAGATAATGATGAAATATTTTCTGGAGATTCATATGTAGTAACTCCAACATGTTTTTTTAAAGATACATATGGAGAAATTATAAAAGAAATTGAAAAATTATTTAAAGAAACTTCTAAATATATTGAAAACCCATATAGAAAAATATTAATTATAGAGAGAGAATGTTGTTTTGATAAAATAAGAAAAGGTTTTAGTGCTTCTGTTGGAATTGCAATAGAATATAAAAATAAAAATCAAAAAGAGACGGACAGAAAAGTTTAATAAAAATAGGTGATAAAATTAAATTTGAAATGCAAAAAAGATAAACTAACAATTTTTTTCTTTCATACGATTAAATTGTTTTTGTTTTCTTTTGCAAGATTTTAGATTTAATTTATAATTATTGAGGTGAATAGTTAATGGGTGATACGCTTAGCGTGGAATATTTCCCGCATCATAAGCAAAAAGATTTTCATAGTTCTAAAGCTAAGTTTCGATTAATATGTACTGGTGTAGGTTTTGGTAAGTCTGCAGCTGGTGTTAATGAGCTTATTATTCAAGCAATGAGTGCTAAAGCAGGATGTCAGTTTGTTATGATCGCCCCAACTTTTCGTATGCTCAAGAATGCTACACTAAGAGAGTTCTTTAAGTTCTGTCCTCACGAATTAGTTAAAAAGTATAATCGTAGTGATAATACAATCCAACTTATTAACGATACTGAAATAATTTGTTTGTCTGGTGATAATGAAAGAGACCTGGATCGTATTCGTGGTCTTAACATCGGAGGAGCTTATGGAGATGAAGTGGCACTTTGTCCAGAGTACTTACATGATATATTAGTAGCACGTTTAAGAGATGCACGAGGATCATTAAAACTTTGGTACACTACAACACCTAAAGGCTTTAACTGGCTATATAGATTATTCTTTGAGAAAAAGCGAAAAGATAACACTTACTTAGATGATCCACACGATTACGAGATCTTTGGCGGCAAGACACGTGATAATCCTTACACTCCTAAAGAGTACAAGAAAGCAATGGAAAGTTTGTATGTTGGGGCTTTTGCGAAACAAGAACTTGAAGGATCGTTCATTGGATTCGAAGGACTAGTGTACAAGAATTTTAGTGCAGACGTTCACATAATCGATAGCAAAGACTTTCATCCAGTAAGACTCGTTGCCGGAATTGACTGGGGGTTTACCAATCCACAAGTTTACTTGTTGTGCGGTGTTGATTCCGACGATAGAGTTTGCGTGCTAAAAGAGTTTTATGAGAGTCAAATACAAATGACTCAGTTCATTGATGTAGTGAAAAGTATTAATGCAAGCTTCACAAAAAAGTATCACGATAATGGAGTGACTGGAGTTGATTGTTGTTATGCTGATCCAAGTGAACCACGTTACATAGCGAAGCTTAATAGTGAGGGTATACGTACGCAAGCAGCGAACAATGATATTATGCCAGGCATTAATCAAATCTTTTCACGACTCGAGACG
>JAGMES010000123.1 GCA_023128035.1 Halanaerobiales bacterium | reverse complement strand
ATGCTTGAATATTTCACTTCAAGATCATTACTTAAAATCTGACCTGGTTTTGCTTCATCATCAAGGGTTACATTGATATTAAATATAAATGTATCTCCATCATTAATATCAATAGCTCCGTTTTCACCCCAGGCAATGTTCTGTCCACTAATCACAGGAGCACCAGGATCGTTTGGATTAGCTGCATATGATACATAAGTTATTTCATCTGGCAACGTATCAGTAATTTCAACATCATAAGCTGTTGCGTTACTATCAGCAGTATGACTAATAGTGACTTGATAGGTTACTGTATCTCCTGCTTCATATGGGCCAACAGAAGTAAGCGCAGTTTCTATTTTTAATTCTGGCTCAATTACTGTGACATATTGATCTACATTAAGAATATTTTTGACAATACTTTGACCGTTAGTATATTCCACCTTAGCTGTACTAGTTAGTACTTTTCCTCGAATATTTTCTAGAACATCCTGAACTACTGCTGTATATTCAATTGTTATATAATCATCCAGTATATCAGCATTTCCAGGATTATCAATTGAGCTAAATTGCCAAACCAGTTCACCAGTATCTCCTTCAAAAGGTTGGTTAGTTTGGTTAGGCACAATTCCTAGATTTCCATTCTGATAGTTTACACTATCAAATTTCATACCTGCTGGCAATGTATCCCTAATTATAACACCTTTTGTTATTCCTTCTGTCAAGGATAACTTAAGCTGGAACGTTACTGTCTCACCAACTGCATAGTTAGTTATTCCAAGCGGAGACCAGGTTAGATCAGTATTATCAGCAGATGTCAATGCTGAAGAGTCAGTCACAGTATAGTCATTAAGACCTCCTGTTCCTTCTCTTTCTCCAGCAACCACGCCAGAAAGTGAGGTCCAAGTCACATTGACATTCTCATCAAATACATCTCCAGGTTCAACAGTATCATTTAAGGTTACTTCATAAGTTAAAATGATTGGGTCGCCTACATTTTTTGTAATATCTATTTCTGGTATATTCCATGATAGTGTACCAGCGTTATAAGTTCCACCAGAACTTATGCTGCCTGCTACGTAGGTCATTCCCTCTGGTAGTATGTCACTTATCGCTACATCATAGGCACTCACATCATATGGTGCTACAGTTGAATTGTGCCATACTTTGATAGTATAGGTGACTGTGTCTTTAGCATCATAACTGCCATTGTTGAAGGTTTTTGAAATTGCAAGTTGTGGTTCTTTGATTGTAAAAGAATCCATTTTTGTTAAGGTATTATTACTGTCGCCTTCACCATTTATATACGATGCATATGAAAAATTATTTGCGGGAACATTTGCTTGATTTTCAACAATATTTAATATTTTAGTAGTAAAATCAATAGTTATAGTAGTACTATTACCACTATTTACTATAGTTCCAAAATCCCATACCAGTTCACCAGTGGCTCCAACTGAAGGTTTACTTACAAGAGTAAATCCAATATCTCCAGTACCATCAGGTGAAATAGTAGAACTAATATACTCAATTCCATTTGGTAAAACATTTTTTACCTTAAACGCTGTTGTAGTTCCTTTATTAATAGTAACTACCATTCGATAATCTATAGTCTCACCTATAACAAATTTAGGATCACCTAATCTTGCTATTGTAAATGCAGTAGAATCGTTAACAGTGATATCAACAGTTCCTGCTAGACTTGCAGTATCAGTTCTCTCATTTGCATTTACTCCATCCTTACTACTCCACTCAATATTAACATTATTGCTCAATACCTGATCTGCTTCTACAGTTTCGTTAAGAGTAGCTGTAAGGTTGAAAATAAATGAATTTCCTTCAGCAATATCTATACTTCCATCATTTCCAAAAGATATATTCTGACCAACTTCAGTAGCTACCCCTGGATTATCAGGATTTGCTGTATAAGCTGTATAATCTACTCCTAACAACGGTAGAATATCAGTTATTTTAACATCATAGGCTGTTGCGTTACTCGCTAGACTATGCTCCACTGTTATTTTGTATGTTACTGTATCTCCTGCTTCATAAGGGCCAGTTGAAATTTCTTCAGCAGATACTGTAAGCTCAGGTTCTTTTACAGTAACAGTATCACTGACAGCACTATTATTAGTTCTGGTTAAACTATTGTTATCTATAGTGTTGTAATTATATAGGAAAAGATTTGTTAATATATCTCCTCGATTAATCGTTACATCATCTAAAACAACTGCATCAAAGTTAATAGTATAAGTTATATCACTTCCAGTATTATTAGCTATGTCATAATTATCAGATTCAGCATACCAGGTTATGATTTGACCTGTTGTTGTGTTTCCAGTAATTGTTGGTGCTGGATTACCAATATCAGCAGCCGATGAAGAACCATTGACATATTCAATCCCTGCTGGTAATTGATTTACCAAATTGATATCATATACGCTAGTACCTTTTGGTACAGTTAAGGTAATCTCATATGATACAGTATCGCCTGGTACAACTTTTTTATCTCCAGGAATTGTTACATTCACATCAAAGTCAGATTTAACTGTGCTATATGATACAGTTTCTGGAGGATTTGGATCAGTATAAGTCTTAACTCCAGTAGTTCCAACTGGTTGTCCATAATACTCAATAAGTTGGGCACTATGTTGGAGAGTAACATCAGCAGCAATACTAGAATCGACTTTTGTTTTGTATTCTATATCGAAATATTCATTTTTCTGAAGAATTCCTAAAGCTGTATTTTTGAATACAATAGTTAATTTTCCGGTACCTGAAGTATAAGTAGCTGCGTAATCAATATCAGCTACAAGTGGAGTAACACCACCCTTTAAAATACTGAAACCTTCAGATAAAGGATCAAAGTCTCTCTCTCCAACTGGAATAGTTTCTTCAACCTTAATTCCATGACCAGGAGAAACGTTTGCTAAATTACTATTTTGAAAACGCAAAGTATGAATTATCTCCTGACCTGCGCTAACTTTGCTCCCATCTGCTGGGTTTGTTGTACGTGAATTTAAGCTAACATCTGGCTCTTTCAATGTAAAAGAATTTTGATCTTGAAGATTACTTAGTGTATTTGGGAAACTAGCTGTAAAGCCACCACCAAAATCAATATCAAAACTCATTTTAGCATCATTGGTTAATACATCTCCTCTTCCTAATGCAGCCTCATCTAATATTCTTACATCGAATATAATATTTTTTGTTTTAGTGCCTGTAAAACCAAGCAAATCAAAGGTCGCTGTTTTTCCATTAACAATAACACTATCACATAATTCTATACCACCAAAACTACCCAAATATTCCAATCCTTCTGGTAAAGTGTTTATTACTTGAATATTTTGATAGGTATCATCACCATCAAAATTCATGGTAATTGTAAATCGTGCAATCTCACCAAAACTATCTACGTCTGGGTCATTTACATCACCAGTATCAGTATCTATGGTTACATCAAAATCGAAGACTGCCACTGCTGCTGTACGAGTATCTTCACAAACAGACTTAGATTTATCCACATTATATTCTGTTGCTGTAACTTTTGAAGTATGTTTACCTCCTGCCTTTGTTATTGCATTCAATGTAATTTCGTAGAAATCTGATTGTCCTATGGTTAAATTACTCCAGGTAAGAGTATTGCCTAATGCAGTATCTGGAGCAGGGGATGTACCAATTGGATAATAAATAAATCCATTATCTACAGTACCATCACCAAGAATATCTACAATCTCAACATTTGTAGCATCTGTTTCTCCAATATTGGTAACCCTAATTGTCCAAGTTACAACTTCCCCATCATTAGCAACCTGTACAGATGGATTTTTTGTTATTATTAGATTTGCTTTCTTAGGATCAAATGATGGTGTACTGCTAACTGGTGCCTTAGCAACACTACTAGAGTTTTCATAAGTAAGATTGAGGCTAGTATTTACGATACTACCATCACTTGCTCCATCAGTAGCGCTATTATCACGAATATCAAAACTGATTGTATGGGTTCCGGCTGGAATTGGCCCAGCCCATTGCCAGGTCAAGACATTACCAACATCACCTTTATTAGGTTCAACCGTTGGCCCTACTAACTCAGCCGAATAACTAATTGAATCACTATCAACTACAAAACGATTAGTAATATCATCTGTCAAAGTTACATTATATAATGGTGCACCTGTGTTTATAATAGTAATAGTTACTCTACCATCTTTTGTAGTAAAATCAGGGATCATTTGAGCTAAAACATTTAAAGCAGGTTCTGTAATTAACGTTGCAGTATCTTCATTATCAATCGGTGTAGTTAAAGATGAAGACCCTGCCGCACCCCAGCGTACACTGGCTGTATTTAGTTTATTTGGTCCGCATGGTCCGCTAAAGTCGGCTTCAATAATATATTCATGTGTAGTAATAGGAATATCATCTATATTCCATGAAACGGCAGGGACTACTGAATTCAACCCTGGCCCAGTTACGCTTACAAACGACATATTCGTTGGTAATGTGTTTTCGAGAATGACATTTGTTGCAGTAGCATCGCCACTGTTGGTAATTTCAATTTTCCATTCTATTCTGTCATTCAAAGATGCAATCACATTATCAACATAAGAAGAGTCTCCTTGAGTTATATTTTTACCTTTAACAATTACAGTTATTTTTGGTTGATTAATCGGAACTCTAAATTCTGCACCAGTTGAAATACCACCTCTTAAAACGCCACCAGTCTCTTCTGGAGTCTGCCATGTAGCCGATGGTTGAATCTTCTGGAATGCATTAAAGTCTTCACCACTCTGAACTGCAAATTGAATCTCAAACTCATCACCAGGAGCCATCTCTACTAGCTCTGCTAGATAGTTTGAATCTGGTGAAGAAATATCAAATGTCCAGATTAAGTTTGTACCTGATACAACAGGGTCATTTATATCAAGTCCACCGACAATTTTTGCTGTTCCAGGTATATACTGAAAACCTGTTTGTCCTAAACTCTGAGTCAATATAAGATTATAGTTATTAGTGTAACCACTATTTTTAACCAGTAACTTAACAATTCCACTATCACAGAGAGTAATCGCACTATCTGCTGAGTTCTTCAAGAATGTATAAGAATTCATAGTTATAAATTTAGGTGCATTGTTAAGCGTTGCTGTATCATATGCATGAAAAGTACCATCTCGATCTACCCATGCTGTGGTTGCTGAAAGATTATTAGCACCATTAAAATCAGTCGAAATTCCACTGGTGTGTACTACCATATTGATGATTTTGCTCCCGCCAACCGGGATATCTCCAAGATCCCAACTAATATCTTTAAAATCACCATCATCTGCGATATTTGGTACAACTGGAGCACTATCAACTGTAGAACTATCAAAAACCATAACATTTTTCAAGAAATCATGTAACTCAACATTGAATGCAACTCCACCACCAATATTACTAACATTAATATCCCATGACATACTATCTTGAGTAATTTTAATTGGATCAGGATTTACAATGATTGATAGAACACCTTTTAGTTGATAAGCTGGTATATCATAAGCAGTATCTGTAAAATGCTCACCAAGATCATCGTCAAAATCTAATTGTGCATCTATTCGGTGATTATTATCAACAGTTTTATCCAAATCAAAGGAAATAGTTCCTCCTTGATTTACTTCCAATGGATTAGTGAAAGTAAAAGTAATTTCATCTGGATTAGCCGCAGTGAGCACTACATTTGGAATTTGACCACCAAAGCCAGTATATGTAGGATTACCAACATATTCATAACTTCCATTTGTCGAAACTGTAACAACTAAATTATTATTATCCCATGGTGTTAACTTAGCTACATCAACAGTCGCCCTCAATCGTTGACCTATTGATACTTGCTCAGTATTGAGATAAATACCAATATTCATTAAAGCTCTAGAAATTGGTACAAAAACTGCTTGGTAGAAATGATCTTCATTAACCCCTGCTCCACCTATTGCGTTAGCAATTCTCAAATCTGTTCTAGAGATAAATCTAACATTATTTGAACCTAAAGCCAAGCTTGCATTTGTAAGACTAAGTTGATATCTAAAAGATACGTTAGCACCATCAACAAAATCAATACCACCAAATTCGGCATCCTTTAAGAATCCAAGATCAATTGTTAAAGGAGTGGTTGAAATGATATTTATCGCTGGAACATCTTTCCATGATCCTGAATCTATTCTATATTGAGCGCTCCCTGGAACAAATTCTTGGCTCTGATCCAACTCATCAGTGAGTGTAGAACCTGTCCAGGTACCACCAGAAATTGGATCAAAATTATATTCTAGACGATATTGAATAACGTCTTTGTCATCCTTACCGCATACATCATAATATCCTTCAGTAGGTAAATTATCGATATATTTACTCTCTATAAGGAAGGCTGCTTCTTCGTTTCTACTTTGTAAATAAAAATTAGTGGTGACCCAATCAGCAAGATTACAATCCCAAACCGTTGTGCCATCAACTCTTGCAGTATTGCCGATAAAACGACCTGATCTATCAGCATCAGATGTAAATTGGGTATCTACGGTCATAACAGGATTTAAAGCTACTTGATCACGTGTAAGCGTCCAGGTAATTGCATTACCTACCCAATTTAAATTACCGTGAGTAACTATAACATTATTGACATCAAAATCGACAGCGAAGGTTTCTGTAAAGACAATATCTTGACCTTCTTTCCATTTATCAACATGAGTTAGCGTCGGTTTAAATTGGAACTCAACTTGTTCAGCTAAGAAAACACGCAGATCATCACCATCAGTTGCTTCAGAATTTATAGTCTGAGTCAAATTAATTGTCGGAACATTTATAAAAGAGTATGTTGCAAAGGCTAAAGGATATGCAAAAGATTGTTCTATATCGTTTTTATAATCTGAATAGATTGAAATGGTTCCACTATTCGTAATATAGCGATTTTTTGGATCAAGATCAAAACTCAAATTAACAGTTTCATCAACACCAATTACACCACCATTAGCAGTGTAAGTAAATACACCATTACTGTAGTTCCAACCTATGGTAAGGTTAGTTACATTGAAAGTTGAATCAATATTTGTATTTAATTTAAATTCACGAGCTGATCCAGTATAAGCAGATACATTTTCATTTGTTATCTGAATATTCATCTTACCTGGAGTACCATAATCAATAGTGACATTAGATGGATTTATAGCAATATTTGGTTGCTCAACAAGTAGGTTAAATATGATACTATCAGAAAAGTTATCGCCTCCTGGATTAGTAAGCTGCATGTTTAAAGCAAAACTCTCATAATCGGCGACCATAAGATTAAATCTAAAATATTTACTTTCACCACTAAGAATTTCACCCAGAGTTATCTGATAACTACTACCAACTAACGAAGGAGTAATATTGCTATCTAAAGCAACAATTTCAGCAGAATCAAAACCAATGTCCCAGTTAGTTTCTAACAATACCCCATAAAGATTTCCTACACCAGTATTTTCAACTTTTGCCTCTAAAGTTATCTGCTCTCCTCGTTCAGCCTCAAATGGCAATGGAGAAATTGGTGTAAAACTACAACTAATTGCACCCGTAATAACTTCAAGTAATTCTTCGTCAATGTCATTACTGCCTACATAATTTCCAGTCACAGATAAAACATAATGTGTGCCAACTGTAACTGTTGCATCTGTGGCAATTTTATAAGTCAACTCCAGAATCTGGCCAATTGCCATATCAAGTTGTGGATCAAAAGTAATCTGGAATGGATCTCCATCTACAACATTAGCAGTTAAAACTGTACCTGGATCACCCACATCATTTTTAAATTTTGCAGTCAAAGAACCAATTTTATAACTAAATCCTCCATTTGGTAAATCAATATCTACGGTAACATTTTCTGCAATTTCTGTCCCTGTATTTTTAAATGTTGCCTTTACGTCTTGGCCTCCAGTATCATTAATATATGCTGTAGGAACAGTTTGAGTTATTTCAAGATATGGCCCAATAGCATCCACAGATACTGAAAAGCTTATTAATATCAGCAAAAGCATTAATAAAAAACGTCCTGTTTTGCCCTCCATAATTTCCCTCCTCACGATTTTTTAATTCAAACAAAATCTTCTACCATAAAATTATTAAATTAATAAATGGTCCTCTTGCTTGATAACTAAGATCTGTTAGATCATCACTAAAATCTGTAAAGTTATATCCGATACCAAATTTACTGTTTTGATTGAGATAACGGTAAACCGCTAAAAGAACTCCACTCTTTGTGTCTTTTGCAAGTGAATTATGCAGTATTCTATATTCGCCACTTAAATCCCATTTGTTTGCAATATGATAATTTAATCTATTAACCCAAAGATATGTTTTACTTTGAGCCCATGTATTCTCAGAAATAAGTGATTTCATATATTTATATGCCACTTTCTCACCAATCTGCCATTTGTCCGTAATATCATAAATCCCTTCCGCTGAAAAGATATGATACCTTTCATTCCATGTAGACATGTCTTCAGGCGATGTGTTGGCAGCGAAAACATATTTTCCTAACAGGTTAAAACGATCTTTTTCAACTGGACGATAGGCAATACCAAAATCTCCATTGATAGATTTTGCTGTATCTCTAGAATAATCGAGATTGCAAATAAGAGAAATTTCATCACTAGCATCCCATTTTGCTGAATTTGTTAAAAGAAGTTCGCTTAAGGATTCTACTCCTTCTTCATTTTTCAACTGAAGTTTTGTATTATATTCTAGTTCATCTGAATAATATACAACTCCTCCACTTAAAAATTCACGGGATATTATACCTCTTTCAATTAGGTTCTCGATACTTCTCTTGGTATAGTCGAGGAAAAATGACCAATTTTCCGTAGGGTCATACTCCAAACCAATAAGTCCTGATCTGCTATTTTCCAAAGTACCATTAGCCATCTGATATTCAGTGTACATATTTAATGTATCTGTTAAATTACCCTTATGGCCTAGAAGCAATGTTGTTTTATTTTCTTTCTGATTGTTTACCTCATATTGAACATTTCCGTAAATATTATTGTTTGCTGTAAGATCATAATCGCCACTAAATTTAACATTATTACCCAAAGTTCCAGTGGAGCCTTCCAAATTTACATGCATATTATCATTTAAATCCATATCTGTTCCAACGATAATTTCATTATTTTTAGAATCATCATTACTCATTAGTGTTAACCGTGGATTAGTATAGATTGTAGTATTATCATTTACCTGATAATCCAAACGCATTGCTCCCAAAATTTCTTCCTTCTCTTGTTCTTCTTCAGATATATTCTGATATTTTAATTCACCAGCAACATTCAAGTTATCATTATAATTACCTGCTACTTGTACACTTGCTGTTGAAGTCTTACTAAAGCCCTTTTCATCCTTATATAGATATTTTGCGATAACAGAGTAATCATCTAAAATCTTTGATTGTAGTTCAATATCAAATTGATTTATATCATTCAATGCTTGGTATTTCGAAGTAGAGAATCCCTTCTCATAAAAGTTATAATTAAAACCAAGATTAAAGTCTGTTAACCAATCAATCTGAGTAGGCAATTCTACATTTAAACTCAATACCGCAACATTACTGTTACTTTGATCCGCTAGTTCAGGTATTTCAACATATGTAAGTCCTCCATCTTCAGAGTAGAATCTACCTGAAAGTGCTCTACCAGAGTTGGCCCATTCAATAGTCAAATATGAATTTTCGTTAAAATTATAAATACCATCAATTCCATAAAGCTGATAACTCTTTCCATCTGGCATTCTTTCTTTTAAATATCTACCATTCAATCTTAGATCATCTGCTAGATACTGGGTTCCACTAAATCCGTATGTAGAATTGCTTACATTGCTTTCAGGATTAAAATCATACTCTGCAATAAGATAACTTTCACCTTTTGAAATAAGCTCCTCCAATTCATGCGCTAGTATAAGATTCTTGCTTAAAATAATTCTTCCATTATAACAATCTATCTTATAATCACTTCCAGATTCTAGAGGGAATGATTTCACTACCTGACCTGTTTTAGAATCTTTTATCTCCATGCTCAGTTTTTCAGATCCCGTAAGAATGTCTGAATTTTTAAGATAATAGAGTGATCCTCCAGTCGATTTAATCTCATCTTTTGAATGAAGATTAAGAGCCTCTGCCCAGAATAAATCTGCACTTGAAGGATTAGCGTTTGTATCCACTGGATTTTCCAGATGAACTCTAGCTCCATAAAGAGTTCTGTTAAAGTTGGTGACTTTCGTATCATTTAAGCTAATTCGATAATTACCCCATAAGATCTCTGAATTATCCCATTCCAATTTCAGATAAAGTTTTCCCTCAGTATCTACCTCACTTATACTTACAGAATCATCTCCGTACACAGGATAATATTTATCTGGATCGATGTTGTCTAAGATAAACGAACTTTCTTTTCTATTTAAATTTTCTAATAATGTAGTAACTGGTTTTTCAGTAGTATCTATTTGTGCCGCCAAAAGGTATTTTCCATTAATCTTTCCTTTAAGATATAATGCAAAACGGCCATCTACATAAATTCCTTCACTAAATTCGTCAAACTCTGAGACAGGTTCAATATTGCCCTGGAAATATGTTTTTCCAACAGTAAGATCTGCAAAACCAACAACAAAGTATTGTTCCATTGTGAAACCATAGTCTTTTTTATCAGTAGAAACAACATATTTTGAGCCTTCAGTAGGTTCCTCTGGTACAATTTCATCACTTTCAGTGTTATCAGCACTATCTGCGGAGCTACTCAAATCTTTAATTTCCTGGCGTTCTATGTAAAATATAAATGGTTTAGATTCTTCAATATTTTTATAGGAGTACCAAACAGTTAACATACAAAAATATTCATCTACTAGCTCTCTATTTAAATTCCAGTCAATAGGTTTTCCTAAATCTTCAGCTGTACCTTTAAAAGTACCTACTGTGTCTAAAGTTTTAGGATCATAAATTTTCATTCTCCATTCTTTGATAGTTTCCTGATTATTACTAGAGATAAATAGCTTTAATCTATTCTGTAAATTATGTCTATCTATAACACCCGAATCTTGTTCAACATATATGTGTAACTCTTCATTAGGTATATCATTTATTAACCATGTATTTAATTCAGGTTGATCAACTATATTACTCGCAGTTTCTTTTACTTCTTCTTTTCGGTTAATGTAAAATATTAGTGGTTTTGATTCTTTAGGATTCTCATTTTTGAAAAAGATAGATAACATACAATAATATGCATCTGCTGATTCGCCATTCATATCCCATTCAATAGGTTTTCCTAAATCTTCAGCAGTACCCTTAATCGTTAAAAGTGACTCTAAAGTTTCTGGATCATAAATCCTAAGTTTCCATTCTTTGATACTATCACTTTCAATAAAAAATTTCAGTTTGCTCTTCAACTCATGTCTATCTATAACAACTGGTTCTTCTAGAATATAGAAATTTACATCTTCACTATGAATATCTGTCAGCAACCATACACTTGAATCAAACTTTGATGGATCGTTTTGAGTAGAATTATTTACATCATTTTCCGCACTATAGGCTGGCATCGTTACAAAGATACTCAAACAAAAAATAAAACACAAAAAACAAGCCTTAAATTTAAAAGCCCAGTTAGAATCACTTCCATTAACTTTATTTACAAATCTCATAAAATCCCCCCCTCATTTTTGTACAAAATCACTAATATTGTGCAATAAGTCCTCATTATTTTTTCATATATGTAAAGTAAGAAATCACCACCCTTTTTAAAAATACATCCGCAAATTCTTAATGAATCCAAACATGTGGATTCTATTAAGACCCAAATCCTCCTCATAGTAATAAGTACCTAAAAAAGTTGTGGAACTAGGTAATATATACTATTTAATTCGACATTTTACGAGTTTTTCCTGCTTTTTTATATAAATTTACTACTTTATGCTACTAATATATTACAGCAATAACATAATTCCCCTTTAGATTACTTGTAACATTCTAAACTTTTTTCTATTTATTATTAAAAAGCAAGATAACACTACTCTTAGCAGTGTTATCTTGCAATGTAAATATAACTATGAAACTATTTTC
>JAGMES010000122.1 GCA_023128035.1 Halanaerobiales bacterium | reverse complement strand
TCAAATTGATAATCCTGATTTTCAAAAGCCTTTAAGGTATTATCTTTGACATTTTTTAAGAACTCAAGAAAACTTATATCATTTACTGGATAATTTATCATTGCCAAAGTATTAACAAACATACCGATCATATTCTCTAAATCTGCGTGTGGTCTACCAGCGATTGGAGAGCCAACTATTATATCTTCCTGTCCACTGTATTTTGACAATAGGATATTATAGGCAGCCAACAATACCATATACATAGTGGCTCCTTGTTCTTGAGCTAAACTATTCAGTTTTGCTGTCAACTCTTCTCCTATTTCAAAGTTTAATTTATCTCCTTCATAAGTCATTACTACAGGACGTGGATAATCTGTTAAGATATTCAGAACAGGTACTACTCCTGCAAAAGCATCTAACCAATATTCCTCCTGGTTATTAATCTTTTCCGATTCAAATAATTCATTTTGCCATGCTGAAAAGTCTTTATATTGAATTCTTAACTCTTCTAATTCGTTAACTTCATATAGATTTGCTACTTCGCCTGCTAAAATTCCCATTGATGAACCATCTGAAATGATATGATGCATATCAAAAATCAATACATGTTTATCTGATACTTTAATAAGTCCTACTCTTAATAATGGGGCTTTACTTAAATCAAATGGTTTTACAAACTCTCGCATCAATTCTTCAATCTGACCATCTGCATCTGTAAAATACTCAAGATTGAACTCTACAGTCTCCTGAACACGTTGTACTGGCTCTCCTTGAATCAGTTCAAAGGATGTTCTTAAGATTTCATGTCTCTTGATCAAATCTCTAAATGCAGATTCCATTCTTTCTTTATCAAGATCACCTTCTATAAGCATCGCTCCTGGCATATTATAGCTTGTATTAGTATCTTCAATCTGATTAAGAAGGAATAACCTCTTCTGTGCTGATGATAAAGCATAATATTCTGCGAAATCCACTGGCTCAATCTCTGAATAGATACTTTCTTCAGCTGATTTGATTAACTCAGCAAGTCCTTTGATCGTTGGAGTTTTAAAGATCTGACCTAATGAAATCTCAACATTTAACTCTTTAAATACTTTTGATACAACAGTCATTGCCTTTAATGAATGACCACCCAACTCAAAGAAGTTATCATTAATGCCTATTTTCTCTATTCTTAGTACCTCTGACCAGATTGCTACCAATTTTTCTTCGATTTCATTTGTAGGTGCTACATATTCTGTTCCTACTCCTATACTTCCATCTGGTTTTGGTAATGCTTTTCGATCTACCTTACCACTTGTTGTCTTTGGCAACTCTGCTAACTTCACAAAATGTGCTGGAATCATATAATCAGGTAACTCCTTAGCCAACGATAACCTAATATCTGAAATAGCTAATTTATCATCTATTCCTACTTCTGACTTCTGACCTCTGACCTCTGTAATATACGCACATAGATATTTATCACCTGCTTCATCTATTCTATCTACTACCACTGCTTCTTTGATTCTTTCATCTTTAAGTAATTGATTCTCTATCTCGCCTAACTCAATTCTAAATCCTCTGATTTTTACCTGATTATCTATCCGTCCTAAATATTCAATATTACCATCTGCTAACCATCTTGCAAGGTCTCCTGTTCTATACATTCTCTTACCAGACTCAAAAGGATTCTGGACAAACTTCTCCTCAGTAAGTTCAGGACGATTTAAGTATCCTCTTGCTACACCAACACCTGCAATACACAACTCACCTGGTACACCTACTGCTACAGGATTATTATAATTATCTACAATATATATACTAATATTATCAATCGGTTTTCCTATCGGTACAGTATCAATCATTTCTTTAATAGGGCAATCATAATAAGTAACATCAACTGTCGCCTCTGTTGGACCATAAAGATTATGCAAAGTAGTCTTATTGGTCTGATTAAGATATTTATTAAACTTAATAACCTGTTGTCTTGTCAAAGCTTCACCACTTGCAAAAACCTGACTCAGACTTTGAAGCTTGTCTACAACATCTTTAGTTTCTACATATTCTAAAAACGCATTTAACATTGATGGAACAAAATGCATAGTTGTAACATTGTATTTTAAGATAGCATTAACAATAGTCTCTGGTTCTTTTTCACCACCTGGAACCAGTATAGCTATTCTAGATCCATTAAAAAACCACCAGAAAAATTCCCAAACTGATACATCAAAAGTAAATGGTGTCTTTTGTAAAATAGTATCTTCATCACCAATTGCATACTTGCTTTGCATCCAGCTCAGTCTATTTATAATCGACTTGTGTTCAATCATAACCCCTTTTGGTTTTCCAGTAGAACCTGATGTGTAGATGATATATGCTAAATCTTCTGGTCTAGTAATATTTTTTAGATTACTACCATCACCTATATAGTTATCTTCATCATTTAAATCAATAATCTCACCAGCGTAATCTAACCTATTTGCACCATCAATCAAATGATTCTGGGTTAACAATACTTTAGCCTGACTATCATTTAACATATGAGCTATTCTATCTTCTGGATAAACTGGATCAATTGGTAAATATGCTCCTCCCGCTTTTAAGATACCCATGATTCCGATAATCATCTCAAATGATCTATCTAGCATAATTCCTACAATCTGATCTGGTCCAATACCTTTTTCACGCAATAATCTAGCTAATTGATTTGATCTATTATTTAACTCCTCATAAGTCAATTGATCATCTTTATATATTAAAGCAATATTATCAGGTGTTCTCTCAACTTGTTCTTCAAATAAATGATAGATATATTTATCTTTAGGGTAATCTAATTTTCTTGCATTAAAACTATTTAATATCTGCTCTTTTTCGCTTTGGCTAATAATTTCAATATCTCGTATTTTTTGATCAGATTGATATACAATTTGTTTGATAAGATTGATAAAATGATCTTTAAACTTTGCAATCGTCTCTCTCTGGAAAAGTTGTGTCCGATATTCTATATTCATGACAATTCCATTTTTAGTCTCAGCACAAGCTAGAGTTAGATCAAAACGAGCTACTTTATTTTCAAAGGTATATGGAGTAAATTTTAATTGATCTATCTCAACCTCTTTTGCAGCATTTTGCAGTACAAACATAGTATCAAATAATGGATTTCTATTTTTTGATCTAAGATTCAGCTTATCTACTAACATCTCAAAAGGATAATCCTGATTTTCAAAGGCAAGCAAAGTATTTTCCTTGACATCCCCTAAAAATTCAATAAATGTTTTATCACCTATTGGTCTGTTTCTCATAACAAGTGTATTGACAAACATTCCAATTATATTATCTAAATCAATATGTGTTCTCCCTGCAATTGGTGAACCGATTAAGATATCTTCCTGTGCAGTATATTTAGATAAAAGAATGTTATACAAAGCTAAGAGTGTCATGTACATTGTTGCTCCATTTTGAACTGCTAACTTATTCAACTCTTCACTGAGATCTTTTGATAATTCAAAGTTAAGTCTTGCACCCTCAAAGTTCATCTCGTTTGGTCGTGGATAATCTGTCGTCAGATTAAGTACAGGAATTTCACCTTTAAAGACTTCTAACCAGTACTCTTCTTGTTTTTTTATATTCTCAGACTGGAATAGATCATTTTGCCATACTGCAAAATCTTTATACTGAATCTTAATATCTGGTAATTGATCACCTTGATATAAACTTATAAACTCATTAGTCAAAATACCTAATGATGCACCATCTGCAATGATGTGATGCAAATCGAACATTAGTAAATATTTATCTGGTAAATTTACTAAACCAACTCTTAAAAGTGGTGCTTTTCTCAAATCAAAAGGTTGGACAAATTCTTGAGCTAATTTTTCTAAATTATCTTCATTAGAATGTAAAGTTATTATTTTAAAATCTACATCCTGATGAATCTTCTGAACTACCTCACCTTCAACTACTTCAAAAGATGTTCTAAAAGAATCATATCTCTTAATTAATTCGTTAAAAGTTCTTTCTAATCTTTCAATATTTAGATTACCTTCGATGTACATAAAACCAAGAATATTATAATTTGTACTATCAGGACTTATCTGATTTAAGGCGAATAATCGTTTTTGTGCAGAAGATAATTCATAATATTCTCTTTCGTCTACAAGTTCAATTTTTTGATAAACTGATTCATCTGCTTCATCTATATATTTTGCTAAACCTTCAACTGTTGGTGATTCAAACAGTTGGCGTAATGGTAGGTTTATACTAAATTCTTTATAAATTTTTGATATAAGTGTCGTTGCCTTTAAAGAATGTCCGCCTGATTCAAAGAAATTATCTTTAATACCTATCTTTTTAATCTCAAGAGTTTCCGAAAAAATATTAACTAATTTCTTCTCTTTTTCATTGGTAGGTGCAATATATTCTCGCCCACTCGAAATATTTTTATCTAATTTAGGTAATCCTTTTCTATCTAGTTTTCCGTTTGGGGTTAGTGGTAGGTGATCTAATTTAATAAAGTATGATGGTATCATATAATCAGGCAAAATTTTTGTAAGATGTGTTCTTATATCTACAACTGATAATTCCTCATCAATAACTATATATGCTACAAGAACTTTAAAATTAGTTTCATCTTCTTTATCTACAACCACAGCATCTTTTACATTAGGATAAGATACAATTTGTTTTTCTATCTCTCCTAATTCAACCCTATATCCTCTAATTTTTACTTGATAATCACTCCTACCCAAAAAATCGATATCTTCATTAGGAAGCCATCTAGCAGTATCGCCTGTCTTATACATCTTTTTGTTTCCACCAAACGGGGCAACCACGAATCGCTCTTCTGTTAACTTTTGATTATTCAAATAGCCTCTCGCCAATCCATCTCCTGCAATATATAAATCCCCAGGCACGTTGATTGGAACTAAATTTAAATTTTCATCAAATATATACACATCTGTATTTGCAATAGGTTTCCCTATAGTAATATCTTTTTCATGAGTCAAATCCTTAATCAGTGACCAAACTGTAGCCTCCGTCGGTCCATACATATTGTAAATTTTCGCATTGGTCAGGCTAGTTAATTTTTCTAGTAATGTTTCAGGAAATGCCTCTCCACCGATCAAAATTTCTTTTAAGTTTTTAATGCCTTCCAAATTGCTTTCATCACTTATAAATAATTGCGCCCTGGAAGGAGTTAAATGTAGCATATCTACATCATTTCTTAGCAATGCATTATTAAATAATTCAGAAGTCATCTGCTCCTGTTCATTGGCAATTACAAGCTTCATTCCTCTTGCAAGAGGCAATAATGTCTCTGAGACAAACAAATCAAATGAAAAAGTGGTCAAAGATAAAATTGTTTTTCCAGGTGTAAATTCGATCTGATCACTTACTGCAACAATAAAATTATGCAGAGATTGATGTTCTATCATTACCCCTTTGGGTTTTCCGGTAGAACCAGATGTATAGATTACATAAGCTAAATCTTTTGCTTGATTTACATTAACAAGGTTAGATGAATCGCCTATATATAATTTTTCATCAGTTATATCTATACACTCTCCGCTAAATTCCCCTAAATCAACATTACCTTTATCGACAAGTAACCAGCTAGCATTACTATCCTCTAACATATATTTTATCCGATCTGTTGGATAATCAGGATCAAGTGGCAAATAAGCTCCACCAGCTTTCAAAATCCCCAATATCCCAATAAACATTTCAAGAGAACGATGAACCAAAAGCCCTACTATTTGATCCTGTTTAACACCTTTTGCTCTTAAAATTTTAGCCAGTTGATTTGCACGATTATTTAATTCCTTGTAAGTTAACTTTTGATCTTCGAAAATAAGTGACGTTTGTCCTGAACTTCGCTCGACCTGTTCTTCAAACAATTGATGAAACGTTTTTTCTGTGGCATAGTTCAACTTTGACCCATTAAATTCGTATAATAATTGATTTTTCTCCTCTGTAGTAAGTAACTCTATATCTTCAATTCGGGTATTTATATTTTCTGTAAATAAAGTTCCCACTTTAATATAAAGTGATGAAATTTTTTCAATTGTACTCTTTTTATATAAACCTGGATTATATTTAAACTTACCTTCCAATGATTTTCCATTATGAATAAACGATAATGTTATATCTAGATCATAATTTTCAAAGTGCGCTTTACTCTGAATATTTTCCAAAATAAATCCCACTTTAAATAATGGTATATCAAGATCGCAAAATATCTCATCTAAAGGATAGTTTTGATTTTTATTTGCTTCTAAAACCGTTTTCCTTACTTCTATAAGTAATTCTTTACATGTCTGTTCTGGATTAATAATATCTCTAAATGCTAATATTTTATTTAAAAAAGTATCATCACTCTCTTTAGTAAAAATAGTAGTTCCAACGAGCACATCTTCTTCTCTAACATATTTATAAATTAAACATTTAAATATTGATAATAGTATTGTGAATATAGCAAAATCTGAATTATTACTTAAAACAAATATTTTTTGAGAAACAAAATTAGGTAAAGAAAATTTTATAACCTCTTTTTTCAGGTCTTCTTCACTTTTTTTATAATCATAGGGAAAACAAGAATACCCTACGCATTCTAGTTTGTCTAACCAATAATTTTTCTGAATATCAAATTTACCGCCAAACAATAATTTATTTTTTTCATTACTCCTATTATCCATATTTATCCCTCCATTTTCTTTCTTAAGGGTCATTTGTCAGACACTCTATAAAGTGCCTGACAAATGTATATTTCTAAAAACTAAACTCAAAATCCATCTCCCCAGTCTCAACAGTTTTTAAGTCACTTTCTACATTCAAATCTTTGAGAGGTCTTTCGGGCATCTCAATAATTTGACGAAGTATATAAATAAAGTTTTCACCTATATCTTCAATTGTAGCTTTATTAAATAGACTGGTTTGATATCCAAACTCAAAGGTTAACCTATTATCCCTTTCAACTACTGTTAGAGATAGATCAAATTTCGCTATTTTTATTTCTGCATCATATGGAGTTAATCTCAAACCTGGAATCTCCATCTCAACTACATCTTGATTCTGCATTAAAAAGATCGTGTCAAACAATGGATTTCTACCATGCTCTACCTGGATATTCAATTTATCAACTACCATCTCAAATGGGTAGTCCTGATTTGCATAAGCCTTTAATGAATTTTCCCTGACCTCATGCAAAAACTTAACAAATGTTTTATCTTTGTTAGGGAAATTTCTCATTATCAAAGTGTTAATAAACACCCCAATGATATTCTCTAAATCTATATGTGATCTTCCTGCAATTGGTGAACCAATTAATATATCCTCCTGCCTTGTGTACATAGATAGCAAAACATTATATGCAGCTAATAAGACCATATATAAAGTTGCATTATTTTGGATCGCCAATTCCTTAAGTTTAGCCGTTAACTCTTCTTCAATCACAAGATTTACACTATCTCCAGTAAAATCAGTCAGTTCTGGTCTTGCATAATCTTTTAAAAGATTGAGAACTGGAATCTCATCTCCAAACCTCTCTAACCAATATTCCTCTTGCTTCTTAAAATTATCTGTTTGGAAATTTTTATTTTGCCAGATAGCGAAATCTTTATACTGGAGTTTTAATTCTGGTAAATCCTTACCCGCGTATAATGAGATAAATTCCCGAAGTAAGATATTTTTAGAAACTCCATCTGAGATAATATGATGCATATCACACAAGAATAAGTTTTTATTACCCAATTTTGCAATACCCACTCGAAGTAAAGGTGCTTTAGTTAAATCAAATGGTTGAATAAACTCTGCAATAATCTGTTCGACTTCTGCTTCTATATAGTTAATCTCTAAATCCGCTTTCTTTTCTATCTTCTGCACAGGTTCGCCATCAATTATTGTAAAAGATGTTCTTAAGGAATCATGTCTTTTAATCAGTTGTACAAATGCATTTTCTAAACGCTCTTGATCTAGCTCTCCCTCAATAACCATTACTACAGGCATATTGTAAGTCGTAATATCTGGATTTACTAGATTTATTAATAACAGACGTTTTTGGGCAGATGATAGTGGATAATAATCGCGATTATCTGCTTTTTCTATAGCTATAAAACTATTCTCAGATTTATTGTTCTCAAAATAAACTGCTAATTCTTTAATGGTTGGATGTTTGAAGACTATCTTCAACGGAATATTTACACCAAAAATTTGATGCATTTTGGCAACTAATATTGTTGCTTTGAGTGAATGCCCACCTAGTTCGAAGAAATTATCATAAATTCCTATCTCTTCAACACCCAATACTTCAGACCATAACTTAACCATTTTCTCTTCTATTGGATTAGTCGGCATAACATATTCTGTACCTCTTGAAATATTAGTAATCGGATCTGGTAGAGCTTTATGATCTAGCTTTCCATTAGCTGTTAAAGGCAGTTCGGCTATTTTAACAAAGTAAGATGGAATCATATATTCTGGTAATCTTTTTGCTAGATGCTCTCTTAGTTCACTTAATTGTACTTTTTGAGATTCTACTATGTATGCTACTAGACTGTTATCTTCATTTTCTTCTTTAGCGATTACCACAACTTCTTTGATACTGAGATGATTTGCTAGTTGTTTTTCCACCTCACCAATCTCAACTCTAAATCCTCTAATCTTTACCTGATTGTCTATTCTTCCGATAAAATCAAGTCGACCATCTGGCATCCATCGTGCCAAATCACCAGTTTTATATAATCGCTCTCCTGCTATATATGGATTTGCGATGAATTGTTTATAAGTTAACTCTGGTCTATTTAGATATCCTCTAGCTAATCCTTTTCCTGCAATATATAATTCTCCCACAACTCCAACAGGAACTATCTTTTTATCCATATCAAGAATATAGACTTTTATATTACTGTTTGGTCTACCTATCAATGGCTTTTCATTAAACTCACTTAAGTTATCCTGATTGATTTTTGTGCTAATACAACCGATTGTTGATTCAGTTGGCCCATAATGGTTCATAAATATTACTTTTGGATATTTTTCATTGTATATTTTTAAATCATTTGCTCTAATCTTTTCTCCACCTAAAACGATCAATCGAAGATATCTTAAGTCACCATTATTAATGAAGTTTGAGCTATTTACCAACATGTTAAAGAGAGATGGTGTTGCTTTGATAAAGGTAATTTTGTGTTCGCTAAGATAATCTATTAATTGATTCCCATCTTTATATAAATCCTCTACTACAATATGTAGCTCTGCACCACTGACTAAGCTTGACCAGATCACAGTATATCCAAGGTCAAAAGCATATGATGACAATAACACAGAAGAATCCTTTGAAGTTATCTCTCCAGTTTCAGTAAACCAATGGATATAATTAACTAAAGATGCATGTTCTATAGCTACCCCTTTTGGCTTTCCTGTTGAACCAGATGTATAGATAATATATGCTAGATTATTTGAACTACTAGAATTTGGCTGATTTGAAGTATTATAGTTTGCTGGTATACTTTCAATATCTATAACTTCAATGGGTACATCAAATTTAACCTGTAGCTTTGAGCTGGTTAATAATAACTCAGTTCCTGAATCTTTAAGCATATAATCGATCCGCTCAGTTGGGTATCCTGAATCCATTGGCAGGTATGCTCCTCCCGCTTTCAAGATACCTAAGATTCCAGTTATCATCTCAATTGATCTTTCCATAATTACCCCTACACTCGTATCTGCTTGGACACCCTTCTCCTGCAAAACTCGTGCTAATTGATTAGCTTTAGCATTTAACTTGCTAAATGAAATTTTTTCTTCCTCAAAGCAAACGGCTATTTTATCAGGCTCTCTCTCAACAAGTTCCTCAAATAATTGATAAATTGTTTCGTTCTCTGGATACTCTTTACTAGTATCATTAAAGTCAAACAATAGTTCATTTTTTTCTTCTGGTGCAATCATTTCAATATCTTTTAACTCTACTTCTGGATTTTGAGTAATTTCATCTAATATGTTTACAAAATGAGATAATAACCTTTGCATTGTTTCTTTTTGATATAGGCCAACACTATACTCAAGCATAAACTTGATTTGATTATTTATCTCAACTGCCCTTAAAGTCATATCAAACTTTGATTCTTTATCTGCAACCTGATAAGGCTTAAATTTTAAACCATCAAATTTGATTTCAGCTTGTTCCATATTCTGCATTGTAAACATAACATCAAATAATGGACTTCTGCTCAAATCTCTTTCAACATTAAGTTTTTCCACTAATCTCTCAAATGGATAATCCTGATTATTATATACTCTTAGAGAATTTTCTTTAATCTCTTGTAAAAATTCTGCAAAAGTTTTAGAGCTTTTTGGATATGCTCGCATAGCTAGAGTGTTAATAAATAACCCAATTATTTGATTTAGTTCTGCATGGAATCTGCCGGCACTTGGTGAACCGATAACAATATCTTCCTGACCAGAATATTTAGATAGTAAAACATAATATGCAGATAATAAAGTCATATATAGAGTAGCACCATTTTTCTTTGACAACTGCTTAAGTCTAGCTGTAAGTTCTCTGGTTACTTCAAAATTGACTAAATCACCTTTAAAACAGATTTCTTTTGGTCGTGAAAAATCTGACGGCATATTTAGTACAGGAACCTCTCCTCTAAACATCTCCAGCCAGAGTTCTTCTTGATTTTTAATTTCAGAAGTCTGGAATCTATTTTTCTGCCAAACAGCAAAATCTTTAAAGTGAATTCTTAAATCTGGCAACTCTTTTCCACGATATAATAAGGACCATTCATTAATCAAAATATTCATGGAGATTCCATCAGCGATAATATGATGCATGTCATACATCAACAAATATTGATCTGCTATTTTAAGCACCTTCACTCTAAATAGCGGCGCTTTTTGTAACTCAAAAGGTTTGATAAATTCTGAAATAATTTTTTCTGTTTCTCTTTTCGAACCTTCCATGTATTCTACATTGAAGTCTAGATCCTTGTTAATTTTTTGCATTGGTTCACCATTAACTAACTCAAAAGAAGTTCTTAAAGCTTCATGTCTTTCAACCAATTCTTTAAATGCTTTCTCCAAGCTTTCCAAATTTATTTCTCCATCTATTAGCAGCAGATTTGGCATATTATAGCTTGTGGTATCACTTTCTAACTGATTTAGAATAAAAAATCTGTTTTGTGCTGAAGAAAGTGGATAATACTCTCTATCTTCTACTTTTTCAATTGAGGAAAATCTTTTTTCTTCTGCCAGACTCACAACTTCAGCAAGTTCTTTAACAGTAGGAGACACAAAGATATCTTTTAAAGAGATTTCAATATTAAATTTTTGATTAATTTTCGAAGCAATAGAAGCGCCCTTTAATGAATGTCCACCTAGCTCGAAAAAGTTATCATAGATTCCTACTTTAGTTGTGTTTAAAACTTCTGACCAAATTGTAACTAGACGCTCTTCGATTTGATTTGTCGGCACTATATATTCTGTCGTTACACTTCCATCAGGTTGTGGTAGTGATTTTCTATCGATTTTTCCGTTAGGGGTGAAAGGCAATTGCTCTAACTGGAAAAAGTATGATGGAATCATATAATCCGGTAGTTCTTTTGCTAGATATTCTCTTAATGAAGATACTATTTTTTTATCTTCAGCAGTTAGATAACAGCATAGATATTTATCTCCATTGGTGTCAACTCTATCTAAAACAATATTCTCAATTATCCCAGGATAACTGCGTAATAGATTCTCTATCTCGCCTGGTTCAATTCTAAATCCTCTTATTTTAATCTGGTTGTCTTTTCTACCGATAAACTCTAGATTACCATCATTTAACCACCTGACTAAATCGCCGGTTCGATACATTTTTTCACCGGTATAGGGATTGATGGTAAATTTTTCTTTTGTTAGAGCTGGTCTGTTTAAGTAACCTCTTGCAAGAGTTTCACCAGATACACACAATTCACCTATGACTCCTATTGGAGCTAAATTATCATCATTATCAAGTACATATACCTGGGTATTAAAAATAGGTTTACCGATTGGAACACTTTTATATTCATTATCAGCTTCGAATGAAGACCAGGTTGAAACACAGATTGTAGTTTCTGTTGGGCCATAAGCATTAATATATTCAATTTTATCTTTCCATTTATTAACCAATTCGAAATTAGTCTTTTCACCAGCAGTAATAACTTTTTTTAAAGTAGTAATTTTTCTAGGATTTAAATTTGATA
>JAGMES010000121.1 GCA_023128035.1 Halanaerobiales bacterium | reverse complement strand
GTTATTTTTAGTGCATCCCTAAGTAGAGTGATACAACTATAAGAATAATTCTAAAAGAAGCATTCTATAATTTGAGTTAAGCATCATTATGTTTTTATTCTTTATATTTCTTAAAGAAATCAATCGCGCAAACACCGTATGCCGGTACAGTAACATTTACTTTTATTCCATTACTGGTTTTGTGAGTTGTCAATGTTTCTTTCACTAATTCAGAAGCACGATGTAATTTGTTAATCTCATCAGTCTTAATATAAAGTGGGCTTCCCATTTCCTCCCAAGCCTTTTTAGGATTCGTATGATCATCATCGATTTTGTAAATTTCTGCAACAACATCATTATTAATATTGTCAATATATAGAGTACATGATTCCTCATCAATTTTCTCACCAGGTACTTGATGGTTGTATAGAATACACCTGATCCCTTCCTCCGTTTTTGTCGCAATCATCTCTAGAGTAGAAGAGTCTCCCTCATTCTCCATTACTGTCATTCTTTCATCACCAAGACCATGGTAAAGTTCAAATAACCGGTATGCTGGTTTTGCTATACCAGCATATGCTTGCAAGCCAAAGCCGCCATGGAATGATCCCAGAAGCTGTGAGCGTTCTTCAAAAATATCCGAAAAAGTCCAGAAGGAGTAGCCTTCTACTAAACCATCATTATCAGCAAGTATTTTAGCAATCATCGACGCCGCATAACATTCATCATGTTGATTATCATTGAGCATGGCAGATGTATTCCACTCGGTATAATATAGTGGCAGATTACCAGCTTCCCACCTGGCTTTTTTTGTCATTTTTTTGATGATTCCTCTTTCGTACTTATCATATAGTTTAATGAACTCTTCAACTGAGATATCACCATTTCTCCACAGTGGATCATCTGTTGGATAGTGATGCGTAGTCATAAAATCCAAAGCTACATTATTCTTTTCACAGAAGTGTTTCATATCAGGAATCCATGCATTGACTGACGTTGCAGGTCCACCTACTCAAAGTTTGTCATCTACACTTTTTATTGCCTTAACTGAATATTCATATAACCTGAAGTACTCCTCTTGCGTTCCTGCCCAAAACGTCTTTAAGTTCGGTTCATTCCAAACTTCAAAAAACCACGTCCTTACCTCTTCTAATCCATAACGCTCTACGCAATGTTCAGCGAACGCTTTAATAAAATCACGCCATTCGTTATAATCTTCTGGAGGTGTAATGTTCCCCCTATAATGAAATACAGTCTCATCTCCCGAGGCCAGGCAGCTTGGCATATAGCCAAGTTCAACAAATGGTTTCATTCCTATGCTTAACAGGAAATCAAATATATTGTCAATATTTACAAAATTATACTCGATATAAGATGTTTTACTTTGAAAACTCTTTCTGTTTACACACGTCCCCATTACATCATTAAAAAGACCATGAAACCTGATATACTTAAAACCCAGTTCTTTACGGGTTTTTCTTAACTGCTGACGGTAATCTTCTCTGAGCGCTGTATAAGCATGACAACTGCCTACGCATAGTTCCCAATAATGCGGAAAACTCTTCCCGCTTTCCTTCGCATTAATTCTGAACTCTTTCATAATGATCCCCTTAATAAAATTTTTCCCGAATTATTCATAAAATTTCTTGCAAATTAATTGCAACATTTCGTTTTCAGTAATAATTCGGGCTATATGTTATAAATTACTCTGATTATATTTTAATCAAGCTTGTTTTTACCTTCTGTGTCAGAAGGTCATCGCTGTTAATCTTCGCCAAACCGATCACTTGATCGCCAGCACCATAATAAATATATATTTCATTTCCCATTTTTACGGTCCCGCAAGGAAAAACAGCCTTAACCCCACACGGAGACAACCACTTACTGTCTAATTCATACGATTCTGCCGGGCGCATAATCGGATTTTGCAATTTTGAAACAACTAATTCGTTATTTTCAAGATTTGTATCCAGCAGAAAAGCACCTACTTTATAGATTCTTTCAACTCCTTCTTCCCCGGATTCAACACCGTGATACAAAAATAAGTCATACGTTTTGTCATCATAAGTAATTTCTACTGCCGGTGTCGAGATACCTATTCTCTCCGACTCCCATGGATAATCCTTGCTGATAAATGAATTGTCTTCATGTTTCCATGGCCCTGTTGGAGTTGTCGCGAAAGAATAATTGATATTTCCCTTATCTACCCTGTACAACAGCATGAATAAATCATCTTTAAGTTTATGCAGTACAGCGTTTCTTGAAAAAACGTCCGCATCATTGAATTGATCAGGAAATGCGAGACCGTGCCGTTCCCATGCATCATTCCATGAAACGGCATATTTCTTCTCGTTCCCAAGATGAAACAATTTCAGAAAATTCTCTACTTTCATTGAGGCCATTGAAATATGGCATTTCTTGTGAAAAGAGGTATAGTAAAGATATATCGTATCATCAATGACAATGGCTCTTGGATCCTCGATGCCTCCTCTTTCACGCTCTCTTGAAAGTGTTGTTTCATGCGGAAGCTCATAATATTCTTTTGGCTGCATAATCGGAAAATCAAATCTGTCAAAATCAATCCCGTTTTCCGAATACGCCAGCCCAAACCTGGCAACATGATCATCCCCCATTGCTCGATAAATAACAAATACCCAATTACCCAACTTCATTGCCGCAGCATTGTAGACCAATTCGGTTTCCCATCCATTCTCCGGATTAGGTTTGATTATCGGGTTATAAACACTTCTTTCTGCAACGTCTCCTACGTTTTTCCAATTAGACATCATACTCACCTTTTTTATCAAATAAAATTGAAATAACTGTTTTCCAGTCGTTTCTCTGCCGTTTATATTCAGCTACAAGATCAATGTTTTCTTTTGTTTCGTCAAAAATGACCTTCATGTTTTCCATAGCCCCTTGATAATTCTCAATTTCTCCACATGACAGATAATGCATTCCAAGCATTTGCATATAATCTTTGGCACGTGTTTCAAAATCATCCTTAATGAAAATTCCCGGATACAGCATCATGTCGTCAATCGTAATCTGCTGCAAATCATTATGGTGTTTTAAAGATTTCAATTTCTGCCTTGCATATTTAAACCTGTAAAAGTCAGCCCGCGCCTTTTTCCATTCTATGCTGTGATGTTCCGGTGGCAAATGTGTGATTTTAAGCTGGTTGTCAAAAAGAATGGGATAGCCATATATTCGTGCATTAAACAGGTAATCCATATCCTCACCTCTGTGTACATGCACATCATAGCAAATATCCTTCATTACGTCTTTTGTTAAAACCACATTCCCACCTAAAGCAATGGCAGTTACAGAAAGTCTTTCTCCAGATTCGATTATTGCTTCGAAAGTGTCATTCATATATTGCGCTTTATTCCACCCGCTGTAACGCCAAAATGGCACTTTGTCCGTAGGTACCTTATAACTGCCGCAGGTGATATAATACCCTGCTTTTCCGTACACTTTTCCATGCTTTGTTTCTTCATTCACATGCTCTAAAGCTCTCTTGAAATAATCCCGATCTTCAATAATCTCATCATCATCCAGGAATATTGCCAAATCAATATCATTCATAATCACTGGAAGAAGCGAAAAATTTCTGGCCTGTGAGTACCCCTTAAATTTAAACAGGTATGACAATTCATTTCTTTCGCCGAGTTCATAGATGCATTTCTGCAGATAATCATATGAGAACAACTCTATTTTCAGCTTTTCTCTATAAGGTTTGAGATACTCAGCTAAAAAATCCTGTACCTCTCTGTTCAAAGCTTCCTTATTACTTATTCCAACAATGTAAACCGGAATGCTTTTCATTTCTTCAAACGTTGCCAAGTTATCCAATAATCTTGCCAACGTTCCTTCGGTATACAACGGAGTTGGATGGTCAAATATTACTTCTTCTCCTACATTCAATTCTCCCCAATATGTCGGGATAACAACTGCTGTTTTCATTTTTCCTTAACTCCTTTGTTATCGATAATCTACAATTTTTATTGTTCCCTGCACATTTAGCACTTCAAAATCACTTCCATCTATTTTTATATCGATGATGCTATCACCTACCCTAAGGTTTTTTACAGTGACTTTTTTTATTGTTATATCGTTATTTAATCTTGGTTTTATACATACCCTGTTGTTATATGCATCTGGATAAATTCCTAAAACACTTTGCATAAGAAGCAAAGGGCTCGCCGCAGCCCATGCCTGCGGTTTACACGAAACAGGATAAGATACTGGAATATCACGTTCTTTTTTTGAAAAACCACAGAATAATTCTGGAAGTCTGTTATTAAAATGTTTTGCTGCTTCAAAAATTCCCTGAGCTATTTTTAAACACTCTTCACTCTTTTCAACAGCTCCAAGACCAAAAGCGATCAGCGAAGTGTCATGAGGCCATACAGAACCATTGTGATAACTGATTGGATTGTATGCTGCATTGTCAGTGCTCAACGTCCTGATCCCCCATCCGCTAAACATTTCTTCGCTCATTAATTTTTCAGTAACCAAGTCTATTTTCTCTTCATTGATTATACCAGAAAATAAACATTGCCCCACATTGGATGTTGTAGAATCTATCTGCCTTTTATCTTTATCAAGAGCTAATGCAAAAAAACTCTCTTCTTCCATCCAGAATTCCTTATTGAACTTTTCTTTTAATTTTTCAGCTTGATTATATAGTTTCTCTGATAACTCCTCATCTCCCAACACTTTAAATATTCTGCTTATATGTTTTTTTGCATGATAGATATACCCTTGCACTTCACATAAAGCAATAGGCGCTTGTGCTGCAATTCCATCTTTAAACACTAAGCAATCCCGCGAGTCTTTCCACCCTTGATTTATCAGTCCACTCTCAGTACTTCTCACATATTCTAAATAGCCATCTTTATCCATATCGCCATAAGTATCTATCCATTTAATAGCAACGCGTAATGAATATTCAATTTCTTTTATGAACTCAACGTCTCCTGTCCAGTTGAAATGACTTTCTGCCAAAATCAGGTATAGCAGAGTAGAATCAATCGAACCATAATACTCTCCGAAAGGAACAATGCCTATATTGGGAAGCTCACTCAACCGAAGTTCATGAATTATTTTTCCAGGCTGTTCTTCCCTTTTCACATTAACTTCCTTTCCCTGATAATATGAGAGTAATCTTAAAGTACTCTTAGCAATGTCTGGATTGAAGGCAAGGCTGTAAAGAGATGCCAAAATGCTATCCCTGCCAAACAAAGTAACAAACCATGGTATTCCTGCAGCGTAAAATTTATTCCCGTCATTTTCCATGAGCAGGAGTCTTAAATCGCCAATTGATTGTTCCAATATACTGTTTACGGCCTCATTATCTGTTTGGATTACTGTATTTTCTTCTTTCCACTCCTTATATTTGCTCTGTAATTTTTCAATTTGGCAATCAAATTTCACATTTTGTATCTGTTCTGGCCCAACAGCAATTTGAACTTGCTCGCTCGCTTTTGGTTCTAAACTTATTTCGAAAAAATATCTTCCATTAACTTCGACAAATGGCAAACCGTTAAAAACTACATAAGTCGTTTGCGTTTTCCCATCCAATCCTTTGTAATGAAACTCATATCCATTTTTCACCTTATTGTGAACAACATTTCTTTTAGGTTTTTCCACATCTCCACGTATTTCAAATATATCTTCGAAGTCTAATTTTATGTCAAGATAAAGAGTCAGTTGAACTGGCAATTTGTTATTATTTGTAATGGTTACTTTTTCAATAAACGCATCATTAATACATCGTTCTTTTTTTATATCTATTGCGTTTTGCGGAACTTCTATTCCATTTTCTGATTCATATGAGTTGTTGGTATAAAATTGAACATGCTGATAGTTTTTGGCATAGCTTGCATCCAGCATCTTCATTTCAAACTCCCCAAAACCCAATTCATAGTAACTAACCATTCTGGTGTCGTTATAATATATCCCATGTTTGGTATCTTTCGCTTCTTTAATGTTTCCAGCACTATCACAAATCATAAACATTTTATTTTCCTTTAATACGCAGAATTCACTCATAACTCACTCTCCATCTTGAACACTCTGTCATTTTATTGCGTCTTTAACCTTTTATTCCGCTTTGCGATGCATTTTCTATAAACCCTTTCTGCGCTATAATAAATAAGATGATTACCGGCAACAGTGCCATCAGGCTGGCAGCCATCATCTCGGGCCATTGTGTCAATCCTTCTTTGTCCGAACTAAATCTTGCAATACCCAGTGAAAGCATCTTCATTTTGTCGGAATTAGTTACAATAAGAGGCCATATAAAATCATTCCACGCGCTGTTGAATGAAAATATAGCCAAAGCTGCAAAAGCAGGCTTAACCTGAGGAAGCATTATTGACCAGAATAGCCTGATTGGTCCTGCGCCGTCTATAATTGCGGCTTCCTCCAACTCTTTTGGTATACTTTGAAAGTTCTGCTTCAATAAAAATATACTGAACGCACCACCAAATGCACCAAGCATCTGCGGTATAACCAAAGCCCTGTACGTATCAACCCAACCAAATGTTTTGATCACCATTAATGAAGAGTACATAATGACATATATCGGAATCATCATCGTACACAGCAAACACATGAACAAAATATTCTTTCCTGGAAATTCAAGCCGCCCAAATCCATATCCGGCCATTGTAACTGTGAAAAACAATCCAAATATCCTTAGAAAGGTAATTATAAAATTATTGAGATAGTATCTTCCGAAATCCATTATTTCAAAAACTCTTGCAAAATTGTCCCACACTATTTTTTCAGGAATAAATTTCGGCGGATATGTAAACACATGATTAATGTCTTTAAAACACGTTGACAGCATCCAGACAAACGGAACCAACGTCAATACGGCTCCTAACATTAGAAATACATGCGTTACTGTTTTATGTATTCGCTCTTTTGAAGAATTAGTCATAATGCACCCACTTTCTCTGGAACCAAAACTGGAGTGCTGTAATTATCAGCAACATCACAAACAGAATTGTCGCCTGCGCACAAGCATATCCCGGCTTGAACCATTCAAATGTATTTTGATAGATATAATAGACAATCGTAGTCGTTGCTTCCTGCGGACCGCCTTGTGTCAGTATATACGCCTGCTCAAAAATTTGAAACGAATGTATTGTTGTTGTTATTACAACAAAAAGTATCGCTGGCGATAATAACGGCAGAGTTATGTTCTTAAACCTTTGAAATGCGTTTGCCCCGTCAATTGTAGAAGCTTCATAATAAGTCTTGGGAATATTCTGCAGCGCTCCCAAGAAAACAATCATGTTAAAACCAGTGCCCTTCCAGATGCTCATCAATATCAGCGCCGGCATAGCCCATTTGGGATCTGTCAGCCATGGTATTTTAGATATTCCCGCAAGACCGATTATATAGTTAATCAATCCATTATTCGTACTCAGCAAGCCTTTCCATACTACCGATACAGCAATCATCATTGTTATTACGGGCATATAATAAACAAGCCTGTAGAATGAGATGCCTTTCAACTTCTGGTTCAAAATTATTGCAAGCAGCAAAGCAAGCGGCACGCCAATTAGAATGATGCCCACTGTGTAATATCCTGTATTAATAATTGCTTTGATAAAATGAACATCATTCACTAAAGCCATATAATTCTTTAGCCCTATCCACTCACCTGTTCCTCTCAAGCCTACCTTTTTAAAACTCATTATGATACCGTTCAACATCGGCCATGCCATAAACAAGAAAAATCCAATCATTGCAGGTGCAATAAAAAAATATCCCCAGAAACACTTTTTTATTTTATTTAACTTTCTCTTCATCGCCAATCTATTGCCATTCATAGCACCCTCCTATAATCACGTTCATCAGATTCCATACGCTCATGAAACCCTCAACAATGTACACCCCTTAGGACATCACAGATTATTATGGACATTTATGAACAATTTGAGACATAGACGGATTACCAATCCGCCTATGTCGACTCACCAGCATTTATTTTAAAATGCCATCAATTTCTTTTTGCGCTGCTTTCACCGCTTCAGCGGCAGTATCTTCACCTGTCCATACAGACTCGAAATTCCTATTCAAGGCATCCCAAACTTCACCCCAATTATTGAATACAGGCAATGGCTCAGAGTTTATTTCAAGATGCGCTTTATTGTTAACAGGTATCGAATCCAGAAATGCAGGCGAATTTGCTACAGATTTTCGTGCAGGAATCGCGTGCCCGGCTTTGGCAACCTGTTCTTGAATTTTCTTGCCTGTCAGGAATTCAATCAGTTTCCACGTTTCTTCAGGATGTTCCGTATCCGCTGAACCACAATAAGCTACTAAGTCGATCCACGTAGATGCTTTAACATCACTTGGCATCGGAGCAATGTCCCATTCGAAGCCAACGTCAATAAACCGCATCGCCATCCATCTGCCACACATGAACATGGCCGCTTTTTCATTGGAAAAACGATCTGCCGGTGATAGATCCGCCAACTCATCAACAGTAGGGATAACCTTTTTCTTAACCCCTAAATCAGCAAGATACTGTAACCCGTTGGCAAACTCAAGTGTGTCGACTTTGACTTCTCTTGAATCTTTATCTACCCAGTCCGAAACAAACGCTTTCCATCGACCATAATTGACAACCGCTCCATGATGGTTGCTATTTGTTAGTTTTTTTGCTGTACTTACAAAAGTGTCATAAGTCCAATTATCTTCATTATACATTTCATTTGGTGTAGGCAGTCCGACTTCTTCGAACATTGCCTTGTTGTAATAGATTACATACGAGCTCCAGTCCTTTGGAACACCATACAAGTCTCCAGAATTCGGATCACTGAAAGAATCCAGTTGCCCTGCCATAAAATCGGCTTCATCAAAGTTGCTTGCCTTAGCATATTCGGACAAATTCAGCAATACACCCTGCTTATGGTATTCCGCAAACTCAGGAAATCCCATATAAAACGCATCTGGAGCAGTTCCACTTGAAATCATCGTACCAAGTTTCGGCCAATAATCTGCCGGTCTAATAAACTCTACCTTGATATTTGGGTTTACTTTATGAAACTCATCCAAATATCCATTCACGATTTTTTCCTCTTCTACGCCTCCCCAGCCAAGCAAGGTCAATTCTACAAGTTCCTTTTCCGCAGTTTCCTGCTCCGCACCATTACCACAACCAACCAAACCTGTCAGCAACATCGTTACCAACAATACTGCAATTAATTTCTTCATAACTTACATCCTCCCTCTCTTTTTGTTTTCATAAGCCTTTCAACCACCTGCAGCTTCAGCCTTTTATCCAAAGAAACTCATCAGCACATCAGTTCATGATTAAACAAGTCTCAATGTATAATCCAATATGTTTTTTCAAACCAACTGAACCGTTTCAATCGATTGTATAATTCACCCTGCACTTAATCAAATTTTAAGTTCTTAATGTCCAGTTCCGCAACGCCGATGGCTGTATCTGCTCCGGCATAATATATCAGAAGCCTATCATCAATTTCGGCATGCCCACACCCAAACACCACATTCGGGATATGCCCATTACGTTCCCAATCAAGCTCAGGTTCCAAAACAGGTTCAGCCTGTCTTGCGATAACTTTCGACGGGTCGTTTAAATCCAGTAGTGCCACCCCCAATGTATAAACGTGTTTATCATTGACACCGTGGTATATCAAAAGCCAACCATCATCCGTCTTAATCGGAGGACCAGCTATACCTATTTTTTTGTTTTCCCATACAGAACCTTCGACCGGTTCCATTATAATCGTATGTCCATACCACATTTCCAAATCGTCTGAATATGCAATCCAGATATCCGGCTCCCGTCTGTGGAACATTACATACTTTCCATTGATTTTTTCAGGAAAAAGCGATGCATCTTTGTTGGGTTCATCCAACACCACACCATGACGTTTCCAATCGATCAAGTTTTGCGAGGTCGCAAGGCATATTCTGTAGTCTCCTGGTTCTCTTCCACCATACCCCGTATACATCATGTAGAACGTATCTTCCATCTTGACTATCCTTGGATCTTCAGCCCCTCTTGCTTCCTGTCCTGTGGCATTTTCAAATATTGGTTGTTCCAATCGGTTGAAATTAATTCCATCCTTACTTACCGCATAACCCAACCTGTTGATATATTCACCTTCCTTTCCATTCGGCGCAATATCTGCAGCTCTGTAAATCATATGAACCAAACCATTGTCATGAATAGTCGCGCAGTTGAACACCGCCGCAGCTTCCCACTCATGTTCTTTTTTTGCCGTCAAAACAGGTTTGTCTGACAAACGCTTCAGTTTAACCATCTTTCTAAAACCTCCATATAGAATAATATTCTCACGCGTTGAATCGTTTCAACGCCTTTTCAAAAAATAGAGCTATTATTCCAGCCCTATTTCTTTCATGACACAGCTTTGCAACTATTCCTAATTACAAGTTCTGTTTCAAATTCCTTTTCATTTTTCTTTTTTCCTTCATTATTTATAATATCAACAAAAATTTCAACTGCTTCGCATCCCATTTCATAAGACGGTTGTCTTATGGTTGTAAGCGGCGGATTCAACATGGAAGCCATATAAATATCATCAAATCCAATCACCGATATATCTTCCGGCACACTTAATCCCATACTCCGCAAACCGCTAACAACACCGATAGCAATGGTATCGCTTCCTGCAAAAACAGCAGTTGCCTCATGCTCTGCCAGTATCGAGGTTATTCCTTCATACCCGTCTTCGGTTTCAAACTCTCCTTCGTAATACAAGTTTTTATCAAAGGATATATTGTATTTTGACAACGCCTCAATATACCCCTGCAAGCGCATCATTCCAGGTACTGTTTTTGTCGAACCATTAATAAAAATAATTTTCCGATGTCCCAGTTTAATCAAATACTCAACAGCTTTGAAAGCCCCTTTTCGATTATCAATATATACTGATGGAATCACTTCATGTTTTTCAAGCAGGACAACCGGGTATTTTTTTTCAACAACTATATCCAACGCCTTATCATCTACAACAATTGAAACCAAAATAACTCCATCAACCTTTTTTTCCCCCAGCAACTGCAACCACTTCGCTTCAACGCTTGGTTTTCGATGCGTTTTGTATAAAATCAAATCATATCCATTTTTGCTTGCAGCACTTTCGATCCCTTCTATCAACATATAATAGAACGGCCTCGATATTTCAGGAATAAGCAAAGCAATTGTATTTGTTTTGCCTCTTTTTAAAACACGAGCTGACTCTGAAGGTTGAAAGTTCAACTCTTCTATCGCATCCAAAACCTTTTTTCTTGTATGAGGTAACACGTTCACTTTATTATTAATAACATTTGATACAGTTCCTACAGAAACTCCTGCCAATTTAGCTACTCCCATAATTGTAGAAGACATCTCATCACCGCCTTTATTGAAACCTTTCAATAAAAGTATACACATTCTTTATATAAAAGTCAATGATTAGCCCACAAAAAGCATGAAATTAGTTTCTCTAATACTAAAATTTTGATATAATAAGAATATCAGAATTTTAGTAAAGGTGGTTAATATCATGTTTTGTTCTAATAAAAATCAACCAGTTTCATTATTTGACCCAGTTCATTCTATGCCTAAATACCTGAAAAAAATTCTAGATAAAAGTTGGGCTGAAACCTTTCGAGGAAAAATCTTTCCATATATAAATGAAGAACGTTTTGCAGTGCTTTATAGTGATAACCACGCAACTAGACCAAATACACCAGTAAATGTACTTTTTGGTCTTTTGATTCTCAAAGAGTTACTTCAACAAACTGATGAAGAGCTAATTGGTTCTTTACATTTTGACCAAAGATGTCAATATGCTCTCTGGACAACTGGTTATGAAAAGCAACCAGTATCTGTTAATACGCTAACAAATTTCAGAAGTAGATTATATGAGTATTCCATGGAAACGGGTATAGATTTAGTGCAGGAAGAAGTAGAAGCACTTTCAAAAAGGATCGCAGAATACTTACAGATTGACAATAAAAATATTCGTATGGACTCATGTATGGTTAGTTCATCATGCAAAAAATTATCACGCCTAGAGTTAATCTATAGTGTTAACGCTAAATTTGTAAAAGCATTAAAAAAAGTCAATGAAGAAATAATTCCTGATAATTGTAAAGCCTATCTAAAAAAAGAACACAAAAATGAAACAATATATCAAACTAGTGCAACATAGCTTAATTAAACCCTGTATTTCGAAACATATATTTTCTAAATATAGACATCATCTTATATGTATAGATTTTTTCCGTTAAATCAATATTTTTACATTTAAA
>JAGMES010000120.1 GCA_023128035.1 Halanaerobiales bacterium | reverse complement strand
TGTAATATTGAGATCCGTAACAAAAACAATTTTTTTCCTTTCCATCAATTACATCAATGGTTTCTAAAATATTTAAAACTCTTTTATTATAAGAAATTTCATTTACCCATAAACATTGTTTAGCCTTGTTTATCTCAATTTTCTTAAGTTGTTCAAACTCAGACCAAAGAGTTTTTATTCTACCTTCTTTAAATCTGAATAAGTATTTCCACTTATATTTGTTACAAATCTGAAATATTGGCTCACAGGAATATAAGCTATCTCCCAATAAACAAATTGGAAGACATGGGTATCTTTTCTTTATTTCTATATTCTTTTTTTAAGCAATGTTCGCAATGCTTTTCATCAAAAGTAAACACGCCAGTTCCATCAATTGCTATAGTCCAATATTTATTTAATAATCTATAATGCTCTAAGCTTTGCTTTCTAAAAAGTGTGTTTATCATATAACTTATTATATTTTCTAGTTCTTTTGGTTCTAATGTTTTTAAAAAATTAATTATTGTGTCATGATGCGGTAATTCTTCTAAGCAATCATATCCCAATGCCTTAGCAATATTTTCAATGCACTCATCTTTATTAAAATTTGAAGTCATTTTATTCATACTTTCAATACCAGTTACGTTTTTCATTATCATTGTAAAAAGCAAAATATCTGTTCCGTATTCGATATAGCTTTGATGTCTTCTATCTTTTACATTCCTTAACTTTGAATTTATATCCTTAAAAAAGTGCTTTTTTATTTTCATAAACTCTTCGAAAAATTTTTACTCGTTAGAGCTGGTTTGTTTATTAACATTTATTACTTAATTTAAGAAAAGTCAGAATTTTCTTTACAATAAAACCTTTATAATTAAAAAGCCTTTCATCTCTGTTTAAGAGATAAAAGGCTAACTCCGCCAATCGTAAGAAATCTGATAGATCTTTTCCTTTACTTAGTTGTCTAATGGGCTAGCATTACACTCACGCAAAAATGTGTATAAATAAACTATAAACAAAGAAAATATGGTTACTTATTTTTAAGAGAAAAGAAACAAGACGAAAAAATTGGAGAAGGAGAATTATTGAGAGTTTTCAAAAAGACCCATTGAGATGTAAAAAATGTGGTGGAGAAATGATTTTATGGGAGATATGGAGTCCTGAGCATGACTTTTTATTTCATATAGAGCACACAAAGAAATTTAAAATGCAAAACAGAAGATGAAATTCAAGATTATGTTGAAGATGAATTTGCAATGGGATTAAAAAAGGGTGAAAAAGTGGATGTAGCATATCCAAAATACGGACACAAAATGGATTTTAAATTTCTTATTATCAGTAAGTCTACGTGTGACCGTAAAAGTAACGATCACACGTAGAGTCGCCCGTTAGGGCGAGAAACATATTAAGTTGTTCATATGAATAAGTTTGACCAGTTGCATTTAATTCTGGCAGTCAATTCTTCTGCCCGTTGTAAATCTTCTTCTTTATCTATCAACATTTTCATTATAATTTACTAACATTTTCATAAATTATTTTTTTATCATTTTCAGTTAATATTTTTTCAATTAAGAAAGCAATAATAATAACTACGAATATATTTACTAAAAACCTTACTATACTAAATTCCCATCCCATGGAGGAAACTTCAAAAAGCAATAAAGGTATTCTGATACTGGCACAGGAACAAATAAATATTAAAACATTGGCTATCTTACTGCCTTTTTTCAACATCATTCCTGCTACTGGCAATAGAGCATATAAAGGAACTGCTGTAACAATCCCTAAAAGGAAAGCTATAACAACACCTCTTATGCCTGACTTCCCACCCATAATTTTAATCATGGTCTCTTTTTCTATCCATACATCAAGCAGTCCAATACATATAAAAACAGGTGGTAACATAAATAAAAAGTTGATAAAGTTTTTACCTGTAAAAATCAAAGATTTTTTTCCTACTTGAGGAAAAAATAATACCGTAAAAAGGTTAATCATTAAAACAATGAGAAAAAACGAGTACTTTTTAATCATTTTCTTCATGCTAACACCACCCCTACTATAAAAGCTTCAAGGAAAGCAAACAGAAAAAATAGACCGTTTCGAAATAAGGCAATTTTTTTTCCTAAAAACTTACTTTCAAGGGGCAATGTCACAAACCCAACAGTTGTAAGGGTACAAATAAATACTGTTATTTGCATTAACCCAGCCCCGTTCTTCAATAACTCTGAAGAAATGGGGAAAGCAACTAGAACTGGAATTAAAGAAATAGAGCCAACAATTGAAGAAATAATCATACCGTAAATACCAGCTTTAGTACCAATGATTCTTTGTATTGTTTCCGCATCTAAGAGTGCGAGTAAAAGACCTACAAGAAATAAAATAGCAAGAAATTGTGGGAATACAGAAAAAAACATGTTCCAAGCCTTTTTTAACGCTAGTATAGTTTTCTTTTTATTTTTTCTATATGATAAAATTAATAAAATAGTTGCAATAATATAAAGAAAATACGTGAAAATAGGATTCATGTTTAATCCATGTTCTCCTTTCGATAAATTTATAAAATCGAAGTATCTATGTATGTAATTTGGTATTATTATTCCTTAACGCTTTTTTTATAATAGGAATTAAATATACTGCAAGACTACCACCGATCAATGCTGTGAATAGTTGGGGCAGTGAAAAAATGTTAGATATAATTGAAGCTTTCGGTTCTGGTAATTTGAGTAATAAAGGTATTGCAACTTTAGCAATAGTAATGTACAGAACCAAAAATTTAGCAACAGCAGCTACAAATAATGCAATAATATATGAAACATTTTTTTTTCCAAAACTTCGATTGCCTATAAAACTCCAAATTAACTCAATAACAATGTTTCCTACAATAATGAAAGGAATTAATGCCCATAATGGACCTATCCCAATAAACTTAGCAAAAATGGGAGATATAACTGCAACAGTTAAACCTGTCGTCAAACCACAAGTCATTATTGACATAATAAGAATAAAATTAACGATTGATCCAGTAATTAAAGTATTACCGAAAGATGCAGTAACCATTTGCATAATAATTAGCAAGGCTATAAGAGCTGCTGTTCTAGTAATCCAAACAACTTTTTTACTCATAAATATTTCTCATCCTTCCTTTATATTTTTATTTAGATAAATATCTAAGATTAATGGAAAAGGCTCTAATAAGCGTTCAAGGATACCCTGAGCACATGTAATCATCATTCCATAATTCGTTATTGGAACATTTTTTTCTTTCGCTATCCTTATTCTTGATGCCATTTCCTGTTTATTTATTGTACATCCTCCACAGTGTATAATGCCATCGAATCTCTCAATATCCCGTGGGAAATATGTACCAGATGCCCATTCAAAATTCATTTCTTTTCCAGTTACATCTTGTATATATTGTGGTATTTGAACCATTGCAAGATCACGTTCCTGTCGGCGATGGGTACATGTTTCTGCAATTAAAATTCTACTTCCTGCTTTTAATTCTTTGATTCGTTTTAACCCTCTAATAAATGCCTCAAGATTACCCTTTTGTCGACCTATAAGAATTGAAAAACTAGTAAACTTAATATTTGACTGGATTAAAGGTTCTACAATATCTGATACCAAAGAATCAGTTACAACTAATACAGGAGGTTCCTTTAATATATTTAATGTTTGTTCTAATATTTTTTCTTGAGTAACTATAGCTGTTGCTCCAGATTCTATTACATCTCTAATTGTTTGCTGTTGAGGAAGTATAATTCGCCCTTTAGGTGCAGCACAATCAATATGAGTTATTAAAACAACTGTATCACCAGCAGATACAAAGTCTTGTAAAATATCGAGTTGTAATTCATCATAAATAGCATTCTCAGCAATAAATCCCCTCAATTCCTCTATACCTTCTCCGTTTTTTGAGCTAACTTTCGTGATAGGTATTCCAAGTTTTTCCTCATACTCACTAATTGTTTCTTTAGTGACATCATATAAATCACATTTGTTTATTACACCTATAGCTGGGATTTCTCTTTCTTTAATAACTTTAGCCAATTCTTTTTCAAATGATGTCAATCCATCTTCCGCATCTAAAACAAGTATAGCAAAGTTTGTCTTATCCATTACTTCGTATGTTTTTTGTTTCCTCAAAGAACCAAGATTACCAACATCATCTAAGCCAGCAGTGTCAATCATGACCACAGGTCCAATTGGTAATAATTCCATTGTTTTATATACGGGGTCAGTAGTAGTTCCCGGAACCTCAGATACAATTGCAATTTGTTGATTTGTGATAGCGTTAATAAGTGTTGATTTGCCCACATTACGTCTTCCGAAAAAAGCAATATGAAGCCTAAAACCCATTGGAGTACTATTCATCACTTAACCTCCTTCATTAATGTTTTTTAAGTATAGTACTTTTTTTAATTAATAGTACAATAATATTATATAAACAAATTTATACAATGTCAAGTATTTAATTATTTATTTCAGTTAATTGGAATTTATTTTTCTAATTACATTCTGCCATAAAAATTCTTCAACAAACCTCATTACTCCATTTGTTACCCATTCCGCACAACCATAGGCGATACACTTATCGGGAAAAAAAGCATTCCCTAGTGCAGAAAATGGATTTAATCCGAACTTATAGCATAATATTTGCCTTCATCTTGAATATTAACAACATTCAACGAAAGATCCAAAACAGCCTTTGACTAACTAGGTTTATGAGCTAATCTAAGAGCATTTTGATATTTTTAAATTATCGAAAACCCTCTTTCATCCTGTTCCTTCCACCACTTAGAAAGGCGAGATTTAGTTTCTTCATCTAATTGTTCTTGGTAGTTTTCCCACTCTTCAACTGTATAAATAAATAACTCGTTAATAATCGCTTCCAAAAAAGAAACAGCTGAAAGTATTGCATTAGTAGCAAAAGCGGAATGAGCTAAGCTCATATTTTTGTAGGTTTTTCGATCAAATCTTTCGATTAATCCACACAACCTACAAAAATATGAGGCGTGCAATATATGATTCAAAGCATAACCTGGAAGTGTAGTAATTTCTATTGTATTATTATTTTCCATTTTTTCATTCCTCTTTTTCATTTCGTAGAACATCATTTCCGCCATATGCGGTGTTTTCGGAGCGATAACAGAGAAAATGCAGTATATGGCGTGTTAGCAGATGTCGGCGGTTTTAATGCTCAAACCTTACCGTATCTCCACAATTTTTTCATATCTTTTCTTACACTTACAAACTTAATTAGTGCTTATAGTAATAAAGCCACATTTAAGATTTCTACATCTATTACTCTTGTTCTCTTTTTTATGATAAAAAATCACAAAAATCTCGTTATTTTAGCTTACAGGCAATATTCTTATATGTTATAATAAATCTATTATAACAAAGGAGGCAGAATAATGTCCCACAATAAAACTTCATATCCTGTTTCAAAACCTCATGACCTTGGTTATAAAAGTCTTTTATCACACAAACAAATTTGTCTAGACTTTTTGTACAGTTTTGTTAATGCTGATTGGGTAAAGGATATTGATGAAGACTGTTTAATGGAAGTTAGTGGTCACTTTGTTACTCCTATTTTTGAATCAAAAGAAACTGATAAGATTTATCGTCTAAGGTTACAGGATAAAGATATCTATTTTTATGTACTCCTCGAACTACAATCAACTGTTGATTTTTTAATGCCTTATCGCTTACTTAGTTATATGGTTGAATTATGGAGACAAGTTATCAAAAAAGCCTCAAGAAAAGAGTTTCGCCTTCCTGCAATTATCCCTATAGTCCTATACAATGGTGAATATAAATGGACAGCGCTTAGAAACTTCAAAGAAATGTTAGATGGATATGAATACTTTGAAGATATAGTTGCTGATATTCCCTACTTACTTATTGATGCCTCAGATGGCATAAAAACATTTGAAACAATGCCATATAATGCTTTTAAAGATTGGTTCAGTTACATTGTGTGTAAGAATTTACCTAAGGAAGTTATTGAAGAGTTTTTAATAATACTAGAAAAATCATCTCCAAAGGAGGTTGATATTATGATATCTAATTTGGCAGAAACAATAAAGAAAGCGCAGGAAAATGCAAGACATAAAGGCGTTGAAGAAGGTTTAGAACAAAGTATTGAGCAAGGTGTACAAAAAGGTGTTAAAATTGGCATTGAACAAGTCGCAAAAAATATGATTGGAAGAAATTTACCATTAGACGCTATTGCAGATATTACAGAACTTTCTCTTAAAAAAATTCTAAAACTCGCTGATGAATTAAAAGGTAACATACATTAGTTTAAAAAGATGAACCCCTTTAGCATATCAATACGAGACTAAGGGGGTTTCTGTTTGGATTTTTTTAAAAGCTAAGCCGATTTCTGCTAACATTTTCGGCACTTATCGTCGAGTAGATAGCACCCTTCCATCTTCCGACAGTTGAGATGCTACCCCTCACAGATCCGGACAGGCGGGACTACCGCATCCGGCTCCTCACGTTACCATTACAGAATTATCTTCATTAACCCAAAACATTCACATATATTCTCGGTCTAGGTAAAGAATTCTTCTTTAGAAATAGTTTGAATTTGTCAATGTCAAAACTCTTTCTTTGACTCCTTCTATTCAACCATTTGAAAAGTAGTTCCATTACTTTCAACCTAAATTGGCTTATCATATTCCAATTATCTGTTATACCATAATAATTGTAATGACCTGTTAACTTTGATCTTACTTTTTGGAAAATTTCATGAATTGTATATTGATTCCTTACTTTTCTTATCCATTCTTTGAATGCTTTAACTTTAGCTTTAAACTTCTTCTTACTTGTTTTACGTTTTACTCTAAATCTTCCATGTCTACATTTTCCACAGTAATGTGTAAAGCCTAAGAAATCAAATGTTTCAGGTCTTCCTAAACCTCTATCTTTTCTTATTTTCTCTGCATTTCTTCCGAACATTATTATTTTACTTTTCTCTTTTGCCATTTCAAGATTGAATCTATTCAATCTTTTAGGGAGAGTTTTATAAAATGCTTTAGCTTCTCTTTCATCTTCAAAGCAACAAATAAAGTCATCAGCAAAGCGTACCATTTTTATCTTCTTTTTGAAAAATTTCTTTAACTGTCCTTCAAACCAGAGATCTAGAACATAATGAAGATAGATGTTTGCTAGTACTGGTGACACTACTGAACCCTGAGGAGCTCCTTTTTCGGTTGGTTTTACCAGCTTTTCTTCCACGATTCCAGCCTTAAGAAATCTAACAATTAATCTCTGAATATTTGGATCAGCGATCTTATGGCTAACAAACTTCATCAACCAGTCATGATCCATATTGTCAAAGAAGCCACGAATGTCTGCATCAATTACATACTTTATATTCTGACGTTTAATAATTCTGTCAAGTTCTCTTAGTGCATCGTGTTGACTTCTTTTAGGTCTGAATCCATATGAAAAGTCCAGAAAATACGGTTCATATATTGCTTCTAATATTTTCTTCAATCCCATTTGAACCAACTTATCTTCATATGCTGGTATCCCTAAAGGTCGTTTCTTTCCATTGCCCTTAGGAATGTAAGTTCTTCGTGCAGGCAGAGGCTTATAAGCATGACGCTTAAGTCTGTCTACAAGATTCTCAATATTTTCAACTAAATTCTCCTCATATTCTTCTTTTGTCACTCCGTCTACACCCGGAGATTTACCATAACTTAACTCCTGATGACAATGAAGAAACATCTCTTTGTTCAAAAGATGATACAGAGATGTGAATCTTTCTTTTGGATATTGTTTTGATATTACTGATATTCTTGCTAAGTTTGTTGCCATTATTCATCCACCCCTGTGTGTGGTTAATGTGTCCTTAACAAGACCGATAAACGTGTCGCAATCTCCTTTTCTCCATCAGCGTTACCCGGCTTCATCAATACTATGAGGCGATCCGACTCCCTACCATAGCCATTTGACATCCTTCCTTTGTATCGGTTGTTTGTCATACTCCAACTTTATTAATGAAGAGCGGTAGGGTCTCCCAAGTTACTATGTAGTCATTGTAATACATGCCTGGCTCTTGGACCCCGGGGAAGCCTTAATAAACTCGCTTCTAACGTTTATCAAGATGTTGTTTTCCAACACTCCGAAATTGTCAACCTTCCCAATTTCGTCAAGATATCGGGGCTCAATCACTTTCAGGCCTATATCCTGACTGTTTACACTTAAATCATACAGTTACCTGCATGACTCCAAAACTCGCTACTGTTGGTTCAGCTTAAACCTTTCCAGGTAGGATTTCCACCTACTAAACTACATAGCCTAAGCTTGGTCGTACCGAAGTTCTTGAGGCGTTTTTTGCCGAAAGAATTTAGGATATGCCGTGTTACCTGATATATGCGGTTTTAGAAGACCAAACTTATCGAATTTACAGCAAGTCATTCCGCCTTTACTTAGCTATTAACTCTAGCTTCTTTCCATACTTCTTGATAACTTTTTTTCTCAAGTTTTCTCTTTGTTTATCATTCATAGCAAAGGCTGTCATGGAGTATGCCCAATCTCGTTGACGAATCATGTCTCTCTCCAACTTTGCACTACAAACCTCACATAAACCTAAAGAATTAAGAGTACCATAACCATCACATGCATAACAACAACCATCAACTGATTCAATTGTACTTTCTGCTGGTTCGTCATCAAAAGGAGTTTCAAAGTCTTCAGTATCTAAATTACTACCATCAAATTTACGATCATCGCTTACTGCCATTTAATAATCCTCCTAACAATTACATAAAATATTTATAAATATAAACCATCTTTGAAACATTAAAGCTGAATTTTAAAACATCCACAATCATGCAAACCACTTCCATGATATAATAAGCCTTTTTCCCCTAACGCTTGAAAGCAAAGATTAGCTTTCTCAAGCAATTTACTTGACACATTTAAATCGTTATGACCAGGTAAAATTCTGCTCACATTATTTAATTGAGATAATTTTTTGATGGATTCTGCAAACTTAACAGGATCTGTTGATGGGTAAAAAGCATAAAGAATACCAATATAAAAAATATCTCCTGAATACAAATAACCTTTTTCTTCTTCAAAAACGCAAATATGTCCAGGTGAATGCCCTGGTGTATGAATTATCCGCAGTTTTCGATTACCTAATTCTATACACTCACCACCTGATAATTCTACATTTGGTTTTCCTGTAAAAGGATAATAAATTGATATATCAAAACCTTTGGGGAATGGTTTGGATATTGGCTCTTTTACTACATTTTTGCGAATATTCTCTAAAGGAATAGGAATTCCTTTTGTTAGCCAGTCAGCGTCAGCTTTATGCACATAAATATTATCATAAAAACCGTGTCCACCAATATGATCCCAGTGTACATGAGTAGTGAGTACTTTTATAGGTAGATTCGTCAATCCATCTACTACTTTTTTAATATTGCCAATACCTAAACCAGTATCAATTAAACAAGCACTTTCGCTGCCTATTAATAAGTATGAATGAACTTTTTCCCAATGACCATATTCACTTATTGCAAAAGTAGTATCATCTATTTTTTCAACTGTAAACCAGTTCGATTCATAACTCATTTTAAATTCTCCTTTTGTCTTTTAATTTCCCGAAGGCTAAGCATATTTCAGGGTCACGGTAGAAACGCCGATCACTCGACGCCCCCCGCACAGATCCATAATCAACTGACATAGACCAATCCATTTTCTAAGAATTTTCGCTCTCGCACCATTTCGCAGAACAGATCCGGCACTTATCTGAAGTTCTCGAGGCGGTTTTTGCCGAGAGAATTTAGGATATGCCGTGTTACACGTAGTTTGGGCGGTCGTGTTAAGAGTAGATTTCTTGCCCACTTTTCTTGATTCCACACCAATCGTTTAGAACTGTTTTAAATATGAAACCTTACGTATCCAGCAAATCTAAACCAATAAAACTTCATTGTATCAAATGCAAATTCATATCGTCTTAGTAGCACAAATGATACTTTTCGATAAATTACTAATATTAACAATTATAAACCTAATCATTCGACCACTGAATATCTTAATTTCAGAAGAAATATTAAATTATATGAAGGGAAAAAATCAAACCAAAGCGTCTTTAATAATGGCTCTGTTAGATGAAAATGTTGATTTAAATACTTTAATAAGGCAGTCTATATAGACTACCTTATTATTTATAGATTTTAGTAGTTAACTCATATTTTATTGGCAAGTAAATTTCTATAACTGAATTAGGATGATTCCATTTGAATCTGTAATCATACTTCTCAAAATGGAAAAATTGTTTTTTAGATATCTCAAAACAATTTAATGGAAGAAATTCTTTATAAATATAACTAATATTATTTTTTATATTATCTATCTTTCCTATATGTTCAAACACTAAATAATAACTTTCCTCAATTTCCTTTATTTCAAATCCAACTGGAACTACTTCATAATAAGGAACTGCACAATAATAAAAGTAATTATTATCTTTTTTATATGTGAAAGCATATTTACACCAAATATCGCCTTGAGATATTTTATTATATCTTAGTTTTTTGTTGAAAATCACCCAGAATTTTTTAGAAATTTCTAAATTTTTATTTTGAAAAGTAGTTAAAAGAGTTGATATACCACAAACTTTAAATCTATTTAACTTAACTATTTTATAGTTCATAGTTATCACCTATTATTCTTAAAGAACGTTTTGCCTCACATTTAATTATATCATTTTTATTACTATTCAGAACTTGATTTAAAACCTCAATGCTACCTTGTGTCCTAAAAGAAGAAAGACATACTACACACTTCCAAACGATTATGTCGTTTCCTGAATATTTATTTAGTATACTTATAATTGATTTAAAGAAATGTTCATTGGTATAATCTTGGTTATAAAATAACATAAAGCCAATAGCGTCAATAACTTCTGAAATTTTTTCTTGATTAGTACCGTTTAATATATTGAATAATACAGGTAAAATTTCTACATTCATTTTTCCTAAACTTCGTGCTATAATGTCTCTTGGCAATGGATAACTACTTTTTTTAGAACTTCTTTTCGGTAAACATAAATGTTGATTTTTCCCTATGCACCCCAAATATTGTATCATTTGTTCAGCAGTTTCAATGCCACCTTTTTCAAGAGCCTTACAAATTTCAATTTTTGTATAAAGGCACTTTTCAACACAAAGTCTTTCCAATAGAATTTTAACAAACTCCAAATCTTCAGTGTAAAATCTATTTGATAGCAAATTTATGGCAACTGACCTTTCAACAGATTTTGGTGAATTTATTAGTAAAATTAATTCACTATTAGAGCATTGTTGAAATTTATTAATATCTTCTATAGTGATAAAACCTCGCTTTCGTAAATCCTCATCATTACTTTTCATAAACACTCCCCCTTATGTGACAACTATTATAATAGCCTTAAATCTTAATATATACTTCAAGTGTTAATTTATATAAATAATGCAATGCTTTGCTTATAATCTACAATCTTTATATCAACAAAAGGAATAATACTATGAACCAACATATTTTTAGTTCTTATTATTTCCTTATCATCATTAAAACTTTCAAGCCATTTGTACCAAGCCATATAGTTTGATAAGAATTTAGTAGATACACTTTCAAATCTATACATCCATCCTTTGAATTTGCTGTGCAAAGCATTGATGTGATTAATGTGATAAATACCATTTTTATAGTGTCCTCTCATTATTCTTTTATGGTCTAATTCAAGGTCTTTGGCAAATTGTATATAGGATTTGTGGCTATCAGTACAGATATTGATTTTTCATCTATACGCCCCTTATAAAACCTTTCAAGGTCACTATGACTTATTCTACCTGTATATATTGGTTCTAATATTATATTACCATTCCTGTCTATAGCAGTTGCTATACAAACTTGCTCATTACTTATTCCACGCTTTTTGATTGCTTTCCTCTTTTACGAGCAGGTCTTGGCATTTTAAAACCACTTTTCTTATGGTTTCCTTTATATAATAAGGGTACAAAGGTTTCATCCATCTCAACCACCGTCTACATCACCATTACCCTTAAAGGCTCTTATGCAATCAAGGATTTTCGTTATAATGAGGTTTTAACGCATACATCAACATTCCTTATTAATCTTTATCTCTTTTCGACTTGCCTCTAAACTAGCCCAAATTACGTGGTCACGGTAGAAACGCCGATCACTCGATGCCCCCCGCACAGATCCCAGCGTGCAGTTTTGTCGGGATAGAAACTGGATGCGCGCACCATATACCTAAAGAAAAGATAACGATATCCGAATCATTAAACGATCTATTTTTATC
>JAGMES010000012.1 GCA_023128035.1 Halanaerobiales bacterium | reverse complement strand
TTATCGAAAACACAGACAAACCTGTAGAAGATATAATCAAAGAATTTATCAGATCCTTTGATTTGGGCAAAGCTCCTTTGTTTAGAGTAGGAGTTATCAGGTTGGCAGAAGATAAATATGTATTAATCGTTGATATGCACCATATAATTTCAGATGGTACTTCCCTGGGAATCCTGATAAAAGAATTTGCTTCTCTGTATGAAGGCAAAGAGTTAGATAGTTTAAGGATTCAATATAAGGATTATGCAGAATGGCAAAATACGCTATTGCATTCAGATCTTATGAAAAAGCGAGAGGAGTACTGGCTTGAGAGATTTAGTGTTGAGGTACCGATACTAAATATACCAACAGATTATTCCAGATCACTTAAACAAAGTTTTGCAGGAGATCACATTACATTTAAATTAGATCAGCATCTTGCTAAAAATTTAAAGAGAATCGCAAGTAATACAGGAAGTACACTATATATGGTGCTTTTATCAGGGATAAACATATTATTATCCAAATATAGTGGGCAGGAAGATATCATAATTGGAAGTCCGATAGCAGGTAGACCACATGCCGATCTTGAGAAAATTATTGGAATGTTTGTTAACACTCTTGCGATGAGAAACTATCCTCACGGAAATAAGACCTATGAAGAATTCTTGAGGAAAGTAAAAGAAAATGCATTGAATGCCTATGAAAATCAGGATTATCAATTTGAAGAGTTAGTGGATAAATTAAATTTAAAAAGGGATCTAAGTAGAAATCCACTATTTGATGTAATGTTTATGCTGCAAAATGTAGATAGTGGAGAATTGGGAGAAAATAATGGGGAATTAAAAATTGAGAATTTAGCATTAAAATTATATGATTATGACCAGAAAACTTCAAAATTTGATTTATCAATCTCAGCATGTGAAGACGCTGGTGGGGAAGATATAATATTAAATTTTGAATACAGTAAAATGTTATTTAAGAGAGAAACAATCGAAAGAATGAGCTTACATTTGAAAAACATACTTGATGCAGTAGCAGCAGATACAAAAATTAAATTATGTCAAATAAATATGCTTGAAGATGAAGAAAGAGAGAAGATTTTATCTGAATTTAATCACACTTATTTAGATTATGTAAAAGATAAAATGATACAGGAATTATTTGAAGAACAGGTCGCAAAAACTCCAGATAAGATTGCAATCATCTATAAAGATCAGCAACTAACATATCTAGAATTGAACAAGAAAGCAAATCAATTAGCAAGAATGCTACGTGCAAAAGGTGTGAAAGCAGATCAATTAGTGGGATTGATGCTAAATCGTTCACCCGAAATGATAATTGGCATGTTTGGAGTCTTAAAAGCTGGTGGTGCTTATGTGCCAATTGATCCTAAATATCCTCTTAATAGAATCCAATATATTTTGGAGGATAGTGGAATTGATATACTTTTAACTGAGACAGATCTAAAAGGAAAAATAGATTTTAATGGTGACATTATAGATATCTCAGATCAAGATATATATACTAACGATAATTCACTCAATTTAGAAACTATTAGTAGTATCAATAATCTAGCTTATATCATCTATACTTCGGGATCAACTGGCAAACCAAAGGGTGTTATGGTTGAACAGCGAAATCTCATGGCTTATATTCATGCTTTTCAACAGGAATTTGCGCTAAATTCTGATGATATTGTATTACAACAGGCATCTTTTGCTTTTGATGCATCAGTAGAAGAAATCTATCCTATTTTGACTGTTGGTGGTAGGTTAGTACTTCCTGAAAATGAAGAGATAGTTGATATCCGTTCACTTATGAAGACAATAACAGAAAATCAAGTAACTATGGTAAGTTGCTCACCTTTGATGTTAAATGAGTTTGATAAAAACGAACCATTAAACTCCATTCATACATTTATCAGTGGTGGAGATGTATTAAAAGGAGAGCATATCACAGAACTCTTAAAATATGCAAAGGTCTATAACACCTATGGACCAACCGAATCTACAGTTTGTGCAACCTATTTTAGATGCACAACTGATAAGATCACAAATATACCGATCGGAAAACCAATTTCGAATTATCAAGTATATATTTTAGACAAATATCTGAACATATGCCCAATAGGGGTTCTAGGTGAGTTATGTGTTTCTGGAGATGGTGTAACACGTGGTTATTTAAATCAAGAAGAATTAACAGTCGAAAAATATATCCAGAGCCCATTTGCCAGTGAAAATGTGAATCTAGGTGAAAGAATCTATAGGACAGGCGACCTTGCAAGATGGTTACCAGATGGAAACATTGAGTTTTTGGGTAGGATAGATCAACAGGTAAAGATTAGAGGATATAGGATTGAACTTGGAGAGATTGAAAGTCAATTATTAAGTTATAGTCAAATCAAAGAAACAGTTGTGATAGATAAAGAAGATAAAGATGGAACTAAAGCACTATGTGCATACATAGTTGGGGAAAAAGAAATGTCTATCAAAAACTTGAGAGAACACTTAAGAAAAAATTTACCAGAATATATGATTCCATCTTATTTTATCCAGATAGAAAAACTACCTTATACTTCAAATGGTAAGATTGATCGAAAGGCTTTACCTGAATTGGATGGCAATATCACAATAGGAGTTTCTTATGAAGTACCACAAAATAAATCGGAAGAAAAGTTAGTGCAAATTTGGGAAAATGTATTGGCAGTAGATAATTTGGGAATTGATCATAACTTCTTTGAAGTGGGTGGGCATTCTTTAAAGGCGACGGTATTGATTGCAAAAATCCACAAGGAATTAAATGTGCAAGTGTCTTTGAGTGATATATTCAAAAATCCTACTATTAGAGAGTTGGCTAGTTACATTGCTAACGCCGAACGGAATATGTACACTGCAATTCAGCTTGTAGAAGAGATGGAATTCTATCCAGTATCATCATCCCAAAAGAGGATACATATTCAATGGCGACTTGATGAAAAATCAACAGCATACAATATGCCATCAGCAATTATTCTTGAAGGCGATTTGAATAAAACAAAATTGGAGAAAGCAATTCAGAAACTTGTCGAAAGACATGAAGCCTTACGGACATCGTTTAAATTAGTTGATGGGGAACCAATGCAGAGAATTCATGACAATGTGGATATCGCCATAGATTACATGGAAACCGCTGAAGAAAATCTTAGAGAATTTGCCGGACAATTTATCAAACCCTTTGATATAAGCCGTGCACCTCTCTTAAGAGTTGCTTTAATAAAATTTGGTGAGATGAAACATCTATTATTATTTGACATGCACCACATTATTTCAGACGGTGTATCGAAAACAATTTTAACTAGAGATTTTGCCAATCTATATGCAGAAAATGATTTATTGCCACTTAGAATCCAATATAAAGATTTTGCATTCTGGCATAACTCTCTTCTAGAATCGGAACGTTTGCAAAAGTTGGGTGAATACTGGGATAAAAAATTGGATAACTTTGCTTACACAGAGTTACCAGCCAGAAACATTACTTTCAATGGAGATTCTAAGGGAAGAAGATTGTTTATTGAACTAGATGAAGTATTAACGGAAAAAATAAACGAGTTTTGTGTCAAACATAAAATTACAAATTTTATATTTATGCTAGCAATCTTTAAAATAATCATTATGAAAATGATTGATCAAGATGATATTTCAATCGGTATTCCACAGGCAGGGAGAAGACATGAAGAACTTGAAAATATCATTGGAATTTTCTTAAATGTACTAATCATTCGCAGCAAAATTCAAAACGATGGCGAATTTAAAGAATATCTATTAAGCCTTAAAGAAGATTGGTTGGAGGCTCAAGAAAATCAGGATTACCCTTACGAATACTTGTATGCGAAAGCTATAGAAAAGTGGGATTTCCGCGAGAATTCCTTGTTCTCAATATTATTTAATTATATGCCTTATCAAGTCGAAGAGCTGATTCTTGATGGAGTCACCATAAAACCTTACCCATTTGAGGAGGTCGAGCCTAAGTATAGTCTTACCCTTTACGTGCAAGAAGGTAAAGATAAGATTTCATTGAATGCTGTTTTCATAAATACTCTAGAAGAGTATAAGATTGAGAATATATTAGAAAGTTTTAATACTGTTATTGAATCAATAATGAATAAAGAGGAGATTTTAATTAGCCAAATCTTCCTTAAGGGTACCGATGACTTAGATGAATATTTAGACGACTTTGATGTAGAATTCGACAATCAGGATTTTTTCTAATTATTAAAGGCGCGCATGTGTAGCGTGCGCGCCCTTTAACTAAGGAGGAACTTTATGGAATTTCAAAGTTTACATGAAAAAATAAGTTATGTGGCCTCACAAATGCCCAATAAAATAGCAATAGAGCGCGGCAATGAAAAGGTTTCTTTTATGGAGTTTGAAGAAAGTTCTAATCAGATTGCTAACTTTTTATCTGTAAACATCAAGAAGAATAAAAATATACCTGTGATGCTTGAGAATAGTATAGAACTTATCGAAGCGATTCTTGGTGTAATTAAATGTGGTGGGGTATTCGCACCTATAGATCCAGAGTTTCCAGAAAGTCGCATAAAATTAATGATTGATAAAATAGATGCTGATTGGGTTATAACTAGATCGGCTTGGCTGGATAAACTTGATAGGATGATGGAAGGAGAAAAGCGGAGAATAAATGCTCTGGTACTGGATTTAAATGATACCAATTTTGCAGATGTTGCGCAGTATAACAACATTGATGTTTTTCAATTTGATAGTAATTTGCCGAAAGAATATCAGAATCCTGCAAGTAGTCGAAATAAACATTGCTATATTTACTTTACTTCTGGATCAACAGGTAAACCTAAAGCTGTTCTAGGAAGACATAGAAGTTTAAAGCATTTTATTGATTGGGAGATCAAGGAATTTGGCATTGATGAAAGTTTCAAAGTAAGCCAAATCATTTCACCATCTTTTGACCCGTTCTTGAGGGATATTTTTGTTCCATTGTGTACAGGGGCAACCCTTGTGATACCAGAAAACCGTGAAATAGTCCTAAATCCATTAAAACTTAAGAAGTGGATTGATGATAAGCAAATTAATCTGATGCACACTGTTCCATCCTTGTTTAAAGCTTTGATGGCAGAGTTAGATGATGCAAACTGTTTTTTAAAGCTAGAGTATATTCTTTTAGCAGGAGAGTTATTACGCGGAAATGACATAAAGAAATTCTTTAAGCTTTTCGGAAAAAGGATTGAACTTGTAAATCTGTATGGTCCAACAGAAACAACCCTTGCAAAACTATTTTATCGAATTAGTGAAGATGATATTGATAGAGTATCTATTCCTGTTGGAAAGCCAATTGATGGAGTAAGAGTGATGATCTTAAACAGCAAAATGCAAAAATGTGCTGTTGGAAGTGTTGGGGAGATTTACATTCGGACACCATATATTTCTTCTGGATATTATAATGATCGTGATTTAACCAGAGAAGTTTTTTTGCAAAATCCATTTACCAATAATCCTCAGGATATTATTTATAAAACCGGTGACTTAGGGATAACGCATCCCAACAAAGATGTTGAAATCGTGGGAAGGGTAGATCACCAGGTTAAAATAAGGGGAGTTAGGATAGAACCTGGAGAGATTGAGAATCAGATAGTGCAATTTGAAAATGTAAACGAAGCTGTGGTGACTGCCAGAGAAGAGGAAGATGGCAGTAAATACCTCTGTGCATATATCATTTTAAATGAACCTTTTGAGGTTAGCAAATTACGTGAAGCACTGGCAACTAAGCTACCAGATCATATGATACCAGCCTATTTTGTTCAACTTGAGAAGATGCCATTGACTCCAAATGGTAAAATTAATCGTAAATCTTTACCTGATCCTGCAAAAACAATTGACTCTGGAGTTGAATATCTTGCCCCACAAAGTGAAATTGAAGAAGTATTAGTTAAAATTTGGTCTGAAATTTTTGGGGTAGATGGTATTGGTGTTAACCATAATTTTTTTGATATGGGTGGACATTCATTACGAGCGATGACCATTGTAGCGAAAATCCAAAAAGAATTAAATCTGGAAGTGCGACTTAAAGAAATTTTCGTAAATCCAACTATCAAGAAATTGTCAGCATACATAGAAAACTCAGTGAAAAATAGGTCTTCTATGATTGCGCCTTTAGATGAGAAAGAATATAAAAATGGTGTTTATCCAATGTCCTCAGCTCAGAAGAGACTTTCTATATTAAATCAACTTGACAGATCAAATCTAAGCTATAATATTCCCCGGCTAATTATGCTAGAAGGTGTACTGAACTATCAGAAATTGGAACAGAGTTTCATTACTCTTATCAATAGACATGAAACACTACGCACATCCTTTGAAAGTAAAGATGGGGATATTGTTCAAAGAGTACATCAAGAGGTGGAATTTAAGATAACCTATCTTAATTCAAAAGAGAGTGAATTAGATGTATTATTGAAACAGTTTGTGCAACCTTTTGATTTGAGTAAAGCTCCTCTATTGCGAGTATGGCTTGCTAAACTTGATAACAAACATGCCTTATTTTTTGATATGCATCACATAATCTCTGATGGTGCGTCAATTGCTATATTAATAAAAGAACTTGTCTCGTTATATGAGGGTAAAGAACTTTTGCCTCTACCAATTCAATACAAAGATTTCTCCAAATGGCAGAATGATTTGTTTACATCTGATGCTATTAAGGTGCAAGAAAAATTCTGGTTGGATACCTTTAAAAATTCACAAACGGGAGAAATTCCTGTGCTTAATATGCCTACTGATTATATGCGTCTGCCAGATAGTACCTACGAAGGAAGTATAGTAAGATTTGAAATTGACGCAGAAATTACCGGAAAATTGAAAGCTCTTTCTAAAGAAACAAATGCGACAATGTTTATGATAATGTTGGCAAGTTATAATGTCTGGCTGTCAAAATATTCAGGACAGGAAGATATTGTGATAGGTTCGCCAATGGCTGGAAGGCATCATGCAGGTTTAGAGAGTATTATAGGTATGTTTTTAAATACTCTGGCATTACGTAATTTTCCTGAAGGTAAGAAGACTTTTAAAGAGTTTTTAGAGGAAGTAGGGGAGAATACTCTGAAAGCTTTTGATAACCAGGATTACCAGTTTGAGCAATTGGTGGAGAAACTTAATATTCCCAGGGATTTAGGTAGAAGCCCTTTATTTGATGTCATGTTTGTCATGCAAGACCCTGACCAGCCTGAAATTATGGCAGGGGATTTAAAATTATCATCTTACCTTTTCGACAACAAAACAGCTAAATATGACTTGGTATTCTATGCAATTGAAGATAATGACAAAATTCGTTGTCTCTTTAATTATAGAACTGCCTTGTTTAGTAAAGAGACTATTCAATCTTATGTGTCAAGCTTTAAAGATATTTTCAAAGAGATAATAAAAGAACCCGAAAAACCTATCTATCAAATTAGCAAAATTGTGCCAACGAAGAATAGATCATTAAGTAATGAATATACTAAAGACTTAAACTTAACAAGTTTGCTAAATTATACAATAGAAGGAGTTTTCTATGAAAATGTTGATAGATATCCTGAAAATATTGCTATTGAATATGGAAAAAGATCTATCAGCTACGCTGAACTTGACAAGAGATCAAATGCAATTGCTAATTCAATTTTAAAGCTAGGAATTGAAAAAGGATCTCGAATTGGTGTAATGACCCTTGATCGTTTGGAAATAATTACATCAATACTGGGTATTTTGAAATCAGGATATATCTTTGTTCCTTTTGATCTAACTTATCCAGAACAGAGATTGAAAACACTATTACAAATTGCTGATACAAGGTTGGTTTTAACAGATAAAAATAATTTGGAGAAAGTAACGAATCTGACAGCAAGTCTGGGAACCGCAACAGGTGCAGGTGTTTTAGAGATTAAAATTATTAATGAGTTCCAAGGTGCAGTAGAAAGACCTGGAATCACTCATTTACCAGATGATGATACCTACCTCTACTTCACTTCAGGTTCTACAGGTCAACCTAAAGGGATTGTCGGTCGCTATCAAGGTCTGTTACATTTTAGTTTGTGGGAGCGAGAAAGACTGAATTTGGGCAAAAATTCTAAGGTTAGTCAATTATCTTCGCCAGCTTTTGATCCTTTTTTACGGGATATCTTTGTACCATTACTTGCAGGAGGTACAATCTGTATTCCTGAGAGTAAAGAGATTTCCATGAGTGGAAGTAAATTAGCTAGGTGGATTGATCAAAGCGGAGTTAGCTTAATTCACTGTGTTCCAAGCGTCTTTAAGCTAATCAATCAGGCTGAGATAAGTAAAGAGATGTTCCAAAAATTGCAGTATATTTTACTAGCTGGTGAGCGGGTTACTCCTCAGATTTTAGCTCCCTGGTATGAGATTTTTGGAGAAAGAATTCAGTTGGTGAACGTTTATGGCCCGACTGAAGTAACCTTATTCAAAGCTTGTTATTTCATAAAAGAAGAAGATTGTACAAAAAGGACTATCCCGGTGGGTAAGGCTTTGGATGGTAGCCAGATAATTATCTTGGATGACGAGATGAATCTTTGTTCGACTGGAGTTAGTGGTGAAATATATTTGCGTACTCCATACCGTTCTAGGGGATATTTTAAGAACGAAGAACTAACCTCCAAGGTATTTGTTCCTAATCCTTTTAACAATGATTTAGATGATCTTCTGTACAAAACTGGCGACATTGGGCGGATTCAGCCTGATGGAAATTTGGAGTTTATCGGCAGAACAGATAATCAGGTTAAAGTCAGGGGAGTCAGGATTGAACCGGGTGAAATAGAAAATACGCTGCTAAAACATCCTGCAGTATTAGAAACAGTTGTCATTGATCGAAAAGATGATGATGCTGAAATATATCTAGCGGCTTATTTTGTTTTAAAAGAGAATGTTACTTCTCTTGAATTAAGAGAGTTTATGATTGGATACTTACCTGAATACATGATTCCTTCATACTTTGTCAGTTTAGATAGATTGCCTTTGTCACCAAACGGCAAGATTGACTATAGAGCTTTGCCAGAACCTGAAGGTAAAATCGAAACTGGTGTTGAGTATGAACCGCCTAAAACCACTCTGGAAGTCAAACTAGTTGAAATCTGGTCTGAGATTTTGGGAAGAGCGGGAATAGGTGTAAATGACAACTTTTTTATTTTGGGTGGACATTCATTAAAGGCGACCTCTTTAATCGCAAAAATCTATAAAGAGTTAAATGTAGAACTACCTTTGAGAACGGTCTTTAAATATCAGACAATTCGTAAATTGGCTAAAGTTATCGAAGAATCTAGTGAATCTACTTATATGCGAATTGAGCAGATTGAAGAGAGAGAATATTACCCTGTTTCATCGGCTCAGAAACGGTTATATCTCTTGCAGCAGATGGAAAATAAATCAACAAGTTACAATATTCCAAAGGTGCTGTCTATTACGGGTGAACTGAGTGTTGAGAGGTTGACAGATGTATTCCAAAAGCTTATCCAAAGACATGAATCCTTGCGTACCTCCTTTGAAACGATTGATGGTGAGATTGTACAGAGAGTACATCAGGATGTGGATTTTGAAGTAACTTATTTTGAAGCAGAGGAAAGTGAATTGAGTAAAATAGTGAAGCAGTTTGTGAAACCCTTTGATCTAAAAAAAGCACCTTTATTGAGAGTTGGGCTTGTTAAACAAGCTGATAATAGTTATGTGTTACTAGTTGATATACATCATATTATTTCAGATGGTACGTCAACTGGTCTTCTGGTAAAAGAGTTTGCCAGCTTATATGAAGGAAAAGAACTTTTACCACTTCGTCTCCAGTATAAAGAGTTCGTTGTATGGCAGAATGAATTGTTTGCAACTGGGGTGATCAAAGAACAGGAAGCATATTGGCTGGATACATTTGCACATCCAGAAAACAGTGAATTCCCGGTTCTCAACCTGCCTACTGATTATCCTCGTCCTCGTGAACATACATTTGAGGGAAGTAACGTATTTTTTGCAATGAGTGAAGAATTGACCGGTAAGTTAGTTGCTCTTTCCAGAGAAACTGAAACGACATTGTTCATGGTGTTACTGGCAAGTTACAATATATTATTATCAAAATACTCAGATCAAAAAGATATTGTGGTAGGTTCACCAATTGCTGGAAGACATCATCCAGATTTAGAGAGTATTATTGGTATATTCGTAAATACTCTAGCATTGAGAAATCACCCTACAGCTAATAAGACTTTTAAAGAGTTTTTACAAGAGGTCAAGGAGAATTCTTTAAGCGCTTTTGAAAATCAGGATTACCAGTTTGAACAATTAGTGGAAAAGCTCAACATTCTGAAAGATTTGAGCCGTCATCCATTGTTTGACGTTGTGTTTAATATGCAAAATCCTGATCGATCAGGGATTACTGCTGGAAATCTAAAAGTTGCTCCTTATAATCTTGAAAATAGAGCTGCTAAATATGATCTGATATTATATGCTTTTGAAGGTGAGAAAAGTATTCAGTGTATCTTTAATTTCTGTACTGTTCTCTTCAAAAAAGAGACTATACAGGTTTTGGCTTCTAGCTTTATTGATATTCTTAAAGAGGTAGTAGAAGAATCTGACAAATTAATCTATCAAATTGGTAAAGTTTCACTACAAGAGAATAAACCATTTGCTCATAAATTCCAAAAGAATTTATCTGTAAACGCTTTGCAGGATCAAACATTGGAAGGTCTCTTCTACAATAATGTCGATAGATATCCCGAAAAAATTGCAGTTGAATCTGGGCAAAAAGTTATAACTTATGCTGAACTTGACCAGAGATCGAATGCTATAGCTAATTCTATACTAGATATGGGATTTGAGAAGGGTTCACGGATTGGTATCATGACCCTTGATCGGCTGGAAATAATTACGGCATTGTTGAGTATCTTGAAATCAGGATATACTTTCGTTCCTTTTGATCTATCCCATCCTGAGAAAAGGTTAGAAACGTTGCTGCAAATTGCTGATCTTAAGCTGATTTTGACTGATCAGAGTAATTTGGAGAATGTAACTAAATTAATATCTTCAACAGGTTCCACTAAAGTAGAGATTAGACTTATAGAGGAATTTACTCAATTAAACAAATCTGATATCAGAATGCTAAGACCAGAAATAATCTATAGACCAGATGATGAGATCTATCTTTACTTCACCTCGGGATCAACAGGAAAACCAAAAGGGATTGTTGGATGTTATCAGGGATTATTGCATTTTATTAAGTGGGAGATAGAAAAACTGAACTTGATCGAAAGATGTAAGGTGAGCCAGTTATCAACACCTGCTTTTGATGCTTTTTTAAGAGATATCTTTGTTCCGTTAATTGCTGGTGGTACAATCTGTATCCCGGAGAGCAAAGAGACTTCTATGAATGGCGATAAACTTGCCAAATGGATTGATCAAAGTGGAGTTACCCTAGTTCATTGTGTACCAAGTATCTTTAAACTAATCAACCAGGCTGAACTAAGTAATGAGATGTTCATGAAATTACAATATATTTTGATGTCAGGTGAACGGGTTACTACTCAGATGGTAGATAACTGGTATGAGATTTTTGGTGGTAGAATTCAGCTAATTAACCTATATGGCCCGACAGAGACAACCATGGTCAAAACCTACTATTTTTTAAATAAAGAAGATCGATATACTAGGGTAATCCCGGTAGGAAAGGCCATGGAAGGTAGTCAGATAATGATTTTGGATGAAGATAAGAATCTTTGTTTACCGGGAATTATTGGTGAAATCTATATCAGGACTCCCTATCGGACTAAAGGGTATTTTAGGAATCCAGAGCTTACCTCTGAAATATTTATTCCTAATCCTTTTAACAATGATTTAGATGATCTGTTGTACAAAACAGGAGATTTAGGTAGAATTCTCTATGATGGAAATTTAGAGTTTATTGGTAGAATCGACAATCAGGTTAAAATCAGAGGAGTTAGGATCGAACCTGGTGAAATCGAAAATATGTTGCTAAAACACCCAGCAGTTCTAGAAACAGTGGTGATGGATAGAAAAGATAGTGATGGCGAAACATATCTTGCATCATATCTGGTTTTAAAAGAAGAGGTTTCTTCTCTTCAAATCAGAGAGTTTTTGACTGAATACTTGCCAGAATTTATGATTCCTGGATATTTTATCACTTTAGACAGATTGCCGTTGACACCAAACGGTAAAATTGACTATAAGGCATTGCCTGAGCCTAGGGAGAAAGTCGAAATAGGAAAAGAGTTTGAGCAACCTACAACTACTATAGAAATTAAATTGGCTCAAATCTGGTCAGATATTTTGCGTAGAAATACTATAGGTGTGAATGACAGTTTCTTTGTTCTAGGTGGTCATTCCTTAAAGGCTATTATGCTGATTAACAAAATTCATCGGGAATTTGATGTGGAACTGTCTTTAAAAACAGTCTTTACACATTCAACTATTCGCGAACTGGCATTGATAATTGAAGAATCTGTTAAGAAAGCCTATAGTGAAATTGAGCCTGTGGAAGAACGTGAATATTATCCTTTATCTTCAGCTCAAAAACGGTTATATGTACTTCATCAGATGGAAAGTAATTCAACAAGTTATAACATGCCAAAAGTAATGTATATCAATGGTGAGCTAAGTGTTGATAAGTTAAGTAATGTTTTCTTTGAACTTATTGAAAGACATGAATCACTCCGAACATCTTTTGTAATGATAGATGGTGAAGTTGTCCAAAAGGTACACAAGGATGTTGATTTCGAAATTAGTTTTGATGAGGCTAGTGAAGATCAAGCAGAGGAGATTATCAAAGGATTTGTTCGTCCTTTTGATTTAAGCAAAGCACCTCTTTTGAGAGTGAAACTTGTTAAATTAGAAGAGACAAGACATCTGTTACTCGTTGATATGCATCATATTATTTCTGATGGTACTTCTGTGGGCTTACTGGTCAAGGAGTTTGTCAGCCTATATGGAGGGCAGGAACTTCTAGTTCTTCCTGTCCAGTACAAAGACTTTGCAGTATGGCAAAACACATTGTTTGCAAATGGAACGATTAAAGAGCAAGAAAACTACTGGCTTGATATCTTTGCAGATTCTGAAGATGGTGAAATTCCGATATTGAATATGCCAACTGATTATCCTCGTCCGTTAATTCAGAGTTTTAGAGGTGACCAGATCAGAATTCAGATAGGTAGTGAAATTACTGAACAATTGAAGGAACTGGCAACTCAGACTAATTCCACAATGTATATGGTATTGGTATCAGCATTTTATGTGTTGTTATCAAAATACTCAGGGCAAGAGGATATTGTAATAGGTTCACCAACTGCTGGAAGACGCCATGCTGATCTGCAAAATGTTATTGGAATGTTCGTAAACACACTTGCAATGAGAAATGCACCATCTGGCAATAAAACTTTTGTCAAGTTACTTGCAGAAGTTCGAGAAAATACGATAAAAGCATATGATAATGAGGATTATCAGTTTGAAGAGTTGGTGGAAAAACTTAATCTACAGAGAGATTTGAGTCGGAATCCTTTATTTGATGTAATGTTCTCTGTGAAGAATTTCGATCGTGATGTGATGAAAACCGGAGATTTAGAGTTTGTTCCATATAGTTCTCTTAATAACATTTCAAAGTTTGATATGACACTTGATGCTGTTGAAGGAGATGATCGGATAGCCTTTATTATGGAATATTGTGTCGATCTCTATAAAAAGGAGACGATAGAAAAATTACTAACTCATTATGTGAATATTTTAAGACAGGTTACTCTGAATCCAGAGGCGAGACTGGCAGAGATCAATATGCTTAGTGAAACAGAGAAACAGCAGATTCTGTATGGATTTAATGCTACCCAGATGGAGTATGAGTATGTGGAAGATAAAACATTACACGAACTATTTGTAGAACAGGCTGAAAAGTCACCAGATAATCTAGCCTTAGTTTTTGAGGAAAATAAACTGACATATAGAGAATTAAATATCAAGACAAATCAACTGGCCCATTTACTTAGAGAAAAAGGTGTTCAGCGGGATGAAATTATTGGCATAATGGCTGAGCGATCAATAGATATGGTTATAGCCATATTAGGGGTATTAAAAGCTGGTGGCGCATATATGCCGATAGATCCAGAATATCCTGTTGAAAGAATTAAATATATGCTTGAAGATAGTGGAGCTAAGATTTTAATTGCTCAGAATGAGTATGCAAAAAAATATTTTGTTAGTGATACTATCTCTAACGACACAAAAATCAAGTATGATGGAATTATCATTGATTTGCAGGATAGAGATCTTTGCAATGAAGGTAATTTAGTGAATATTAACAAACCAACAGATTTGGCTTACATAATGTACACTTCAGGTTCTACAGGTAATCCTAAGGGAGTAATGCTTGAACATCAGGGTGTAGTCAATCTGTCAAGTTATTGGAATGAATTGTTATGTTTTGAGGAAAATCGAAATATTGTTCATATGGCTAATGTAGCTTTTGATGGTTCAATAAGTGAAATTTTCCCACCATTGCTCTTTGGAGCAACGATTTATATTATCAGAAAAGAAATAGCTCTGGATAGAATAGAGTTTATCAAATTTGTGAAAGAAAATCGCATTAATATCGCTCAATTTGTTCCAGTCACTTTAAAAGAACTACTTACACAGGATGAAAAGCCTAAAACTTTAAACAAAGTTGTGGTTGCAGGTGATAAACTTGAGGATTCGTTAAAGGATCAGATTCTTTCATTAGGATATCAGTTAAGTAATCACTATGGGCCAACTGAAGGAACAGTAGATTCGATAGTAGCAAGATGTGAACTAGGAAAAACTACCATTGGAAAACCTATCGCTAACAACAGAGTCTATATCCTGGATAAAGATAATAACCCTACACCTGTGGGAGTTCCAGGAGAACTTTGTGTAGCAGGAGTGGGATTGGCGAGAGGATATTTAAATAAATCTGACCTTACAGCAGAGAAATTTGTACAACATCCATTTTTACCTAATGAAAGAATATATCGGACAGGAGATCTTTCAACTTGGCAAGCTGATGGTAATATCACATTTATCGGTCGGAGAGATCATCAAGTTAAGATTAGAGGATATAGAATTGAACCAGAAGAGATTGAATCCCAGCTTTTAAAACACGAATTCATAAAAGATGTAGTGGTAATTGATAAGGTAGATGCCAATGGAAGTAAATACCTGTGTGCATATATAGTTTCTATGGATGAACTCACCGCTGCCGAACTTAGAGCTCATCTTTTAAAAGAACTGCCAGACTATATGATCCCGTCATATTTTGTTCAGATAGATAATTTACTTCTTACCTCAAGTGGTAAGGTAGATAGAAAATCCCTACCTAATCTGGAAGGTGGAATGGAAATTGGGATAGAATATGTGGCACCAATCAATGAGGTAGAAGAAAAATTGATCGAGCTATGGCAGGAAGTTTTAGGAATGACAGGCATAGGTATCAATCACAACTTCTTTGAAGTCGGTGGGCATTCGTTAAAGGCAATGGTACTTGTCTCAAAAATCCACAAAGAGTTAAATGCAGAAGTGCCTTTAGGAGAGGTATTCAAAAGGCCGACAATCAGGGAGCTGGCCCAGTATATTGCTGGTACAGAAGAAAATCTGTACTCATCAATAAAACCTGTAGATCAAAAAGATGTTAACTCAACAAAATATTCTACAAATGTTTACCCAGCATCTTCAGCACAGAAGAGATTGTACATACCATGTCAGTTTAAAGATGTTGGGATAAGTTACAATATGCCAGGGGCGTTAATGATTGAAGGTGCACTTGACCTGGAAAGGTTAGAAAATGCATTTAGACAATTAGTATTAAGACATGAAACTCTTCGTACATCATTTGAACTGATAGAAGAAGAAATTTTCCAAAAGATTCACCATGAAGTTAAGTTTTCAGTAAGCTACATTCATGCTGCTGAGGAGAAAGTAAATGAAATAGTCAATAATTTTGTGCAACCTTTTGATTTAAGTAATGCACCACTTTTTAGGGTGCAACTTGTAAAACTTGTCGATGAGAAATATCTGTTGCTCTTTGATATACATCATATCATTTCTGATGGGGTTTCAACTGGCATCCTGGTTAATGAATTTGTTAGCTTATATGAAGGTCAAGAGCTTTTGCCGCTTCCTATTCAGTACAAAGATTTCTCGGTGTGGCAGAATGATTTGTTTACGACAGAAGTAATCATAAAACAGAAAAAATATTGGCTGGATACTTTTTCAGGTAAAATACCTGTGCTCAATCTACCAACCGATTATTCACGTCCAACGGTGCAAAGCTTTGAAGGAAGCAAGATTAACTTTGAGTTAGATAAAGAGCTGACTGGAAAACTGAAAGCTTTTTGCAAAGAGGTTGGTGTGACACTTTACATGGCGTTGTTAGCAAGTTTTAATGTATTAATGTTAAAATATACAGGGCAGGAAGATATAGTGGTAGGTTCACCAATCGCTGGAAGACCTCATGCTGATTTGCAGGGTATCATCGGAATGTTTGTAAACACTCTTACTATGCGAAATTACTCTGAAGGCAATCTGACTTTTAAAGAGTTTTCGCAGAATGTAAAAACAAATGCATTGAAAGCCTATGAAAATCAAGATTACCCATTTGAGCAATTGGTTGAAGAGTTGGAAATACCAAGGGATATAAGTCGGAATCCTCTGTTTGATGTGGTTTTTGTTATGCAAAACACTGATAATGAGAGTTGTAAGATTCCTGGCTTAAAGTTTTCATCTTACAGTTTTGACCATACTATAGCAAAATTTGACTTGTATTTTACCGCTCAAGAAATAAATGACATAATTAACTTCAATCTTATATATTGTACAAAACTTTTTAGACAGGAGACAATGGAGAGACTTTCTAGACATCTAATTTATGTTCTCCGTCAAATAGTAGAGAATTCAGAAATAAAATTATTTGATATTACTCTATATTCACAAGAAGAAAAGGATAAATTGCTAGGAAATATGCAAATCGCCATGACAGAGGCAGATCTAGATGATGAAAAAATTGAAGCGGAATTTGAGTTTTAGTTGAAGGGAGGCAAACCATGAAATTAACAGATTATGATTTATTATTACTTTCAGAACCCAAATATATTGAGCAAAATAAATATTGGTTAAATAAATTGTCAGGAGAAATGACCAGAACTGGTTTAATGCCTGATTTGAATCGTAGTAAAGATCGTCAAAGTAAGGAAATGGATTTTTTGATTACTGATAATTTATGGGCCAGAATTAGCAAAATAACAAAGAAAATGAATATGTCAGTCTATCTGATGATGCTAACCAACTTAAAAATCTTAACATTTTTATATACAAAAAATGAGGATATTGCTATTATTTCTCCAGTATATAAACCTAAACGTACTAAGCAGACACTTAATGAGTTTGTTGTGATACGTGATAGTATTAATGAAGAGATGACATTTATGGAACTGCTCTTAGCTATAAGAGAAACAGCGTTAGAAGCTTATGACAACCAAGACTATCCCTTTACCAAAATACTGGAAAGCTTAGAATTATCGGGAGAAGAAGATAGCTTATTTGGTCTAGCTTGTTTGTTAAAAAATATTCATGATGAAGTTGAGTTAAATCAATTTCAAAGTGGGATTACTCTTTCTTTCGAAGTGTTAGAGAACTCTTTGAAAGCAAGTGTTTTCTATAACAATGCATTTACTGGCGAATTCACAATTACTCAATTTTGCAAACATTATGTTAGTATCTTGGAGCAAGCACTTGAAAATCCACAAGTTAAATTGTCAGAATTAACTCTTTTGTCAGATGAAGAAAGGCAAGAAATACTGGTTGATTTCAACAATACGAAGGGTGAATATCCTCAGAATAAGGCTATCCACCAACTATTTGAGGAACAGGTGGCGCAGACTCCAGAGAATACAGCAGTTGTATTTGAAAACCAACAGCTAACTTATCAAGAGCTTAATATCAGAGCTAATCATCTGGCAAAAGCGTTGAGAGAAAAAGGTGTCATGCAAGACAGCATAATAGGCATAGTCACAAAACGTTCATTAGATATGATAGTGGGGATATTGGGTATTTTGAAGGCTGGTGGGGCGTATTTACCGATAGATCCCAAACATCCACAGGAAAGAATAACCTTTATGCTGGAAGATTGTGAAAGTAGGCTGCTATTAACTGATGGCAGCCTCAAAGAAGTCGATGGATTTGCTGGAGAGATTATTGATCTTAACAAAGGAGCATTTTATGGCAATGAAGCAGAGGAAGTTGAAAATATCAACAGTTCCACAGACCTTGCTTATATCATGTATACTTCAGGCTCTACAGGTAGACCTAAAGGGGTAATGGTTGAGCATAAAAATGTAATTAGATTGGTTAAGAATACGAACTATGTAGAATTAAAGCCAGGTGATAGAATTCTGCAAACTGGTGCTTTGGTATTTGACGCATGTACCTTTGAAATCTGGGGCGCCTTATTGAACGGGCTTGAACTGTATCTGATCGATGAAAATGTTATTTTGGATGCTGAGAAACTGGATGAAACGCTTAAAAAGTATCAGATAACTACTTTATGGCTTACCTCGCCACTTTTTAACCAGCTATCAGTCCAAAAGCCTGAGATGTTTGAGACAGTTCGAAATCTGTTAGTTGGTGGTGATATTTTATCTCCAAAACACATAAATACAGTAAGAAATTGCTCCTCTAATACAAAGATCATAAACGGTTATGGCCCTACAGAGAATACGACATTTTCCATTTGTAATTCTATTGATATTGAATATGAAGATAATATACCTATTGGTAGACCAATTAGTAATTCAACTGCTTATATAATTGATAGACATAATAAACTTTGTCCGATAGGAGTGTCTGGTGAACTGTGTGTCAGTGGTGATGGTGTTGCCAGGGGATATTTAAACAATTCAGAACTTACAGCGGAGAAATTTGTGCTAAATCCTTTTGAGATCGGGATGAGAATGTACAAAACTGGAGATTTGGCAAGGTGGCTACCAGATGGGAACGTAGAATTTGTTGGTCGGATTGATCAACAGGTGAAGATCAGAGGATTTCGAATTGACCCTGGTGAGATTGAGAGCCAATTATTAGGATTGGAATCTGTGAAAGAAGCAGTAGTATTGGCGAAACAGAGTGAAAACCATGGTAAATACTTAATCGCCTATGTGGTAGTTGATGGTGAACTTGTTGTGGGTGAGCTAAGAGAATGCCTGTCAAAAAATTTACCATCACACATGATACCATCTTATTTTGTACAACTTAATAGCATTCCTCTTACTAAAAATGGCAAGGTGGACAAAAAAGCGCTGCCTGAGCCTGATGGAAATATCGTTTCAGGAGAGAAATTCGTAGCGCCCCGCGATTATATTGAAGAAAAATTAGCTGCGGTCTGGGAAGATGTGCTGGGGATAGATACAGTAGGAATAAACGATAATTTCTTTAATCTTGGTGGGGATTCGATCAAAGCAATACAGATTGCCTCAAGGCTTAACAAATATGGGCTTAAAATGGAAATAAAAGATTTGTTTCAGTATCATAGTATTAACGAGTTAAGTGGTTTTATCAAAAATGTCCAGATCACAGCAGATCAGGGTATTGTTGAAGGAGAAGTAAAACTTATTCCTGTACAGGCATGGTTTTTTCAGCAGAAGTTTACCAATATGTATCATTTTAATCATTCGATCATGCTTTATAGTAAAGAAGGGTTTGAAGAAAATGCTATAAGGAAAACATTCACCAAAATAGTTGAGCACCACGATGCGTTAAGAATGGTGTATAAAATCGAGGGTAGCTTGATTAGGCAGTACAACAGGGAACTAGAAGGCGATTTGTTTGATTTAAAAATCTTCAACTTCGCTGGTGAGTTGGATTATGAGGCAAAGATTGAGGAAGAAGCAAATAAGATTCAGTCGGGGATTGATCTTGAGGTTGGGCCCCTTGTAAAACTGGGATTATTTAAAACAAAAGATGGTGACCACCTCTTGGTAGCAATCCATCATCTTGTGGTTGATGGAATATCATGGAGAATCATTTTCGAAGATCTAGCTGACGCATATAAGCAAGCACTTACAGGAGAAGAGATAAAACTGCCCGCAAAAACCCATTCATTTAAAGAGTGGTCAGAAAAACTTAACGAGTTCGCTCAAAGTAATGAAATGAAGAGGTTACTAGATTATTGGGAAAAACTTGTGCAGATAGATGTAAAACTTCTACCTAAAGATTGGGATATAGAATGTAGGAAAGTTAAAGATAGCAATGTATTACCAATGGTGCTGGAAAGCGAATATACTGAAAAATTATTAAAGCATGTAAACAAAGCATATAATACCGAAATTAATGACATATTGCTTACAACTCTAGGACTGGCAATAAAGGATTGGACTAGAAATGACAGGGTGCTGATCAACCTCGAAGGGCATGGTCGGGAAGAAATCATCAAAGGAATAGATATCACAAGAACAGTAGGGTGGTTCACAACACAATACCCAATGATCCTCAATATGAGCAATTCAGATGACCTTTCTTATCTCATTAAGCTTGTGAAAGAAAATCTAAGAAAAGTTCCAGACAAAGGAATATCATATGGAATACTTAGATATCTCACTCTAGATAAAAATAAGGCTGAAGACATATTGACGGTAAATCCAGAGATTAGTTTTAACTACTTAGGCCAATTTGATCAGGATGTAAATAAAGGTGTTTTTAACCCTTCAAAAGTTTCTACAGGTGCTGGAATCAGTACCGAGATTGAGAGTAAATATGCTTTTGATATAAATGGAATGATAGCTAACGGCCAGTTGGTATTGAAATTCAGCTACAATGAGCATGAATACAAACCTGAAACTGTCCAATATTTAGTAGATAGGTATCATGAAAATCTAATACGTATCATCGATCATTGTACACAACTGGAAGAGACTGATATTACTCCTTCGGATTTGGGAGATAGTACTCTTTCGCTTGAAGAGTTAGATGCAATAGCTGATTTATTTGATGATTAACAGGTGTGTCTGAGCGGCTTATTTATACTTAAGCTATGAAAGATTAGAGAGGATGAAGCTTAATGTCCAAAAAAAACGACTTTCAAAAAATATCACCACTATCACCGATGCAGGAGAGAATGTTATACCATTATTTAAAGGATAAAACTAGTACTGTTTGCTTTGAACAAGACGAAATGCATTTATCTGGTACCTTAGATATTGATTTATTTGAAAAGAGTTTTAACCTGATTATTCAAAGATATGATATTTTGCGTACAAACTTTGTTTATCAGAAGATTAAAGAGCCCAGACAGGTTGTTTTTAAAGAGAAAATTGGGAAAATATATTTTGAAGATATATCTCTGCTAGAAGAAACCGAAAAACTTGATTATATAAAGAAATTCAAGGATAAAGATATGGAACGAGGGTTTAATCTAACGAAAGATATTCTTATTAGAATGACAATACTTAAGATAAGTGAAGAAAGTTATCGGCTAATATGGAGTTATCATCATATAATCATGGATGGCTGGTGTCTTGGTATAATTTTCCAAGATTTTGTACAGATTTATAAGTCACTGAAAGAAGGTACACCTTTAAATTTAAGTAAAGTCTATCCTTACAGTAACTATATTGATTGGTTACAAAAGCAAGATAGAGTAGAGGCTAGTGATTACTGGAAGAAATATATTGAAGATTATAAAACTCAAGCACTTCCGTTTGGATTTAATAAGTTATCAATAAACGTAGAGTATGTACAGCAGAATAAAACATTCAAATTTGATAGCGCTCTTCTAAGGAGTATGGAAAAGATAGCAAAAGATTGCAATGTTACTATAAATGTAGTTTTCCAAGCAATCTGGGGCATTCTTCTGCAAAGGTATAACAATTCAGATGATGTAGTATTTGGAGCAGTTGTCTCAGGTAGACCTCCTGAAGTAGAAGGTATAGAACAGATGTTAGGACTTTTCATCAACACTGTTCCTGTACGTGTTAAAGGTAAAAGTAACGATATTTTCGTCGATATAGTGAAAAAACTTCAAAAAGATGTGGTCTCTTCAAGAAGCTATGAATATTTTCCACTGGCTGAGATTGAGTCCCATACGGGAGGAATCGGGGAGCTAATTAATAACATTAGCATATTTGAGAACTATCCTTTAGATAAAGAAGTTATCAATGACTCCAGTCAGAATCTAGGTTTTGTTTTGACAAATACAGAAAGTTATTCACAGACAAAGTATGATCTAAACATTTTTCTAGTAGTTGGAGAAAGCTTGGATATCAGATTTTCTTACAATGCCCTTGTATATAATCCTGAGTTTATAAATAAAATGGGAGAACACGTTAAAAAAGTACTTAAGATAGTTACAGAAAATCCAGAGGTATGTGTTAGCATTATAGATATACTTACAGAAGACGAAAAAAGCCAGATCATTGCTGACTTAGAACAGCGGGATAAAATGAAGGATTTACGAAACAATCCTGCTTTAGAGTATGTTTCCCCTACCAACCAGGTCGAAGAAAAATTAGTGCATATATGGCAAAATGTATTAAACCTAGAGGGTGTAGGCATAAACCATAATTTTTTTGAAATTGGTGGAAATTCAATAAATGTAGTGAGAGTAATGAAATTGATCAATGAAGATTTTGGCATGGAAGTTTCAGTAAGCGAGTTATTTAAAAAGCCTACCATTGCTGAGTTTGCCAATATTTTGAATGAAGATAATACACTCAGCCAATTCGAATGTGCTGTCAGCTTAAATAAGATTAGCAGTAAAAAGAAAAATGTTTTCGTTGTTCACGGTATGGATGGAAGTGCTTATTTGTATAAAGATCTTGCCAAACTTCTTCAAGAAGACTGCAATTTTTATGGACTTCAGGCAAAAGGTATGTTTGACCCAAGTAAAATGGCACAAAGTGTGGATGAAATGGTGACAGACTATATTCGAGACATAAAAGCCATTCAACCTCAGGGTCCATATATCATTGGTGGATATTGTTGGGGAGCGAGATTGTTGTATGAATTAGTTAGAAGGCTTGAAGAGCAGGGAGATGTAATCAAAAAAATAATTGTTCTAGATGAATATGCATTCATACCAAGAAATCGTGTGCGGATGCTAAGGCTTAAAGGACAAACATCAAAGCCATTTAAATCTATAAAAAGAATCCTACAAAAAGATGCGGTCTCTATGGATGTCTGGTCAGATGAGTATTCTACTAAAAAAGAAATAGACAACGTGCAAACTAATAGAACAATTCAGGAGAATATTGTTTATCTATGTAAAAAGGAATATCAGTATCGAGGTATTGTGAATGCCGATGTATATGTTATAAAGGCTGATGAACATACTGATCCACGTTTTAGCCCAGAACTTTGGCGTGAAATGACTTTTGGAAGTGTTACCTACTATCATGTACCAGGTCAACATTTAACTATCTTTGAGTATCCGTATGTAGTAGGTGTTGCTGATGCTATGAGAAAGATACTGAATGCAAAGTGAATTCCATAAAGAGAGGGAGGCATAAGTATTGAAACATAATTATTGTGTACATAGAGAAGTAAGGGAAGAATTACGAATCTATCTTAAAAACTTAAGAGATTTGGCAAAGCTAGAGACTGTAAATGAAGCAAATTCATTTCACAAAGTAATCTTCACAGAGCCAAGAAAAGGTTATTTCAATAATGAGTATGTAGACAGGCTTGTCCTGTTTTTGCGAGGTACAGGGTGTTCGCTGGCAAAGGAAACAGGAGGTTGCACTTTTTGCGGATTTTATAATGCAACTAACTTTGGTGAGAAAGTTCCAGATGAAGACTACTTCGCACAAATCAATGATGTGTTGAATGATGAAAACATTAACTTTAGCCAGTATCCGATTATCTGTCTGTATAATGATGGAAGTATGCTTAGAGAAGAGGAGATCAGTTTCAATACTTTCATAAAAATTATGGAGATATTGAGTGAAAAATCTAATGTAAAGAAAATAGTTATTGAATCAAGGGTAGAAGATATTACTGAAGAAAAGATAGCAAAAATGAGAGCAGTAACAGATAAGGAGATTGAAATAGCTGTTGGTTATGAATCTGCTAATCCACTTGTCAGGGATCTTTGTATAAATAAAGGTTTTGAAAATAGTATATTTGAGAAGAACTGTAAGATCGCTAAAAACTATGGTATTAGTATTGTTCCGCTCGTATTTTTAAAACCACCATTTTTAACTGAACAAGAAGCTATTGATGACTATTTAAACAGCTTACAGTATCTTGAACAATTTAATTTGAAAAGAGTTGACATGGAATTACCGACGATTGAAAACCACACTCTTGTTCATGAACTATGGAAGAATAACTTATATAGGCCAGCTTATTTGTGGTCTGTAATCAAAATCCTCCAAACAAGAGATATGTTGGGCTTGAAAACACCAATTTACATAAGTCCGATGGTCTATTCTGTCTCTGCTGAAGTCAAGGCATCAAATTGTCTTACATGTGACAACCTGATCTATAAAGCGTTTGAAACGTACAACCAATTTGGCGATGTTTCAATCTTTGATTCAATTGAATGCTCATGTAAAGATGAGTGGGCCAGCTTACTTGATGAAAAAAATGATGAAGAACTTCCCAAACGTGTAAGAAATATTTTAAAAACAATAAAGAGGAGCGAATAAAGATGAAGATATCATTACACTTGATGGAACCATGGTTAATTGAAAATCAACATGTAAAGTACAACTTAGGAGAAAGTGGCGTCGAAGATAAAACTTTAGGAGAAATACTTAAGATTACTAATACACCGTTAGAAGAACTAGCCGAATGTAGTTTTGCTAACAATGATACATATGGATCTATTGAGTTAAGAAAAATTATCGCTTCATTTTACGATAATGTAGAGCCAGAAAATATTCTCGTTACTACTGGTACTAGTGAAGCTTTGTTTATATATTACCAGCTTCGCTTTGAGCCGGGAGCAAATGTAATTGTTCCATTCCCAGCATTTCAAACTCTGTACGAAGTTCCAAGATATATTGGCTATGATGTTCGATTATTGGACTTAAATCATGAAGATAATTTTAGGATTGATATCGAAAAATTGGAAGCATTAATAGATGATAAAACTAAGATCATTGTTTTAAATAATCCCCATAATCCAACAGGAATGAGACTTAACGATGAAGAATTTAATAAGATAAGCAGACTTGCAAAAGAACATGGTATTGAAATACTAGCTGATGAACATTACAGATTTATACCATACGGTGAGGAAAAATTAATTCCGTCATTATATGATCAGGCAGAAAATGTTGTTGCAGTAGGATCAATGATTAAGTGTTTTGCTTGTGTTGGTTTGCGCGTTGGTTGGATGATTGGGCCGAAGGAATTGATTGATGATGGTCGTGATTTTAAGGATTATACAACTCACACTATCACTTCAATCAATGATTTAATATCTCAAAAGCTATTGTTAAATTGGGAAAAGATTATGGAGGTACACAAAGGCTGGATCATAGAAAATAAAAATGAACTCAAGAAATTTATTAGCAAACATAAAAAATTCATTGATTGGGTAGAACCAGAAGGTGGAATCGTGGCATTTCCTTTTTTAAAAGATAAATCAATAAGCAGTCAAGCCTTTGCTACAAAATTGGTTGAAAAAACAGATGTATCACTTCTTCCAGGTGAAGCTTTTGAGAGACCAGGCCATTTTAGAATTGGTTTTGGTATGAGGCCAGAGGTATTCAGTTGTGCGATGGAACTTATGTCTGCATTTATTGAGTCAGGAGATTGGAAAGAATAAGTTTTACAAAGGCGAAGGGGGTAATTTTTATGCAAAATGTGCTTTCCGAAAAAGAGATGACCAGATATTCAAGACAAATGTTTTTAGATAAGTGGGGAAGTGAGAATCAGCAAAAACTAAAAAATACAACTGTGTTTGTCGCAGGCGCTGGAGGATCGGGGTCTCCGTTGATTGAACAGTTGGCCCTATTAGGCTTTGGAACTATTATCATCAGTGATTTTGATGAAGTAGAATTATCCAATTTAAATCGTCAATCTTTACATGATGAGTCCAGGATAGGGATTAACAAAGCCATTTCAGCTAAGATGACAGTTGAAAGGATAAATCCCCATGTAAATGTTATAGCTTACCCAGAGAAGATTACTCGAGAAAATGTAGATAGTCTTGTAGGAGAAGCAGAAGTGATCTTTGACAATGTGGATGACGTGGAGGCTAAGTTAATTCTTTCTGAATGTGCTGTAAAGAAGGGGATTCCCCAGGTTTTATCTTCTATGATTGATATTAATTCTTATGCTGTCATATTGTATCCACCTCATACTCCATGTTTTAATTGTCTTTATGATAAAGAAAAAATTCAGCAAATTGCTGAACTTAAATCATTATCTACATATGATGATTCTACTAAGCGTTCCAATCCAGTATCTTCACCAGCTCTGTTTGTAAGTACTGGATTTATCGTTAACGAAGTATTGAAGATAATTTTAGGAATTGGACAACCTGCGTACAATAAATATTTCCTTTTTAATCAAAAAGGTAGTGAAGATATTGTCTATACTGATGGTCATTTGATGATTACATATCCTTTTAGTAATCATTTTAGAAACATATGCAAAGAGCAAGGTTTTGACTGGAATATAGGATGGAGAGGAAAATTTGTTGAGGAATTGGATATTATTCCTGATCCTGGATGTCCAGTATGTGGGGGTAAGTAGGGTTCTAATAAGAATTGATTCTAATGGGGGCTGTCTTAAAAGATATTTGTTTTAAGACAGCCTCTTTTATTACTTCCTGATATATAAAATGCTGTAAGTGAACTCGTCCAGCTAAAGCTGAACATCGGGGCTTCAGTAGGGGATTCTACCCCCACTGAAGATTAAAAACAATTCCCACCACTTATAGAAGTGGTGGTCTTAACTCAAAAGATAAACATTTTGATGTATTGATAAGTAGCTAAGAATAATTATAAAAATTACCATTTTAAAGCTATTTTTTGTAAATATAACGAAATATTATCTAATTAAAAGCAGGAATTCAATTGCTGTCATTGAATAATAATGTTATGTATTATCTTTATTTAACTGTAATTTTAAAAAATTTATAAATACAAGGAGGAAGAAAAATGGTAGAAATTAAAACAATTGCAGTGATTGGTGCAGGAGTTATGGGCACTGGTTTAGCAGAAGATTTGGCAGGCCATGGTTATAACGTTATATTAAAAGATATATCAGAAGATGTTCTTCAAAGCTCGCGCGATCAAATATCTCAGGATCTGCGTTTATTAAAAATGACCAAAAAAGAGTTTAGATCACTTACAGAAGAAGATTTCTTAAGTAGGATAAAATTTACAACTGATTATAGTGGTTTTGAAGAAGTTGATTTTGTTATTGAAAATATTACAGAAGATATTGATGCTAAGACAATAGTATATAAGGAATTAGTTGAAGTCTGTCGGGAAGATGTAGTTTATGGTGTAAACACTTCCTGTATTTCGATTACAAAAATTGGTTCAATAATTTTAGATGCATCAAAAGCAATCGGAATGCATTTTATGAACCCAGTGCCGATGAAAAAGCTAGTTGAGACTGTTAAAGACTATCATACATCTGAAGAGACTATAGAAACAGCTGTAAATCTTGTAAATAGTCTGGGTAAAGAAGCAGTAATAGTTAACGATTACCCAGGATTTGTAACAAATCGTGTTCTGATGTTGACAATCAATGAATGTGTATTCTTAGTACAGGATAAAGTTGCTGAGCCTAAAGATATCGATAAAATATTCAGATTGGGTTTTGCTCATAAGATGGGGCCTTTAGTAACCGCTGACTTAATTGGTTTGGATACTATATTAAATTCTTTAATGGTTTTATATGAAAGCTATAATGATTCAAAATATCGACCATGTCCGCTATTGAAGAAAATGGTAGATGCAGGCTTATTGGGTAGAAAATCTGGACAGGGTTTCTTTACATATAAAAAATAAGGAGATGCTTAACATTGAGTAAGAAAAAGGAAAAAGAGATCAAGTGTGTAGTCTGGGATTTGGATAACACATTATGGGATGGCATACTTACTGAGTCTGATAATGTTAACCTAAAACCAGGAATTGAGGAGATTTTAAAAACTCTGGATGATAGGGGAATTCTAAATTCCATCGCTAGTAAAAATAATCATAATGATGCCATGCGGAAATTAAAAGAATTTAACATTGATAATTACTTTCTCTATCCAGAGATTAATTGGAACGCAAAGTCATCATCTATTGCAAAAATTCGTGGAAATTTAAATATTGGGATGGATACAATCCTATTCATTGATGATCAGCCTTTTGAAAGAGAAGAAGTTTTAAGTGCACATAAAGAAATAATGTGTATGGATGCAGCAGAGTATCAAAAACTTATAGAACATCCAAGACTTAATCCGCAATTTATTACTACGGATTCCAAACGTCGTAGATTGATGTATTTGGAGGATATGAAAAGAAAGAATGAGGAAGTTGAATTTGAAGGTCCAAAAGAAGAATTTCTCTCTACTCTAAAAATGAAATTTGTCATATCTGAAGCAAAAAATGAAGATTTACAACGTGCTGAAGAGCTAACAGTAAGAACAAATCAGTTAAATGCTACAGGCAGAACCTATTCATATGATGAACTCAATATGTTTAGACAATCACCAGATTATAAACTTTTAGTTTGTGAACTTACAGATAAATATGGTTCATATGGCAAAATTGGAATAGCATTAGTGGAATTGCATGAAGATTATTGGCATTTAAAACTATTACTGATGTCATGTCGAGTAATGAGCAGAGGTGTAGGTACAGTATTGATGACTTATATCTTAAATGAAGCAAAAAAAGCAAATGTTCGTTTACTTGCTGATTTTGTACCAACTGAACGAAATAGAATGATGTATATTACATATAAATTTGCCAATTTTAACGAAATTCAGACAAATGAAGATGGCAGTGTAGTGATGGAAAATGATTTTTCTATGATTCAACCTTTTCCAAAATATATTGAGGTAAAAATACCAGAGGAAACGTCCGAGATAGCTGTTTGATAAAAGTTACTATAATTCATAAAAAGAACGGATTTGAACTGATAGGTTATTATTCTGAGAATACATACCGTAAAAAACATGACTAGAAAGATTTGATGACTCATTATTTAAAAAAGACCTCCTATTTAGAATTAGAATTTCTATAATAGCAGGTCTTTTCTCTTTGAAGTGTATTCAGCTATTAACGTTAATACAAAAAACACATTACAATTATAAAAATTGATCCAAATACCGAAATATGTTATAATTATATTAAAAAGCTAACATCAAAAATTATAAAAGTAATATACAAAGGGGTGATCTAATATGAATATAAAGGAAAAAATTAAAAAAGAAAATATTGAAGATATATTAGCTTTGAGTCCTATGCAGGAAGGGATGTTTTTTCATTATTTAAAAGATAATGATACTGACCTTTATTTTGAACAGCTTAGTATAAACATAACAGGGAGATTAGATTTTTATTTATTTAATAAAACATGGAATATAGTTATAGATCAGAATGCTATGTTAAGAACAGGATTTGTATGGGAAAAGCTTGAGCGACCGATTCAGATTGTACTAAAAAGATTGAATTTTTCAATTGATAAATATGATTTTTCTTCATTGAAAGATGGAAAAAAGAATGAATCACTTAAACAGTTAAAAGAACAAGACAGAAAGAAAAGATTTGATTTAGAAAAAGGCCCTCTGTTTAGAGTTACATTGTGTAAACTGGAAGAAGAAAATTTTGAAATCATTATCAGTAATCATCATATTATTTATGACGGTTGGAGTAATGGAATCATCTTAAATGATTTTCTTAATATATATAGCCTATTGAATAAAGGCCAGCATCCTATCCAATCTAAAAAAACAAAGTTTAAAGAATATCTTAGATGGTTGAGAGTTCAGGATAAAGTTAGGCAGGAAACGTTCTGGAGAGAAGACCTTAAAGATTTTGAAGAGAAAACAGAATTACCTACTGATCAAAAAGAATCTGATACTCATGATGTTGAAAAATTTACATATAAACTTCCTGACAAATTGGTAGACCAAATAAATGAATTTGTTAAGCAATATGAGATTACACTTGGAGTTGTTATTTATTCAGTTTGGGGATTATTATTGCAACGTTATAATAATATGGAAGAGGTTCTATTTGGAACGACTGTATCTGGAAGACCTGCTGAACTTATAGATATTGAAAAAAGTGTAGGCTTGTTCATAAACACAATTCCCTTAAGAGTAAAATCATCAGAACAAGAGAAAGTATTAGACTTATTAAATAGAATCAATGATACGCTATATAAAAGGAAAGATTTCGAAAACACTCCTTTAGCTCAGATACAGTCATATGGTGAAATTTATTCTCAGGAATCTCTTTTTGATTCCATTGTTGTGATTGAAAATTACCCAATAAATCAAATTATGAGTAATAATTCTTTTGGATTAAATATCAATTCATTTTCTACCTTTGAGAAGACAAATTATGACTTGACTTTGGAAGTCACATTGTTTGATGGACTTGAGTTAAATTTAATTTATAATCGTAATTCTTTCAGTGAAGTAAGGATAAAGCAATTAGTCAGCTATTTTGAAAAAATATTGATTGAAATTTCGAATGATCCACAGCAAAGAGTATCTGAAATTGAAATAGTTACACAGAAAGAAAAAGAAAAGTTGTTATTTGACTTTAATTTGACAGACTCAGCGTATCCAAAGGATCAACCACTCTCTCAATTGTTTGAAGAAGTTGTTGAAAATCAGCCAGATCATGTTGCTCTTTCATTAGAAAATCAACAGTTAACCTATAGAGAATTGAACCAAAAAGCTAATCAACTAGCAAGAGTATTACGAGAAAAGGGTGTTCAAAGGAATACTATTATAGGTTTGATGGTTGAACGTTCTTGTGAGATGATTATCAGTATTTTTGCTATCCTAAAAGCTGGAGGCGTTTATTTGCCGATAAATCCAGATGATCCGATGGATAGAATTAATTATATTCTTGAAGATTCTAAGACTAATATTCTTTTAACTCAAAAAACTTTGGGTGAATCTTTCAACGAAGTATTTAATTTTAACGGAGAAATAATTCATGTAGATGATGCTAATATTTATACTTATGATATGTCAAACTTAGAAAACAGTAATATATCAAATGATCTAGCTTATGTTATTTACACCTCTGGAACAACAGGTAAACCTAAAGGCACATTAGTAGCTCACTTTAATATAAGTCGTGTAGTTAAAAATACAAATTATATTGAAATCACAGAAAATGATCGGATTTTACAGTTATCTAACTATGCTTTTGATGGATCAACTTTTGATATATTTGCTGCTTTGTTAAATGGTGCGACTCTTATTTTAATCAGGAAAGAAGATGTTCTAGATTTAGTTAGATTGGCAAATATCATTGCTCTAGAAAAAGTTACAGTATTTTTTGTTACTACTGCTTTGTTTAATATGTTGGTGGAGCATCAGATAGAAGCTTTGAAAGATGTAAGGAAAATACTATTTGGTGGTGAGAGGGTATCTCTTAAACATGTAAGAAAAGCGATAGCAGAAATTGGGCCAGCACATTTGATCCACGTTTACGGCCCAACAGAAAGCACAGTTTTTGCAACTTTTTATCCAGTTGAAGGAATATCCGAGAATGCTATGACGATTCCAATCGGGAAACCTATCTCAAACACGCAAGTTTACATTTTAGATCAATATCTTAATGTACAGCCAGATGGATTTATGGGTGAACTATGTATTTCTGGAGATGGGTTAGCGCGAGGATATTTAAATCAGCCTGAATTGACAGCAGAAAAGTTCATACCCCATCCTTTTATTAAAGGTGAAAGATTATACAAAACCGGTGACCTAGTGAAAAGATTACAGGATGGAAATATAGAATTTATCGGTCGGATTGATCAACAGATAAAATTAAGAGGTTTTCGGATAGAATTGGCTGAGATAGAATTAGAGTTACTTAAATTTGAGGAGATTAAAGAGGCAGTAGTGATTTTACGTGAAAATGGAGATTTTAAATATCTCTGTGCCTACATTGTTACAAGTAAATTTATCTCTACTCATAAATTGAGAGAGGAATTATTTAAATCATTGCCTGAATATATGATTCCGGCTCAATTTATGTTATTAGAGAGATTGCCGTTAACTTCTAACGGAAAGATTGATAAAAAAGCGTTACCAAAACCAGATCAGGCACTCATTTCGACTGAAAACTATCTACCTCCTACAAATCAAACAGAAGCTAAATTAGTTAAGATTTTTTCGAAAGTATTAGGGGTTAAAAGGATTGGCGTTTTAGATGACTTCTTTAGTTTAGGTGGTCATTCACTTAACGCTATTTCTTTGACTTCAAAGATTATGAAAGAGTTTGAGGTAGAAATTTCACTTCGAGAGATTTTTGATCATCCTACTATTTTGCAACTTGCACGAATTATCAATACTTTAGATAAGAGTAGTTTATTAAATATTGAAAAAGTACCTGTAAGAGAGTATTATCCATTAACCTCAGCTCAAAAAGGGATGTTTATTTTAAGTCAGCATGGTGAGCGAAATATCAGTTATAATATGCCTGGTGTGTGGATGATTGATGGTCAACTTGATCTTGAACGATTTGAAAATACAATAAAAAGTTTAATTAAAAGACATGAAGCATTTAGGACATCTTTTAAAATAGTAGATGGTGAACCCATGCAAAAGATTCATCCTGATGTTGATTTTAAGATAAATTATCTAAAGGCAAGCACAGAAGATATAGATGATCTTTTACAACAATTTGTCCAACCTTTTGATTTAAGCAAACCACCTCTTTTACGAGTTGGAATTGTTCAGACACAGGAAAAATCTTATTTTATATATGATATGCATCATATCATCTCTGATGGTCTTTCAATGTATAATCTGATCAATGATTTTGCTCACATTTATGAAGAGAAAGAATTATCAGAGCTTAAAATCCAGTATAAAGACTATACAGTCTGGCAAAATGATCTACTAAATTCTGATAAATTAAGTAAACAGGAGAATTACTGGATTGAGAGGTTTACTGATCAAATATCTCATGAAGTCAATATTCCTATTTTAAATCTTCAAACAGATTATCCGAGAACTGCTATTAGAAGTTTTGAAGGTGATAGGGTAAGTTTTAAATTGGATAAAAAATACACAGATAAATTGAAAAAATTAGCAGTTCAAAATAATGCAACTTTATATATGCTTCTTTTCGCAACATATAATCTATTATTATCTAGATATACATCTCAGGAGGATATTGTATTTGGAACCCCTGTTCAAGGAAGATGGCATCCTGATTTAGAAAAGATAATTGGTATGTTTGTTAATACACTGGCAATTAGAAATTATGTAGATAAAGATAAATCATTCCTACATTTTTTAGAAATAACAAGGGAAAATCTTCTTGATGCTTTTGAAAATCAGGATTATCCATTTGAAAAACTAGTAGAAAAACTTGATTTAAATGTAGATGTAAGTCATAATCCATTATTTGATACCTTTTTTGTTCTTCAAAAAGGTGACTGCTATCAATTAAAAATCAGGGATATAAAACTTACTCCTTATGCTTATATAAATCAGGTTGCAAAATTTGATTTATCTTTAGAGATAATTGAGAATAACGGAGAATTAGATGGTCATTTTGAATATTCAACAAAACTATTTAAGAGAGAAACAATCGAAAGATTAGCCTGGCATTACAAAAACATTCTCCAGGAAATTTTAAAAACTCCAGAAAAGAAAATTTCGAAAATAGAGATTCTTTCACCAAAAGAGAAAGATTTATTGTTGTATGAATTTAATCAGCAAAATGCTCAAAATGAAAATGAAGCCCAAACCCTGAATGAGCTTTTTGAAATGGAGGTAGATAAGTCACCAGACAAAGTAGCATTAGTATTTGGCGATCAACAATTAACCTATTCAGAGTTTAATCAAAAAGTAAATCAATTGGCACATATTTTAAGAAAAAACGGAGTTCAGAGAGAAAGCATCGTAGCTATAATGGTAACATATTCTATAGAGATGATGATTGGAATATATGGGATTTTAAAAGCGGGTGGTGCATATCTACCTATTGATCCAGCTAATCCTAAAGAGAGAATCCAGTTTATCTTGGAAGACTCTAACACAGAAATTTTATTAACACAAACATTTTTGACGGAGAAATTTGACTTTAGTAAAAGAGTGATCTGTCTTGATGATAAAGACATTTATCAGGGTAATAGTGAAAATGTTGAAAATATCAACTCTCCAAATGATCTAGCTTATATAATCTATACATCTGGTACAACTGGGAAGCCGAAAGGAAGTCTGATTACTCATTTTAATGTCAATGGAGTTCTAAAAAATTTAGGAGTGACGATTATTGCGCAGGATCGTTTTTTGCATGTTTCGAATTATGTTTTTGATGCTTCAGTTCTTTCTTTGTTTGGATTTATCTTAAATGGTGCTACATTAATAATAATTCCAAAAGAATCTATAGTGAATTTAGAAAAATTAACAGATATAATTATTGATGAAGAAGTTACTGTACTTGTTCTTTCAACTGGACTTTTTAATATAATTGTAGACCATAAACTTGAATCACTTAAAAATGTAAGAAAAATATCTTTTGGTGGGGAAAGTGCATCTTTTAAACATGTTAAAAAAGCTTTTGATTACCTAGGGCCAGATCATTTGATAAATATGTATGGTCCTACAGAATGCACGGTAGCCTCAACATATTATTCTATCAATAAATTAGACACTGATTTCTATACTATACCTATTGGAAAATCAATATCCAATACCTCTATCTATATTTTAGATAAAGAAAACAACTTACAACCTATCGGTATATCAGGTGAATTATGTATTGCAGGTGATGGAGTTGGGAGAGGGTATTTAAATCGTCCAGAATTAACAGAAGAAAAATTTGTTCAAAACCCTTTTAATCTTGATCAAAGAATGTATAGAACAGGCGATCTCGCCAAATGGCTACCTGATGGAAATATCGAATTTATTGGCAGAATCGATCATCAGATAAAATTAAGAGGATATCGAATTGAATTGAGTGAGATAGAAAAGGAACTTTTAACACATAAAATGATTAAAGATGCTCATCTAGTAGTTAAGAAAGACTTAAATGAAGATAAATATATCTGTGCCTATCTTGTGACAGAGGAAGACATATCTCAAATAGAATTAAGAAACTATCTAGCTAAAACTTTACCAGAATATATGATTCCTGCTTATTTTATAACAGTAGAGAAATTTTCATTAAACGCTATTGGAAAAATTGATTTAAAAGCTCTTCCTGAACCTGATTTGACTCAAAATATTAAAGATAACTATCTCGCTCCAACTAATGAAACTGAAGAAAAGCTTGTTACTATCTGGAGTGAGATATTAGGCATAGAGGAGATTGGGGTTAGAGACAATTTCTTTACTCTAGGTGGTCAATCTTTAAAAGCTATGTCACTTCTTTCAAAAATCACTGTAGTATTTAATGTAGAGATTTCATTTAAAGAAATTTTTAATCATCCAACGATTGAAGAATTAGCAAAATTAATTCAGTCAGTTAATAAAAAAGCTAGATTAGCTATTGAAAAAGTAGAAGAATTAGAATCCTACCCCCTCTCTTCTGCACAGAAGAGGATGTTTATCTTAAATCAAATGGATAGTAAAAGTATTCATTATAACATGCCTGCTGGATTGATCATGGAAGGTGAACTAGACTACGAACTTTTCGAAAAAGCTTTAAGAGGGTGTATCGAAAGACATGAAACCTTAAGAACATCTTTTGAATTGATTGATGGAGAGACAGTGCAGAGAATTCATAAAGATGTTGATTTTGAGATTAATTATCAAGAAGGGTCAATTGAGGATATTGACAAAATTTTTGCTGATTTTGTACAACCTTTTGATTTAGCTATAGCTCCATTATTCAGGGCAGAATTTATCAAACTTAACCTTAAAAAGCATTTATTTCTTTTAGATTTGCATCATATCATTGCTGATGGGATCTCGATGGGAATCTTAATTAAAGATTTTCAAGAATTGTACACTCGAGCTAAAATTCAAACAAACGCTAAGTTGCCAGAGTTAAAGATACAGTATAAAGATTTTACTATCTGGCAAAACAACGTTTTCAACTCGGAGATGATGAAAGAGCAGAAAGAATACTGGTTAGAAGTCTTTAGTGGTGATATCCCGATACTTGATTTTCCGATAGATTATCAAAGACCGTCTATTAAAAGTTTTGCGGGGGATAGTATCAAATTTGTAATTGATAACGAACTTTTATCTAAATTGAAAGAATTTGCTTCTGCTCATGATGCTACCTTGTATATGGTATTTTTCTCAGCCTACAATCTTTTGTTATCTAGATATACACATCAACAAAATATTATTGTAGGTACACCGATCGCAGGTAGAACCCATCCTGACTTTTTGGATGTAATCGGACTCTTTATCAATACCCTTGCTATCAGAATAAGAGTTGAACAAAATCAGTCGCTTGATGAATTATTGAGTGAGGTTAAAACTCAGACTTTATCAGCATTTGATAATCAGGACTATCCATTTGAAAAACTCTTAGAGGAGATTGAGTTAAAATGGGATATGAGTCGAAATCCATTATTTGATACATTCTTTTCTTTCCAAGATGGAGAAGATTTAGAATTAGAGATTCCTAATTTATCAATAAGTCCGTATTCATTTAAGAAAAATATTGCGAAATTTGATTTTTCATTAGATGGATTTGAGAGAAATGGAGAAGTCGAGTTTGATTTAGAATATAGTACTATGCTATTTAAAAAGGAAACAATGGAACGATTTGCAGGGCATTTTATTAATATTTTAAATAATTGCTTTTCTTCTAAGAAGAAACTTTATGAGATTGAAATGATCTCTGAGAATGAGAAGAGAGAATTACTTGTCGATTTCAACAATACCCAAATGGAAATCCTGGATACGAAAATGTTGCATCAATTATTTGAAAAGCAGGCAGAGAGAAGAGGGGATAAGACTGCTTTAATCTTTAAAGAGGAGAGATTAAGTTATCAAGAGTTGAATCAGAAGGCTAATCAACTTGCTCGGGTTTTACGCGAAAAAGGAGTCAGTATAGATCAAATTGTTGCAATTATGGTCGAACCATCACTGGAAATGGTGATTGGAATACTGGCAATATTAAAAGCAGGTGGTGCTTATCTGCCGATTGATCCTGCATATCCGATAAACAGAATCAAATATATGCTTAGAGATAGCAACACATCAATATTGTTTACTCAAAGAAAACTTTTAAATAAGATTAGCTTCACTGATGACTTAACTATAGATTTAATCAATATTGACTTGGAAGAGTTGTACACAAATGATGCAAGAAATCTTCAAAGGATTAAACAACCAAAGAATCTAGCATATGTAATTTATACATCTGGTTCAACAGGTAATCCTAAAGGGGTTTTGGTTGAACACAGAAATGTTGTCTCTTATATTTATGCATTCAACAATGAATTTGAATTAAATGAAAATGACAGGGTTTTACAACAGGCATCTTACAGTTTTGATGCCTCAGTTGAAGAGATTTATCCGATTCTTACGGTGGGCGGTAGTTTAGTAATTTTTGAAAAAGCTGAAATTTTGGATGTTAAATTGTTAGCAGATGTTATTTTTAAACATAGAATTACACTCTTAAGTTCATCACCATTACTCTTAAATGAGTTGAATAAGTTGAAACCATTAAATTCTATACATACTTTTATCAGTGGGGGCGATGTTTTAAAAGGTGAATACATTAATAGTTTAATTAAATACGCTAAAGTTTATAACACTTATGGGCCAACAGAATCCACAGTATGCGCTACTTTTCATCAATGTACTGAGCCATTAGAAAATAACATCCCAATCGGCCTGGTTATAACAAATTATCAAGTACATATATTTGACAAAATGAATCAATTAGTACCAATTGGAGTCGCTGGGGAGTTATGTATCTCAGGTGCTGGAGTGGCTAGAGGCTATTTAAACCGACCTGATTTGACAGAAGAAAAATTCGTGATAAATCCATTTACTGGATGCAGGATGTATAAAACTGGAGATCTGGCCCGTTGGCGTTCTGATGGAAATATAGAATTTCTTGGCAGGATAGACAATCAGATAAAAATCAGGGGTTATAGAATAGAAACCGGTGAAATTGAAGATAGATTACTGAAACATTCATTGATTAAAGATGTAATTGTCGTTGCCAGAAAAGTTCAATCTGATAATTTAAGTTTATGTGCTTATTTTGTCTCTGAAGAAGAAATATCGACCTCGAATTTACGAAATTATCTAAAGAGAGATTTGCCCGAATATATGATTCCTGCTTATTTTAGCAGATTAGAAGAAATGCCTGTAACAAAAACAGGTAAGATTGATCTAAATAATTTACCCAAACATACACTTACAGAGATTATTGACACAGAATCTGAATACATAGAACCAGTCAATGAAATTGAGAAAAAATTGAGTTTAATTTGGTCAGATATTCTAGGAGTTAAAAAGATCGGACGAAATGCGAACTTCTTTACTCTTGGTGGGCATTCACTTAATGCTACATCATTGGTCACTGAGATTTATAAAGAGTTTCAGATTGAAATCCCATTACACCAGATATTTAAGACACCTCTATTAAAAGATATAGCAGAATACATAAGTAAAGCAGAAAAAAGAAGTTATTCTCTGATCAAACCTGTTGACAAAAATGAATATTATCAAGGATATTATCCTACATCGTCAGCTCAAAAACGACTTTTTATCTTAGAACAGTTTGAAGGAATTAATTCAACTTATAATATGCCTGGAATGTACAGAATTGAAGGAAAGTTGGACTATGTTAATTTTGAAGATGCAATCTACAGTTTGGTAGATAGGCATGAATCATTGAGGACTTTCTTTGAATCAGTTAATGGTGAGATTGTGCAAAAAATTAAAGAGAATGTTACCATTTCTATAAGTTATCTTAAAGCTAAAGAGGGTGAATTAGAAAGAATCAGTAAAGAATTTGTTAAACCTTTTGATTTGAGTCACCCACCTCTTTTTAGAGTTGGATTGATTGAGTGTGAAAATAGTCATTTTCTTTTAATTGATATGCATCATATCATTTCTGATGGGGTATCAATGAATATTTTAATCGAAGATTTTGTGAAACTTTATCAGGGTGATGAGATATTTAAGTTAGAGATTCAATACAAAGATTTTGCGGTCTGGCAAAATGAGTTATTTAAATCCAGTCAGATTCAAAAGCAGGTAGACTACTGGTTAGAAATTTTTGTTGAGACTAGTGATATTCCTGTACTCAATTTGCCGATGGATTGTAGTATTAGACCTATGGTTATGAATTTTGAGGGAGATCATTATTATCATAATTTAAGTAAAGAACTTACACTAAAATTGTATCAACTAATGAAGAAATATGATGTAACTTTATATATGATATCTCTTGCAGTTTACAATATCCTTCTCTATAAATATACTAATCAGGAAGATATCATAGTAGGCACTCCGATAGCAGGGCGAGATTATCCAGGCTTAGAAAAGATTTTCGGGATGTTTGTTAATACACTTCCAGTGAGAAATTATCCTGAAAGCAAAAAATCATTTGCCGAATTCTTAAATGAAGTGAAAGAAAATGCATTGGGAGCATACGAAAATCAGGATTATCCTTTTGAGATGCTTATTGATAAGCTCGATTTACACAGAGATATGAGTAGAAATCCATTATTTGATACAGTTTTGGTATTACAAAATAAAGGTCAGGCAGAACTATCTATTCCGGGGTTAACATTTAAACCATGTACTATTCAAAATAAAGTTTCGAGATTTGATCTTACCTGGAATTTAGAAGAAACCGGTGATGAAATCAATATTACTCTCGAGTATAGCACAAAACTTTTCAAAAAAGAAACTGTTCAGAGAATGATCGAGCATTTTGAGAATATTATCAGAGAGGTTTCTCTTGATTCTAATCTTGTAATTTCTAAGATTCAGATGATCTCTGAGAGTGAAAAAGATTATTTGTTGAATCATCTGAATGGTACAAAAGCAGAATATCCAAAAGAAAAGGCGATTAAAGAGATATTTGAAGAACAAGTATCTTTAAATTCTGATCAAATCGCACTTATCTTTAACGATCAATCAATGACCTATGGTGAACTTAATAGCAGGGCCAACCAACTTGCCAGAGATCTGATGGAAAAGGGAGTTAGTTCAAATCAGATAGTCGGACTTTTGGTAGAACGATCTTTTGAAATGATTATAGGAATACTAGGGATTATGAAATCTGGAGGTGCTTATTTACCAATTGATCCTGATTATCCAATTGAGAGAATAGAGTATATGCTTAACGATTCAGCTACGAGGTTATTATTGACTGATCGACAAGAGTTCACTAATTTTAATGGAGAAATTATCAGTCTTAATGATCATGAAATTCAGCTTCAGGATGATAGTAATTTGGATAAAACAATTAGCCCCAATGACTTACTCTATATTATCTATACATCAGGCTCAACTGGAAAACCAAAGGGTGTGATGATTGAACATTATAATTTGCATCGCTTACTTTTTAATGATCAAATGCTCTTTGATTTTGACAAGCAAGATGTATGGACAATGTTCCATTCCTATTGTTTCGACTTTTCAGTCTGGGAGATGTGGGGAGCATTATTGTATGGAGGTAAGTTGGTTATCATTCCAAAGTTAATTGCCCAAAACCCTGCAGAATATTTAGAGGTTTTAAGCGAGGAAAAAATTACTATCTTAAACCAAACCCCGACTGCATTTTATAAACTTATTGATGAAGTTGCGAAATCTAAAAAAGATTTGAATGTAAGATATATTATCTTTGGTGGGGAAGCTTTAAAACCAATAAGACTTCAAGAATGGAAAGATATCTATCCTGAAACTAGATTGATTAATATGTATGGAATTACTGAGACAACTGTCCATGTTACCTATAAAGAGATTACTGAAGAAGAGATCAAAACAAATGTGAGTAATATTGGTAAACCGATTCCAACACTGACTACCTATATTATGGACAAAGATTTGAACCTTGTTGCTACCAAAGTTGCTGGTGAGTTATGTGTGGGGGGAGATGGGCTGGCCCGTGGTTACCTGAATCGACCTCAATTAACTGCTGAAAAATTTGTTAAAAATCCATACAAGCCAGAGGAAAGAATTTATCGTTCAGGTGATTTAGTGAGATTGATGGAAAATGGAGAGAAGGAATATCTCGGTCGAATTGACCATCAGGTAAAAATCAGAGGTTTTAGAATTGAATTGGGAGAGATTGAAAATCAGCTAATTAAGATCGAAAATATTAAAGAAGCTATCGTGATTGATCTAAAAGATGATCAGGGGATTAGTTTTCTCGCTGCATATATCGTAACTTTAGAAGAAATTTCACTTACTGAGTTAAGAGATAATCTTTCTAAAATGTTACCTGATTATATGATTCCTTCTTATTTTGTGAGATTAGATCATCTGCCATTAACTAATAATGGTAAGGTAAATCGAAAAGCATTACCTAAACCAGATGGTAGTATTCACTCTGGAAAAGATTATGTCGCTCCAGCTCGTGATATAGAGATTAAACTTGCTAATATCTGGTCAGATGTTTTGGGTGTTGAAAGGATCGGGATAAATGATGATTTCTTTGAATTGGGTGGACATTCTCTAAAAGCTACCAATCTGATACAAAAGATAAGAAAAGAGTTAGCTCTAGAAATTTCATTAAAAGAGATATTTAAAAATCCTGGATTTAAAGAACAGATCAAAATTCTAGAAAATGCAAAGAAAGCAATCTATTCTTCATTGAAACCTGTAGAAAAAATGAATTATTATCCAGTCTCAGCAGCACAAAAACGTCTTTTCCTTTTCGATCAAATTAATAGTGAGAATATGAGTTATAATATTCCGGTTGTCCTGATACTTCAGGGTGAATTGAATCGAGAATTATTCGAAAAGGCTGTTCAAAAATTGATCAAACGCCATGAATCATTTAGAACTTCTTTGAAGATGATTGATAAAGAAGTTGTTCAGATTATTCATCCTGAGGTAAATATTAAGATCAGTGATCTTAATGTGGAAGAAGCCAGAATAGATGAGGTGATTAATGAATTTGTCAGACCTTTTGATTTGACCAAAGCTCCATTATTACGGGTTGGTTTGGGGAATTTAGATAATGGTCATCTATTGATCTTTGATATGCATCATATCATCTCAGATGGAACATCAATGAATATTTTGATTCAGGATTTTTTGGAACTCTACGTTGGAAAGGAACTTAAAGAAGTAGAAGTCCAGTATAAAGATTTCGCTTTCTGGCAAAATCAATTTTTGGAATCAGAATTGATTCAAAAACAAGAAGAATACTGGATGAATCTTTTCGCTGAAGGAGTACCTACACTGGAGATACCAACAGATTTTGAAAGACCATCTGTGACTACTTTTGAAGGTGCTGCAATTCATTTTGAATTAGATGCTGAATTGATTGAGAGTTTGTATGAATTGGCAAATCAAAATAGAGCTACGCTTTTTATGGTCTTATTGGCTGGTTTCAATATTTTCCTCTCCAAATATACAGGTCAGGAAGAAATAATCGTCGGAACTCCGATTGCTGGCAGGAATCATCCTGATCTTGAAGAGATTATTGGTATGTTTGTAAATACATTGGCTCTAAAAAATTCTCCTTTGTCTCAAAAATCAGTTAAAGAATTTATTGTAGAGGTCAGGGAAAATACTTTAAAAGCTTATGAGAATCAGGATTATCAATTTGAGATGTTAGTAGACAAATTGGGAATACATACAAAACAGAATAGAACTCCTTTGTTTGATGTAATGTTGGTTGTGCAAAATATGGGACTTAAAGAAATTGAGACTGAAGATTTTAAAGCAATTCATTATACTCCAAAGACTAATTTAGCGAAATTTGACATGACTCTTTATGTTGTTGAAGGTCAGACACTTAAGATGACTTTGAATTATAAGACTAAATTATTTGCAAAAGAGACAATGGAGAGGTTTATGGAAAGGTTAATTGAGATTATTAGAGAAATTGTTGAATACTCGACGAAGACGATTATAGAGATAGGTAGAAAACCAGAGGAAGAGGTCGTAGCAGGGTTTAGTGATTTTATAGATGATTTGGAAGATGAGTTTTAGGAAAGTTTTCGGGGGCGTAAGCCCCCTGATAGCTTGTAAAATGATTAAAAGAAAAGTGGTGAAAATTCTAAGATGTATTGTCCAGTTTGTAGTGAAAAATTTGGTCGAAAATCTAGTTTTTCATATTGGAAAAGTCAAGAATGTAGTAAATGTTCTACGCCACTTTTATTACCGATTCCCTTTTTTGAAGTTTTCCTTTGTTTTTTATTTTATTTTATGTCGATACCAATAATGGCTTATCTTTTGCAATATTTATCGATTACAACGTGGGAGATGTCTTTTTTTGGAGTATTCATTTTGATAGTCGCTCCCCCTTTGTTTTTAAGAGAAAGGTTTGGAGAATTAGCCATTGACGATGTAGAAAATAATCGTAAAGTTGTTGTAATTACTCTATTAATCTTAAAATATTTATTTCTATCACAAGTTAATAATATACCAGAATATGCTTTAACTCTTTTTCATCAGAATGAAGCCAAAGTGATAGCAGAAGGTGAAGTAATTGGTACAGCAACGTATTCTAGCTCAGGTGAAAAGGTTGCATTCGCTGTTGTTGATAAAAAATATAGAAGTTTTCTTATGGTTTATGATTTTCAATGTAAAGAACTTTTTAAGATGGATCAAGTTCCCGAAAAGAAGTGGAATGAGGGTATTCGGTTTACTTTAGATGAAAAATATGTTTTATTTGATTACCAGCCAAACGAACCAATTAGAGTAAAACGAATTATCTTTAATATAACAACAGGAGAACAAGTTAAACATTTTACTCCTGAGAAACCAAACTTTCGTAAGTCAAATTTTAATCAGCTTTCAAGTGATGGTAAATATAAATGGGAAAGGGTAGACGCTGATATGATTCAGATTGTAGAAACTGATACAGGAAAATTGATCAAAGAATTTAAGGGTAATCACCCACGCAATTTTATGTGGGCTCCTAGTGAACACCATGTTGTATATGTGGTTGACTATGTTTCATTAATAGGAGAAAAAGCTCAATTGTGTTATTGGGAATTTTGAAATTAATGATTTGGGATGATAGAATGGCTTGTTGAGGTTACAAAAAGAGTGTTGACGGGAAGTATACTTCCGTTATTGATTCTATATTTATAAATTATAATTACTTTTAACAATCGATTATTTTCCCTAAGTCAATTACTTTATATGATATAATTATCTAAATCTTATAGAGAGGTGGTACAACTTATGTGTGAAGATATTAGAAACAAAATCGATCCCACTAATATTTACCATTATTTTTTAGCGGATAAACTGGTTTTTTTAGATCTATTACATAACTTCGTTAAAGAGAACTGGGTAAATGATATTGATCAAGATTCTATTTCCCATGTAGATGACTCTTTGTATCAAGAAAAAATTGGTCGAAAACCGGAATTAATCTATAAAATGAAGACAAAAAAATATAACAGAGATTTATATATTATGATTTTTATTGAACATTCTATTAACCCAACTGTGCCATTTGAGATATTAACATGTATGACTAAATTATGGGAAAATATTTTGTTTCATTCGCCAAGCAATAAGCCGATAAAAAGCAAAGAGTGTATTCCATTGATCAAACCTATTGTCTTATATGCTGGGAAAGATCAATGGACATTAGGCAATAATTTTAAAGATATTTTTGATTTAACTGATATTGGCTCCTTATTAAATAAAAATAAGTATTGTAATTTTGAGTATACCTTAATAAATGTTACTAGTTATTCTTTAGAAGAATTAGATAAAATTTCTAGTTTAATGAGTTTAATAATTACTTTTGACCAATCATATAGGGTCATCAAAAACAATGATGAAATTAAAGAGGTTTGGGATACAATTCACCAATTTGATTCGGATATTTTTAAAAGTTTTAAATTTTGGTTTATGATGCGTGGTTGTAGTAAGCAATTTCCTGATATTTTGAATGAAATTTCTAATGACAAATTATGAAGTATAGCATTTTCATGATAATTGAAAAACATGAAGGAAAGAAATAACAAAATGACGAAATATCTATAGAGTAGAATTAAAAGGAGAGATTATATGATAGAGATTAAAGAATGATCATCTTGAAGATGCAGCGAAGATTTTTATAGAAAATTATAAAATTCAACGCAAAAATTTTACCGAGTTACCTTCAGAGTGGGAGAATCTTAGTACTATTACATCTATGCTTACCAAATTAATTAAAAATCGCTCATCTGCGGTTGCATTAAATAACAACACTCTTGTTGGTTATATGACTGGATTCACAAATATTCCAACTTTTAAAGGGGAAGCAACAGGTGTATATACTCCTGAATGGGGTCATTCATCAATGACAGAGCAAAAAGAAGATGTATATTATAAACTATACCGTTATCTTTCTAAAGAATGGGTTTCTCAAAAATTCTATACTCATGTCATAACATATTTTGCAAATGATACTTTACTATATGATTTACTATATCAGCTTTGTTTTGGAATGTTAGTTATTGATGGAGTAAGGAGTATGGATGAATTGAATAAAAACAACTTAGATAATATCATTGTGCGTCAGGCAGTAGAGGAAGATATTTTTCAACTTCAAGAACTTGATGAAAAAATTGATCAACATTTGAATGATTCACCTGTTTTCTTATATCTGAATAATGATGGAGAATCAATTGATGATTTGAGAGAACAATTTTTGGGAAGTGGTGTGATTACTTTTGTAGCTGAAAAAGATGGAAAGATTGTTTCTGGTATTAGAGCGAGAATGAATTCAGGGCCAGGTTGCCAAATTCTTCAGGTCAACGAAACTCTAGGAGTCAATTTCGTCTACACTTCTAAGGCTATGCAAGGATTAGGAATAGCATCTAACTTATTAAGCGAATTACTAAAATGGGGTTCACAAAATAATATGAAACGCTGTACTGTCGATTTCGAGTCACAGAATCGTGAAGCTAAAAACTTCTGGTTAAGACATTTTAAACCAATATGTTATTCAGCTATCAGAAAAGTAGATGACAGGATTTAACGACATTTTAGAAGGTAGTTTTCGACTATAATTGGAGGGAAAAATTTGAAGATAGATAATAAATTAGATCAATTATTAAAACAAGCAACAGCGATACTTAGAAAAGAAGTTGATAAAGAGATTGAGTATTTATTTTCACCAGAAGTAATCAAAGACTGGGAAAGAAATCTTATAGTTAGATGCAAAGTCTCAGGAAATAAAGAAAATTTATCTTCAATAATTATAAAAAAAATAAAAATGATCAGACATGCGGCTATACAGATTGGACTAGCCTTTATTTCTTATCTCCTATGAAAACAAATCAAAAAATAATACCACAATTTTTATGTGGGGATCAGAAAAATTCTTTCTTTATCATGGAAGATTTAGGATCACCTAAAACACTTGAAGATATTTTGAATGGAACAAGTATAGATTTGGCTGAAGAATATTTTATAGATTTAGCAAAAAAAACTGCTCAACTTAATCTCATAACCATGAATAAAGAAGATGAATTTATAAAGATAAGAGATATTTACCTAAAAGATAATGATTTTGGACGTTTGTTCGAAGCTGAAAGGTGGCATAAGGGTCTAGAAAAATTCTATCAATGGTTTGAAAAAATTAAATGCAAAGTTTCAGAAGGAACTGAGATATGTTTAAATAATATTAATGAAACCTACAAAGATCCAGATGTTTTTCTTTCATTTACTCATGGAGATATGGCGCCTAGTAATAATCATATCAAAGATAATCAAATATTTTTATTAGATTTTGAATATGGTGGTTATCGACATGCACTATATGATATAACATGTTGGAATATTTTATGTCCATTACCTGAGTTTTTGGTGGAAAAGATAAAGTATCATTATAAAAATGAACTTCTTAATGATGTGAAAGCAGATGATGAAACTTTTGATAAAACCTGGAATTATCTTTGTGCATGGCGAGCATTGGCGATGATTTCGTGGTTTCCTTTAGAAGTCTTAGAAAAGAATAGACCTTGGGTAGATGATTGGTCTATGCGAGAAGCTATGCTTTCAACCTTAAATAGGTTAGGGAAAGTATGTAATAACTCAAAAGAATTGGATTCATTAGCTCAAAGTGTGTTTATTCTTAAACAAGAGTTGAGCAATAGATGGGGTATATCAACTGCAGAAAATCTGTTACCAAAGTGGCCTGTATTTCAAGAAAAGGAGTGAAAAGACCTTGAAAATATTAACTCTTTATTTCAGTGGTACAGGTAACACTCATTTTATTGCGAAAAAAATAGATGAAAGACTTAGAGAAAACTCTTTTGAAACTGAACTAGCTGCTGTTGAAAATTTTTCAGTTTTTAATTTAGATAAATACGATCTTTTAATATTCGGTTTTCCAATCTTCGCTTGTGATATGCCATCATTTCTAGATGAATACATCGAAAAATTATCTAGTTCTAAGACTACAGGGGTAATTCTTTTTTCGACAATGGGTTATTTTGGAGGAAATGCATTAAGAAGAGCTATGCAAAAGTTTGTAAAGAAAGGTTTTTCTCCATTAGGTGCAGAAGAATTCAAACTTCCAGGATCAGATGGATTGGTTATTATGAAAAAGGATTCAAAAATTGTTAAAAAGACAATGGCAACAAATTATAATACATCAGAAATAATTAATTCTTCAATAAATAACATTGTTAAGATTGTGGAAAAAATTTCAGTAGAAGTAATGGATAAAACTAATTCAGTAATTCCTAAAATGAAAATAGGGGGATTATTTATTGACTGGTTCTTGATATTGATGATGAAACCTTTTGAAAAAATCTTAAGTAGAAAGGTTTGGGTGGATGATAAATGTGTTTCATGTGGACTTTGTGAAAAGATATGCCCGGCTGGAAATATAACAATAGAGAAGAGTAAAATTCAGTTTGGTAATAAATGTTATTTTTGTTTGAAATGTGTTCATCAATGCCCTACGGAAGCTATCCAGATTGGGAAAATAACAGTTGGTAAATTTAGGTGGAAGGGGCCTTTGGGAGATTTTAAGCCAGGGAATAAAGAAGACAGTTGACACAGTTTTGGTCAACTGCTTTTTTTATTTGAAAATTATTTTTTTTGATATTAGTAAATATGTATTTGCCAAATAATAAAAATACATTAAAAAAACATTGATTTTGTGATTGGTAAATGTTATAATTAATATATTAAAATTCAAATTGAAGGGAGTCTTTTTTATGACAACTGCAATAAAAAAACCTAATATTGGCCCAGGTGGATTAACTCAAAAAGGACAAAAAAACCCATTTTTATTATCTAAAGCTGAGTGGATAAATGTTCAAGTCTATGTACAGGATGGACTATCTTTGCCAGTAAATACTTCTGAATTATCAGAATTGCTTTTTGGAGATGGTTCCAGTTCAGTATCTGATTTTCAGGATCTATTACAAGAATTCATAGTAGTACATGGACATTGTAATACTTGGAAAACAGAAACTTATCCAAATACTATTAATCTTGCTAATAATATTGTTCATTATGCTAGTAAAGCTACCGTTTATTATGGTGCATTAAATGAGGTTGTGGAAGAATATTGTAATATAAAATTTTCGGAAAATCCAAATAAAGAAGTTTTGAATATGCTTAAACAAAAAATGAAAGGAATTGTACAAATATTAGGAAAATCGGCTAAAGATTATGCTACTAATGCTGATAATGTTCAAAAAGAGATTTCGACATTTCTTGATTTATGTACTAAAGATCAAAATGATATGAAGAGTCTTAGTAAGACCTATAATCAAAAATATGGGAAAAATAGTGAGCAAGTGCAAACATTGAGAAAACAAATTAAAGAATTTAGAAGTGAAGTTGATAAATTGCAAAAAGAATATAACCGTGATGTTATTATTGAAGCAACAAGTGCTACATATGGATGGATTCCAATTGCTGGATGGATTGCAGCAGCAATTGTTGATGGGGTTTTTGCCAAGCAAATGAAAGAATTAAAAAAATCAATTAATAATTTAAAAGATAAAATTGACAAAGATAATAAAATCATTAGACGTGATATTAATTTAATGAACGCTATAGATATAGCAGAAAACAGTCTTAAAACAATTTTGACAGATTTGCAAAATGCGTTGCCTGTTATTGAAAAAATAAAAGGTATCTGGAGTTCGATTTATAGTGATTTAGTTAATATTGAAAATGTAATTGATGAAGATATTTCTAAAGTTCCACCATTTTTAAAAGATTGCGGTATTCCATTAGCAATTAAAGATTGGAAAAAAGTAGGTCAAGAAGCAGATAGTTTCAGAGTTAATGCTTATGTACAATTTCAAAAAAAATAAAGCTTTTTAAATGGGATGGAGATTAATATGAATTCAACTAGTATTAATTGGAGACTATTATTTAATACGACACAGGAAAAAGCTAAAATACCGGTAATTACAAAAGAAAATTATTCTAATCTAAAAACAATTATCCGCGAGATGTATATAGATTTAGGAGATATTAAAAATCAAATAACTCAAAAAGAATTAAATCCTCCGCTTATTTATATATTTGCGGATGTTGTAAAAATTCCTGATAATTTTACATGGAATTTAAATAATAATGGTTTAATTATTGTTTCTAGAAGAATTGAGGTTGGGGAAAGTTCTAGCATTAGTCTTGATTTAGGTGAGTGTAAAAGTACTAAATTAATAATTTATGCTGAGGAAATTTCCTCCAGTCTTAAGATTACTGGAATGTTGCCTAATGAAGAAAGTAAAGATATTTATTTGCAAGATATTGAATCTTTAGGAAAAGTATTTTTAGGACGTAATAATGAATTGGCTGAAATGGATATCAATAATTTGGATATGGCTATTAGCTCAAACAGTGTAGATTTGCAAATTATTTTTTCAGCAATTTTCCAATATGCTACTATTTTATTTTATGAACAACCAGAAATTGCTTTTTCACAACTAAAATGGATAAAAGATTGTACAAAATTACTTTCAACATTTGATTCGATGTTTTGTCAGGCATCTTCATTATTAGTACTATTAAAAACTACAATGTCAGATGTAACATTTGTTCCTTATCTGAGTCGTCAGATATATACTCAATCAATTAAAACTTTTGTGGACGTAGCACGTTCTTATGAAAATGAGTATACAAATTTTTGCAATTTAAATTGTTCTATTGATGATAGAAAAAAATCTGCAAATCTTATGTTACAACATTATCAGGATACAGTAGAATTTTCAAATTCTCTGATTGAGCAAACAAAAGAAAACTATAAATCTGCTGAAGCTGCTGTGCAAAGTATTTTAGCAGACTTTACATCGCAAAAAAATCAGGTTGAGCTAACAAAAATTAAGTTTGAATTTGAGTTAGACAAATGGAAGCGAAAAAAAGAATTAGAAGCCACTGTAAAAATTTTGACAGGAGTTTTTGAGTTTGTTGGAGCAATCGGGGCAATGTGTGTAGGTGATGAAGCAGCTGCACCGGCAGCCGAAAAAGCTACACAGACAGTAGCTGAATCTGCCATTGATTTTTCAAAACTAATGAAAAAGCTGAGCACTCTCATTGAGGTTTTAAAAGATGTATATAACTTATCTAATCAAATATCAACGGCTACGGGTAATTTATCAGACATAGATGATTTAAAAAATACAATCAAGAAAGAAACTATAGATAAATTAGATGCACAGGATTTAACCTCAACAGTTGAATGGGATAATTTCAAATTAGAAGTTGATAATTATCTTGATATGGCAATTAAAGCAGATATACCGCAGACAAATAATTATAAATTACAATTAGAAAAAATGATTGTTTATGGTAAAGCTCTTGCTCAAAATCGAGTAGCATTAATCAAAGTTAGCCAGCAACTGGTTAAACTTCGCCTCAAAAAAGAAGTTGAAAAGAATCAGACAACACGAATTTCTAATTTTATTAAACAAATGTCTGAAGAAAAAGAAGAAAATGTTGAGTTAATGCAAGTGGTTTACGAACAATACTTAAATGTTAAGCGAGATTTATTTATATCAATTATTAACTACAGATGGGCATATAAATACTGGGCTTTAAAAGAATCTTTAGTTAAGCCAGTTATGAGTGACAATATTTCAGAATTAAATGATGCTTTGAGTAATATCCAAAACGATTATAATAATGCATTGCAATCTTTTAATCCGCCTCCACAGGAATTTTCAAATCTTGTTCTGACAATTAATGATGCTGATTTGCTTACTGTATTCAAAAAGAATAAAAAGTTAATTTTACCGATAACACTTTCTAATGAGATTTTTAAAGGTTTTGAAAGGGTTAGAGTTAGAACAATAAGAGTTTGGATTAATGGTATAAAAACAGATATAAATAAAGTTTCTGTTAAAATAACTAATTCAGGTAATTATAATGATACTTATGACGAAAAACCATTTTCTTTCACGTCAAATATTTTACAAAGATTATTCGAATATGAAATTGATACTAACAAAATTATTGTAGATGGTACAATTGCAGAAGAAGAAAAATTTGCTTATTTTGTACCTACTCCATTTTCTACTTGGAAAATCGAGGTAGCTGAATCTTTTAATCAGGGTCTGGATTTATCAGAAGTTGAATCAATAAAAATCGAATTCACTGGTGATATGATTGCAGATATGAATTTGTGATAAATAAGATAATAATAATTTAAAAGGGGAGTAAAAACTCCCTTTTTAAATTAGTTCACGACTTTAAAGGAGGAAAATTATGAAATCAAACTTTAGTTTTGGTCCAGGGGCTTTACTTACAAAAGTTGGTTCGCCATTTTTAATTTCTAAAGAAGAGTGGAAAAAAGTAAATAAGTATGTACAGGAAATTAATTCTTATCCTGAAAAAAATGAATTTGAAAAAAGGTTTTTTAATAATATATTTACAGCAGCTAACACATGGCAAAATACTACCTTTCCAAAAATAATTTTATTTGCAAAACAAGTAAAAAGCTATGGTCAAACTTTTAGTAAAGAAAAGTATCAAATATTGAAAGAATCTCTTTCTAACAATGATAGAACTAGTATTGATAAAGTTTCTAAAGAAATTGCTTCAGTATTAAATAATAATCTAACATTAAATGAAGAAGTCGTAACTGAAGTAAATCAATTTATAGATGTCGCAAAACAAGCATCAGAAAGTGCTATGCCGTGGGGCGCTTTGACTATTGGAACACAACTAGGACCAGGAATGAGTGGATTATCACAAGAACAGATAAATTTTTTAGATTTAATGACAGATATAGCTTTTCCACCGATAAATGTATTTGAAAAATGTAAAGGTGTATGGCAAGCGATTGAGTCAGATTTGACTTATATCCAAAATTTAATTAATGATGAAAAGACGATTGATGATGCTTTTATAGCAGGACTTAATTTAGAGGAAGCAATTGATGATTGGGAGAAAGTAGGTATAGATGCAGAAAATTTTATTGAATTTAGTAATAATTTATAGTGAACTCGTCCAGCTAAAGCTGAACATCGGGGCTTCAGTAGGGGATTCTACCCCCACTGAAGATTAAAAACAATTTCCACCACTTATAGAAGTGGGGGTCTTATCTCAAAAGATAAACAGAAAAGTTTCACTAACTTTTCTGTTTATCTTTTGAATTTTTTCCACAATAAATTTTCATTGCATCATGCATATATTTAGCAAGATCTGATTTAATATTTTCATAATATGCAGTGAAACGACTGTCTTCAACATACAAATCTGCAAGGCCACTATAAATTTGGATAGTGCAGGTATAGAAATTATCATTTATATACTTATGATGTTGAGCGATTAGCTTTAAAACTTCTTCATCCTGTGGTTCTCTATCCATAAGTAAAGCAATATTTTTTGGAATAACTAGATGTTTTTTGTTCACATTCATCTATAATTTTTTTATTGTCAATTTATTAAAATGGTGATATAATCATGATGAGTATATGTTCATAATAAATTGGTTAATTATTGGAGGTAAGTTTAATGAAAAAAGAAGTAAAACAATTAAAAACATGTCTTAGACCGACATCAAGTGTAGTAGTTTCTTGCAGGGGAAAAAATGGAGAAAATAATGCTTTAGCAGTGGCTTATGCCTGTAACTGTAGTTATGCACCACCTATGGTAATGGTAGGAATTGTTCCAGATCGTCATTCTTATCGTATGATAAAAGAAACTGGGGTTTTTGTTGTTAATGTAGTTACTAAAGAAACGAAAGATGCATTTACATATTTGGGAACACATAGTGGTCGTGATGAAAACAAATTAGATAAATTGGAACTTAACTATGAGAATGGAGTAAAGGTTGAGGCTCCTGTATTGTTAGATTTTCCAATAAATATTGAATGTACAGTTGTTGATTCTATTAAAACAGGTTCTCATGAAATGTTTGTTGGAAAAGTTGAATATGTTCATGCTAACTCAGAATTAGTTAATGAAAATGGCGAAATTGACTATTCAAGTTTAGTGTTTTAACAGATAAATAAGCTCTTTAGAAGGGCTTATTTTTTTATCATAATATGATAAGTAGGAAATAAATTAAAAATAGCTAACTTTTATTCAAGTCTGAAAGAATTGATTAGAAAAACGCGGAAAATAGTTTTAAGATAATAAAAAGGAGTGTTCAAAATGCAAATTTTATGGTTAATTATTGGTCTAATAATTCTTGGGTTATTAGTATTTATGATCACTATTAGAAAAAAGACTAAGCAGGAGCCTGATTATAGGACATTTTTTATCATTGGTGCTTCATGGATTCCTTTGGGGGTAGCTACAAAAAATTATGTTTTTTCAGTTATGGGAATTATTCTTCTAGCTGTGGGTTTGAAAAATAAAGATAAATGGTCAAATGTGAAAAAGTGGTCAGAACTTTCTCTTGAAGTAAAAAGAATTAAATTGGCTGTAGTAATTTTTCTTAGTTTGGTGTTAGTTGTAGGTATTGTGTTGTATGTGCTTAATAGGGGATAGGAAGATTTGACGTCTATTCATAGGAGGGAAAAATATGTCAAAAACAAAAATCGGAATAATAATAAATTATCTAGCCCTTATACTATTCGTAACATTATTTACTATTGGTAAAAAGATAGACTGGAATGTTCAAATAGTTATTGGAGTTATTGCAACAATACTTATCATAATTATTTGTTTTATAAAAGTCTATCTTAAAAGTAGTTTATGGAAACTGGTACATAGACCACAGGAGAAACTTAATGAGAAAGAAAAGAGTACAATAAATACTTCTATTAGAAAGTCTTATCAAATTTTTAGCATAACCACTCTCACAATTCTTTTTGTTTACGCTTTAGCTGAGACAAAGATAGGCATGGAATTAGTAGTTAGCCTTATATATTTTGCTCATACACTCCCGTCGTCTTTAATAGCCTGGACTGAAAAAGAAATATGTTGAATTTAGATGGGAGGAACCTTTGTTGCAACAAAAAAATAAATTCTTAATAATTATGCTAAAAAAGTTTCTTATCCAAGTCCGCTTAAAGTATGGGCAGAACAATTAGAATTTGATATTTTTGCTACTAAAGATTCTAAACAATTTCAACAATAACTGGTTAAAAACTATAAAGAAGATATTGATTTTTTAAACTCTTTTTTGATGGGATTGGAGTTTGATGGTTTTATCTTTGTTCATGCAGGTATAGATAATTGGAAGGATTCTGATCCTGAAATACTTTTAGCATGTAAAGAGTTTTATAATAAAAAATATAAGAGTAATAAAAATGTTGTTGTAGAACACTGGGAAGAAGTAACCAAATTACAAGCGTTAAAACAGGCAGATGTTGTCCTGCTCATAATTAATCCAAAATTGCCTGAACAATGGTATAGTCTGAACTATAAGATTGATGAGGAACCCCTTGTGTTGTGATATGCTCCCCTTATGGGGGAGTTTTATCATTGAGTAAGGGGGTTTTTGCTTTGTAGGCATACTTTATCAAATATAACTATAGAAATCATGATGGTAATGAGACGGTCAGACCTATGAATTTGATTCCAGCAATCAATTAGTGAAAGTTAAAGAAGCAATAAGAATTATTGGTAACTATTACTACAATAGTGAAGGAAAAAGGTATAAGAAGATAGAAGAAAATACATATCCGGTATTATATTTATGGTGGAGAGAATCTTCTTGATGAAAAAATAGGAGCTACTGAAATCTCTAAAATTGATTTGAATTTAATTAAATATTAATAGAAGGGATGTTGTTAAATGGGCTATATTGAGAACTTGGATGCAAAATTAGATAAACTTGTGGAAAAAAATATGGTTATTCCTAAACCAAAAACTAATGAACAATTTATAAAAGGTTGGGGAATGAGAAGAGGAGAAAAAGCTATAATATATTACATACCTAATCACAAAAATAAGAATAAACCAAATCAGAAAGGAATTACTCTATCAGAAATTAGGCAATCATATAAACAGTTAATTGAAACTGGTGAACTAACAAGGAAATGGTTTGGTAAAAATTTATCTGAATGTGCTAAAGAAGGTGGTTGCAATTTTACAACAATTGGCGGGATATTAACGTTATTAGGTGTTGCTGCTTATGAAGATAAAAAGTATTTAAATATATAAAATCAGTAAATATTGCCTTTAATTGTCTTTTTATAAGTAAAATCTCATTACTTTATTGAATGACTAATACTAGACTTAATGGAAGTGAACTTATCTCGCACTTTTTGTCCGTAATCTAACAATAAAAAAACAGGAAAAAGCGACCGGAAATAGAATTACTATAAGGGTAGTGTTTATATTTCGATATTTCCACTTCAAATTTTGAAGATGGAGAATGAAAAATTGAACTACCTTGTTTTTAAGGTAAAAATATTCAAAAACTTTTGACAATTATAAATATAAAGGGAGGAAGTTTTTATGAAATTTGATGTATCAAAAGCTATGCGAATTAAGTTATCTGACGAATTACCAGAAATGCCAGAAGTTAAGGAGGGTATTAGACTTGCACCAAAAAGAGAGCTGAATTTATCGAGAGAACAGATAAAAATAGCTTTAAAGAATGCTTTGCGGTATATTCCAGAAAATTTACATGAAACTCTGGCTCCAGAATTTATGGAAGAGTTGATGACAAAGGGAAGAATTTATGGTTATAGATATCGCCCATATGAAGAAATAAAAGCAAAGCCAATTGATGAATATAAAGGTAAAACAATTCAAGGAAAAGCACTCCAATTGATGATTGACAACAATTTGGATTTTGATATAGCACTTTATCCTTATGAGTTAGTTACCTATGGTGAATCAGGTCAAGTTTGTCAAAACTGGATGCAATATAGATTAATCAAAAAATATTTAGAAGAGATGACAGAAGATCAGACTCTGGTAGTTTCATCAGGTCATCCTGTAGGCTTATTCCCATCAAGACCAGAAAGCCCAAGGGTTATTTCAACAAATGGTCTGATGATAGGTATATTCGATAATGAAGAATGGTTTAACAAAGCAGCAGCTATGGGAGTTGCTAACTATGGTCAGATGACAGCTGGGGGATGGATGTATATTGGTCCTCAGGGTATTGTGCATGGTACATATATTACCCTCTTAAATGCAGGCCGCTTATTTTTAGACATTCCTGAAGATGAAGACCTTCGAGGACATCTCTATATTACTTCAGGTTTGGGTGGTATGAGTGGTGCTCAAGCTAAAGCTGTAGAAATATCTGGTGGTATCGGGATTATTGCAGAAGTTGAGGCATCTAGAATTAAAACCCGCCATGATCAAGGTTGGGTAGGTAAAGTTTCTGATAACCTTGAAGAAATTTTTAAGTGGGTTGACGAGTATAGAGAGAGAAAAGAGCCTGTTTCTATTGCTTATCATGGTAATGTTGTTGACCTTTTAGAGTATGTTGTTGAGAACAATATTAAAGTTGAATTAGTGTCTGATCAGACCTCCTGTCATGTTCCATATACTGGTGGTTACACTCCTGCAGGTTTCACTTTTGAAGAAGGAAGAGAACTTATGGAGAAAGATCCGATAAGTTTTAGAAATGAAGTAGATAAGAGTTTAACTAAACATTATTATGTGATTAAAAAATTAGTTGAAAATGGATCTCACTTCTGGGATTATGGTAACAGTTTTATGAAAGCTATATTTGATGCTGGTGTGAAGGAAATAGCTAAAAATGGTGTAGATACCAGTGAAGGCTTTATTTTCCCATCATATGTGGAAAACATCATGGGACCAATTTGTTTTGATTATGGATATGGCCCATTCCGTTGGGTATGTTTAAGTGGTAAAGATGAAGATTTAAGTAAAACTGATAAAGCAGCTATGGATTGTATTGATCCTACTAGAAGAGCACAGGATAGAGACAATTATCAGTGGATTAAAGATGCTGAAGAGAATGCATTGGTAGTTGGTTCAAAGGCACGGATTCTTTATGCTGATGCAGCAGGTCGGGTGAAAATTGCGCTTAAGTTTAATGAAATGGTTCGTAATGGGGAAATTGGCCCGGTTATGTTAGGTCGTGATCATCATGATGTTTCTGGTACAGATTCTCCATATAGAGAGACAGCAAATATTAAAGATGGTAGTAATATTATGGCTGATATGGCTGTTCAATGTTTTGCAGGAAATGCAGCTAGAGGCATGACATTGGTGGTTGAAAGCAATGGCGGCGGTGTAGGTATAGGTAAATCATTTAATGGTGGATTTGGATTAGTATTGGATGGTAGCGAACGAGTTGATGAAACCATTAAGCTAGCATTAGATTGGGATGTTAATGGTGGCCTTGCCAGAAGAGCCTGGGCTCGCAATGAAAATGCTATTGAAACTATGATAACCTGGAATAAGGAAAAAGGTGAGAAAGGGCATATTACTTTACCTTACCAGGCTGAAGAAGAGTTGATTGAGAGTTTAGTTGATAAATATGTGAAATAGAAAGAGAGAAGGCCTGATCTGTACATGATCAGGTTTTTTTGCTTTCTTAAATATATTTGAAGAATATTTTTTTGATGCGGTAAGAGAATGTTTCTAAAGGGTGTTGTTTCAAAATTAACAAACAAAGGAAAAAGCCTCTTCAGATTTAAGTAAAAATTTGAAATGATGTGATATCGTCAATTGACGTGAGTGCAACCGGAAGTTGACAGATAGCAAATTGAATTTGGTAGCATGTAAACAGGCTATAAGGTATAATTTATGTGAGGTGATTATAATGAATTTTTCAGAAAAATTACAAATGCTAAGAAAGGAAAAAGGAATGACATAAGAAAATCTTGCTGAATTTCTGAAAGTGTCTCGGCAAGCAGTATCAAAATGGGAATCTGGACAAACATACCCTGAAATAGATAAATTGATTAAGTTGAGCGATTTATTTGAAATAACCTTAGATGATTTAGTAAGAGATAAAAATATAGTAAAATCCCATAGTAGTGAAAAACAACCCTAAGAGAATCAAGATGGGATGATCATGGTTGCCGGGATGCTAATAGGTATGGCTCTTGGATTTATTTTATGTTGGGAACTGCAGGTGGGCTAGTAGGTCTTGCGATCGTTTTTATCCTTAAAGTAGTAAAGAAGAAGCAATGAACCTTATGAATTGATAAAGATACAATAGAGATTTCACATTACTAAACAATCAAAAAATTCTATGAATAATTTCATAGAATTTTTTTGGTGTGCCCGGCAGGAATGACAACTATACGGTGAAAGTCCGGAACGGAGGTTAGCAACACCAATCGTTAGCAGAACAGCAAGGCTTGATAAATCTGATAACGATATACTCTAAATACCGTTAGACAGTGGGCGAGCCGCTGCATACTGAACTGTACGTACGTTGGTGTGAGAGGACTCGGGGAGACCCTGCCTCCTACTAGATTTTCATAAAATAGATTTTTAAAAATATTTGTGTAAAGCAGAATTTTATAAAACGAATGTAGTATTCATTAAAGTAATAAAAATGTAAATTATAAAAAGAGGTGATCAAATGCCTATTAAACCTCTTCCTGTTCCTGATCCTAATGCATGTCCCGTACCGGAAGTTCCTTATTGCCAGTACAGAGTTAACGGAATTTGCACGTCTGAAGTTTTTTGTTAATCCCTTCATCAACCCTACCACCATACGGGGTGGTCTTTTTTTTGAAATTGTTCTAGGATAAAACATATCAATATAGTAATTTACTTTATAAATGTATTTGCTTAAGACTAGTAAATTCCTATATTTTACATATTACTAATATAAGTTGTTATCTAACATATTCATATTTAGTAATAATAAAAAGCTGGAGAAATACTAGAAGGAGAAGGTTTTATGAGAAAATATTTAAATGTGGATAGATTGGAGTTTGCAGTTACATAGCGCTGCAATTCAAATTGTAAGCATTGTAGTGTTAAACATAAAAAGAAAATGAATAAGCCAATTGATAAGTATCTAGCTGTGGAGATTGTAAATAAGATTAGTAAAAAATATCATCCTCAATCAATAATGACTTTTGGTGGGGAACCTTTGTTACATCCTGAAATTGTTTGTGCTATTCATAATGAAGCAAAGAAATCTGGTATTTCCAAAAGGCAGGTGATAACAAATGGTTACTGGTTTAATGATAAGGACAAGGTTAGTGAAATTGTTAAACAACTAAAAGCAGCAGGTGTAAACAATATACTTGTTTCTGTAGATGCATTTCATCAGGAATATATTCCACTTGATATAGTTAAAAATACAGTAGAGACTTTAATTAAAGAGGGTTTTAAAGTAATAAAATGGAATCCTTGTTGGGTGGTAAATGAGAATCATAATAATCAGTACAATATAGTGACTAAAAATATCCTAAAAGAACTCGATAGCCTACAAATAGAATCGGCAAGTGGAAACATTGTATGTCCAGAAGGTTCTACAATAGAAAATTTAAGCACGTATATGCCAGTTAAACAGTATTTACCTAAGGGTAGATGTGAGGAAATGCCTTACACAGATCCTTTAGTGTTATAAGACAAAGAAAATGGCAGCCAGTTTGACAAGAAATTTGGCAGTACATTAGAGAAAAAAGAGTATTCTTCAGTATAAAAGAATACCCCAAACTGTCTTAAG
>JAGMES010000119.1 GCA_023128035.1 Halanaerobiales bacterium | reverse complement strand
GAAAAGAGGAAAGGAAAAGTGAACTCGTCCAGCTAAAGCTGAACATCGGGGCTTCAGTAGGGGATTCTATCCCCACTGAAGATTAAAAACAATGCCCACCACTTATAAAAGTGGGGGTCTTAACTCAAAAGATCAAATGCTGAATTCTCCATTCTCGCAAATACTTTGACTTATATATAATTCGGTATTATATAATAGTATCCTTCATAATTTTAAAAGTTTTAATATTCCAAAATAAAAAGCGCTTCATAAAGCGCTTTCAAAAAATGAAACAGAAACCTCTTCACCTAACTGCCACTCTTTATCATCTCTACTCAAAATATCTGCTTGAATAATAGTCTCATTGATATTTAAAAAGTATGTAGTGAATGATCCCATAAACTGTTTTTGAATAATCTTCCCCCTAGCATCTCCGCTGTTTTCTATAATATTTACATGTTCTGGTCTAACAAACCTCTCCTCACCATTTTGTTTTTTTACTATGTTGACCCTTCCAATAAAATCAGCCACAAAGTGATTCTGTGGATACTGGTAAATCTCCTTTGCAGGTCCAATTTGGGCTATTTCACCATTATTCATCACAACTATACGATCTGAAATACTAAGGGCTTCTTCTTGATCATGGGTTACGTATAACATTGTAATATCCAAATAGGTTTGCAAATCCTTAATTTCTTTTCTCATTTTAATTCTAAGTTTAGCATCCAAATTACTCAAAGGTTCATCTAATAACAAAACTTTTGGATTCATTACTAATGCTCTTGCTAAAGCAACCCTCTGCTGCTCCCCTCCACTTAGTTGTGCAATCTCTTGATTACGATATTGTTCTAACCCTACCATCTCCAACATCTTCTCTCCCTGATATAAAGCTTCTTTTTTACTGATTCCCTTAAATTTCAAACCGTAAACTACATTTTTGATAACATTCATATGTGGAAATAAGGCATAGCTTTGAAACACTGTTGCAGTAGGTCGCTGATTAGGAGGATAACTCGTTATGTCTATACTTTCAAGAATAATCGAACCACTAGAAGGAGATAAAAATCCTCCAATCATTTTTAATGTAGTCGTTTTTCCACATCCACTAGGCCCTAGAATACAAACCAATTCTCCTTGATTGACATCCAGATTTAAATTATGAACGACATTATTTGAACCAAAATTTTTAGTTAATTGTTTCAATTGCAGATACATTTGTTTTCCCCCTACCCACAAAAAAAGTTGAATTTTTCTTTTTTAAGATAAACCATGCAAAACTAATGTTAATAATTAATACTGAGATAATAATAAGATTCGCAAATACTGCTCCGATTCCAATATCACCATTCTTAATAGCATCAAACATTTCTACAGTAGCAACCTTTGAACCTGGTGAAATCAGAAATATGATAGCCCCAATCGTTGTCATTGTCGATGTAAAAGTATTAATAAAACTAAGTAAAAAAGCAGGTTTTAAGCTTGGAAGAACGATATCTTTAAATACATGAAATTCACTGGCCCCTAAATCCTTTGCGCTAGACTCAATATCAGGGTTTAACTGACTTAAGACTGCTGCACCTGTTTTCGTTCCTAAAGGTAATTGACGATAAATACAGTTTACTACTACAATAAATGCAGTACCAGTTAATGCTAATGGTTTGTTATGAAAAGCAAGTATGTAACCAATTCCAAAAAAAGTACCAGGGATCATAAATGGTAGAGTAGCCACAAAATCTAATACCCGGCTTCCAGGGATCTTCTTTCTTTCAAGAATATAAGATAGAAAAAGACCAATAATACTCCCAACAAAACCTGCAATAAATGAATACTTTAAACTTCGAAGAAAACTTTCTAATTTTACATAATTTAAGTTTTTTACATGTATCAAGCTGAAAGAATAATTCACTCCCCAGGTTTTTGCAAAAGCTCCCCAAAAAATCGTTGAATACTTTAAGATCTCAAAAATAAGAAAACTCCACGTTATTGATGCTAAAATTATTTTAAGCCATCCAGGTAATTTCAAACTACTATCCCCAGATTGGACCGTTTTACTGGTAAAAAATTGTGATTTACTCATTACCCGTCGATAAACAAAGAAGACGATCAGAGCTGGCAAAAGCAGTAAAGTACTCATAGCTGAAGCTTTCGAAAGATTATACAATCCAATTACATTAAGATAGGCTTCCGTAGCCAATACACTAAAGCCACCTCCTATAATAATAGGAGTTCCAAAATCAGATAATGACTTAACAAAAACAATTAATGCTGCTGCAATAATACCAGGTTTTGCCATTGGAATTGTTACTTTCATTAAAGTTTTAAAGCTACTGGCTCCCAAATCAAGTGAAGATGCTTCAATGCTTTTATCAATCCCTCTCAAAACACCAATTATTAATAATGCAGCTAGAGAGGCATGAGATATAGACTGCATTAAGACTATACCGTGCCAACCATAAGGGTTTAGCTTCAGGCCAAGTAGTTTATATATAATTAAACCTCTTCTTCCAAATAACATAATATAAGATAGTGATGAAACAAAAGGTGGTGAAATCATTGTTAAAAGCAAAATTGCAAAAACAATTTTTTTCCCCTTTAAATTGGAATGGGTCACATATAAAGCTATACTCAAACCTAAAACTAAAGCAAAAAAAGTAGTTAGTACAGCCACAAAAAGACTATTTAATAATAACTCTCGGTTTTGTGTGAATAATTGCTTGTAACTACTAAAATCCAATGATCCATTATTAAAAATACTTTTAAGCAATACTGCTACTATAGGCCATAGAGTAAAAATCAAAACACCGCCAATGACAACTATATAAATGACTTTTTCAAAGATAGCATAAATTGGGGTATCTCTTCGAGATACCCCAAACACTTTAGTTATAAAATCTTTGTTTCCATTCTTCAACAATCAAATCCCTCGCTTCCCCAGCAATCTCAAAATCGATCTTTTGTAATTTTGCATCTTTAATCGATTCTAATACTTTTGGAGGTTCTATTCCTATTCTAGTAGGAACTCTTATACAATTATCTCTTAAAATATTCTGACCTTTTTCTGACAAACACCAATCCACAAAAGCTTTAGCTCCTTCTAAATTCTTTGCACCTTTTAATATTGCTACTGGAGATGGCCACCATGGAGTACCATCTTTAGGAAACACAGAAACTATTGGATACCCTTGCGCTTTTAACCCTTCACCAGTATCAGGAGCTAACCCTACCATTACTTCACCTAAAGCAGCCTTCTTCGGAGGTTCACTACCCCTCTTTGCATAATAGGCAATATTGTTGTTCAATTTTTCTAAGAACGCCCAACCTTCTTCTTCACCCATAGATTGCAAAATGCCTGTTAAAATAGTATAGGCAGTACCAGAAATAGAAGGATTAGACATTAATATCTCATCTTTAAACTCAGGTTTTATCAGATCGACCCATCTTTGGGGTACTTCAATACCCAATTCTTTACAAATATCTGTATTAACAATAAAACTAACAGTTACTAAAGAGACTCCAGTCCAATATCCATCTTTATCTCTGTACTTTGCAGGAATATTTTCAGCCTCTTTAGATACATATTGCTCTAACAACCCATCTCTTTTTGCAGCAATAAAACTATCCACTCCACCACCAAACCATATATCTCCGAGTGGTTTACCCTTTTCTGCTCTAATTCTTGCTAAAACTTCACCTGAAGACATATCTAAGTATTCTACTTTAACACCTGTATCTTTTTCAAACTCAGAAAAAATCACATCTTTTCCACCATATGCAGCAAATACTTTAATCTTTGTGCCTTCCAAAGAATTTTTAGAAATATTTGTTGCAAATACTGTTCCTACCAAAACTACTGATAACATAATCGCTAATAATACCAAACTTTTTTTCATAATTTGACCTCCTCAAACCTATTGTTATTATATTCTACAGGAAAAAATTCATCTTCCTTAACAGCATTTATAAAGTCTTTCAAATCCCTAATTCCATCTGAAAACGAAGTCGCATATTTTCCTATTCTTTCGATTCTATGGGCATCACTTCCACCTAAACATGGGATACCTAATTCAAGACCCAGATGATAAGCTCGACTATTATTTTCAAAAGTTGTATTACCATTAAAAACTTCAATTCCTGATAGATTATCTATTTGTCGAATGAATTCTCCCATTCCTCGACCATTGTTCCTAAAAGGATGAGCACTTAGTGCAATTCCCCCTTTTTGATTGATTAAAGAAATTAATTCATTAGCATGTGATTTCCCAGCTATATGTGCCTGCGGAACTTCTTCAAGGCCAAAAACCAATAAATCGCCCTCATAGGTTAATAACTCCATGCCAACAATTACTAAAAAGTTGTGTTTTTTTGATAGTTCATTTGCTTCATCAATAATCCCATTACTTTCATGGTCAGTAATACAAATACCATCAAGTCCAATTCCTTTAGCCTGGATAATCGCTTCCTCAAAATCTATTCTGCTGCATGATGAATATTTCGATGTATGTACATGAATATCTATTAACACACAATCACCTCGACTTTAACTGGCTTAAATTACTTATAAAATTTTCGTTCATCTCATCCTCCTGATGATCTGGAGGTAATGAAATTACATTTATCTGAAATCCATTATCCTCCAATTGTTGCTGTAGTTCTATAAAGAAAATTCCCTGATTCGGACAACAAGAAGGACTATTCCCTATTCCAATCACCCCAACTAATTCAAGTCCATGTTCCCTGTAATTTAGCAATTCTTCCATCAATCCATTTAATAGTTTTTGGCAGTGATTACGATAATCTAAAGTATCATATTCTTCTACAGTCATAGGTGGCCTCTGCAAACCCAAAAAACGCTGTTCAGGACAGGGAAGTTGAACTATTCCAATTCCTTCTCTTAATAAAAACTCTATGACTGTGGGGAAGGCACCTCTGGCTCTGGCCCATCCTTTGATTACACTATTTTGATTTAGAATACAATGAGCAAGAAGAACAATCTTATTTTTACGCTTCACAACTATTCTTTCCTTTCATTAATTCCATAGGTAAGGCTTTAACAAGATAATAAACTATAATACAACTTCCAATTTTATCTACTAAGTTACCAGTAATTCGGGGTAAAAAAGCCGCTGTAAATATTTTTTGACCAGATTTTAGTAACCAAATAACAAAAATATCTGTACCACCACCTGTTAATCCTCCAAATATAGCTACAGCAATTGGTGTCCCTATCAATGGTGCAACAACAGATATAATTAAACCTGTAATGATAGCAGTTCCTAAACTGAAATTCCTTTTTTTTGCTATAAAACCAACTATCACACCAATCGCAAGACTAACAATACCAAAAGGAATTGCTGTTGGCCCCTGAATAATACCTAAAACTAGATTAGTTACTACACCAACTAAACCTCCAACCCATGGTCCCAGAATAACTGCAGAAAAAATAGTACCAATAGCATCCAAAAAAAGTAGTGGGATTTTTACCATTGTTACCAGATAGCCTCCAATAATGTTAATTACGACACATAGTGAAGCAATAACAAGAGCTTGTGTAGAAATTTTTTTATTCATAATATCCTCCTCCTATCTATTAAAATAGTATTTCGACACCGTCTATAAAATTCCTTTATTACTAGTATAAAATTATTTTATAAAAAATAAAATTCCACACAAAAAACTGTCTCTACTCTCCAATAGGTTTCTGAAGATTCAAGACAGTTAAGATTTTAACAAATTAATTTTTAAAAATCATAAGGATATAAAAAATTACCATCAGTTATGAAAAATAAAGTCTTTCAAAAACTTACCACTTCTATAATCATAAACACAAATATTTCTGCCATTTTGGAAAAATATTTTGTTATCTCTAATATACTTAATCGTATAAAATCTCAGATCATACTTGCAATTAAGAGTAATCTCCTTTTTAAACTCAAAACTATCTTTATCGAATATAAGTAATTTTTGATAATCTACATTTGGTGTATTATCTCTTAAAAAGAAAACTAAATTTTGTTCGATAATCATAGGATCAGAGAAGTTTAAGATTAATGAATCATCATTTCTATCAGGTATATCGATCAACTCATCAATCAAAATTGTTTTCACAACCTGATTATTCTTAAGATCAAATACTAATACCTCTCGCGAATTGTTAAAAGTAACTACCAAATAATCCTTATAACTCAGGATATCATATCTTTCAAAAGGATGTCTTTCTGTAAATTTATAAATACTCTCCCTTTGTAAAGTTTCTAAATCAAATTTCATAATGTAACTTTTCCTATTCAGCGGTACAAAAGGCGGAACCCCAATGATTACGCTAGAGTTATGCCTTTGTATATTCTTTTTATTTATAATCTCACCAATTTTTTTTGACTGATATAATAATTCATAAGTGTTCAAATCCAAAATTTGCAAACCAGTATAACCATCTTCTGTATATGCTGAATTGCTGATAAATATTTTATCTCCAATGATTTTAAACACCCGCGAATTGGGGAAAATTTTTATTTTTTCTTCTATTTCACCCTTCTTATCAAGTACAAAAAACTGTTTCCCCCATACCCCAACCCGTTTACCGTCATCAACAACAAAAATCCTCTCATCATCTGCTATATCTCCATATACAACATACGTATCAAACTCAAAATCCAATTTAATTTCATAAGAATCAGAATCAATACCAATAATTTTTTTACCAATATCAAAAAATAAAATTTCAGAAAGATCAGCATCATTGTTCTTAATAATATCAGTACAACCTATAACACTAAATAAAACTAAAAAACAAATTAAAAAAACTGTATATTTTTTTACCATAAAATCACCACTCTTTTTATAGTTAAGAGTTAAGAGTTAAGAATTGAGAATTATTTAAATCTATATTCTCAATTCTTAACTTTAAATCTTACCTCTTAGTTTGTTTTTAACTCTTAATTCTTAACTCTTAATTCTTAATTAATTATAGTCTCCCCCTACCCAATAAGTCATACCATCTTCAGCTAGATTTGAAGGAGTTACCCAAGTATCAAGCCAGCCTTCATCTTCAAGATTAATTCCTTGTGAGAGCCATCCTCTATAAACAACTTTTGAACAGTACCAGTCATCATTACTACTTCTAGAAGTAAATACACTATAAGGTTTACCAACAAACTGTTTACTATAATTCAAAGCTGCTCTAGCTTTTGTATAAGTTCTTCCATATGGTCTCCACACTGAAACAGCAGTTTTTTCAGACCATTTTAGTTTAGTCTCATATCCAACACAAAAACCAGAAGTAGTTTCATCAGAAGCAGTTAAAATTGGTGCATTCATATCTGGAGCCTGGGTATCTAAAAATCCAGCATGTTTCCATGTTCCAGGAATGAAAAATCCAATTAACTTAGCACTTGAGCTACCACCATAACACACAAAAACATCTCCATCTAAATAATTATCAAAATCATTAATCGGAAAACTTTGAGTAGATATTGTGCTAGGACGCATGTCCAACACATTCTGCTGTTCTTCTAAGTCATATTTCTCAACAACCGCTCTATACTTTTCATACAATCCCTGTTCTTTAAGAAAGTTTTCTAATTTTGTTACATTACCAGTATTATAAGCTTCAAAAGCATAACCAATTATGTATTCCTTAACTCCCCACTCTTCAACAGAAAGTGATTCTACATCACTTCCTCGGTCAACAATAGAAGGAACACCATCAAAAAACTCCTCATGAGCTGTAGCAAAGGTTTCATGAGCTTCTTCTTTAGCAGCCTGAATATTTTTAATTTCAGAGATACTTTGACCTACATTATCCACATCTTTGTTAATAAAAGAACAACCTGAAATAAGCAGTAAACTAAATAAAGCAATAAGTATTTTTTTCACATTAAAACCCCCTTTTTTTTTCGATCCATCACCTATCATCGTGTATTCTTACACCCCTCCCTTCATTAGTAAAAATTAATTTTTAACACACATTCCTTTAAGTGTGTTTATTACCATTAATATTACCATATTTTTTTATTTTTGTCAACACGTTTACCATTATTTTCTATTTAAAAAGGAGCACTTATTACCATAAGCACTCCTCTTACATTATTATTCCATACCGCTTTTATGAATATTTAAACCTATACTCCTAATTTCATCCAAAATTGCAGGTAACCTTTTTTCTGATGTTAGATTAAAACCTATTTTTCCGGTTTGTTCTATATTAAATTCATTCAGATTATGTTTTGCAAAAAGGTCTACCAACTCTACAAGAATTTCTGTACTCAATTCATTTGCAGTAATTAAGTTTATGTAAACACCATCTTTTATCTGCATGTATGTCACCTAATTTCCGATATACTACAACTCTCTAGGATATGTAAAAATTTTTAATTCGACCTTTATTTCATCCTTGTTTAACTCGATAAAACCTATACTGGACAGATGCCGATTTCTAGTAGGCATCCCCGGATTGAAAATTAGAACATCCTGTTTCAGTTTCTTAAAAGAATTATTTTTTGGTAAAAATTCTACCCTAAATGACTCAATTAATGGTTGATGATAATGACCAAAAACGATTAAATCGACCCCATCTTCATAAATAAAAGGTTCTACCAATACCTGATAAAGCCACTCTTTTAATTGAGTTTTATTTACATGAAGACCATTTAATTCATCACCATGAATCATCCCAATTCGGTATCCAGAGATATCAAGAACTCTTTTTCTAGGAAGATCTAGATTTCGATTCAAATCATGATTGCCCGCAATTGCTTCTACAGGAGCAATCTCTCGTAACTCATCCAAAATCTCCATTTGAACCAGATCTCCACAGTGTAAAATCATATCAACTCCATCTAATGCCTCTTTAATCCGTGAACTTAATACATGAAATTTATCTGGAATATGAGTATCAGCTATCACTCCAATACGCATCTTCTTACTCACCCCTTACCTTATTCCAAAAATGTTTTTAAATACGCATTCCTAAACTCAGCTAAAAATTTTTCTCTCTCTTCAACTTGAGCAAGCAATTTAAGTAATTTCCTTAAAGAGCTATATTGTGACCAATTCTCTCTCCCACGTCTTTCATAGTAATGATGTAACACTCTCCAAATTTTTTCGGGAAATTCTAGAAAAATTGCTAACAGTCGATAATCATCCTGGTCTAATCTTCGCTCACTGTTATACCCATCAATAATTTTTGTAACCAATCTCATATTCCACTGATTTCTGTTTAATACTCTCCGTAAAAAACGCCACAAATCCACTACTGGTAGATCAAATTTCATAGAATCAAAATCAATCATATGAATCTGCCCTTTTTTATCAATAACAAAGTTCCGACTTGCGGGGTCACCATGACAGATTTGAACTTGCTCTAAACTATCTTCAACTTTTTGATCATAATTCGAATTACAAATTAGTTTTAAAGTTTCTTCTGCTGATTTTAGAATCCAATCAGCATATTTTAAAAAATAACGATCAAAATCTGAGTCCTCCGCTTGAGCTGTTTGGATGTAATCCTTTATATCTCCAACTCTGCGAACTAATTTATCTGGCCATTTACCTTGTTTGTCTTTAACTTTAATTCCTATTTCAGGTACATATCCTTCTGCTGCTTGATGAAATTTTGCCAAAACTCTTGCACCTTCAATAACCTCTTTAAAAGATCGATATTTAATCTCTTTTCCATCAATCCAGGGAGTTAAGATCCAACGATTCCCGTTAAAAACCCCAAAAGGTTCTCCATTCTGTGTGTACTCATAATGTGCTTGAACTTGAAAATCTCTACTTTGTACATGTCTTAAAACTGAATCAAAAAAACGTAAACAACTTCCCCGTTCTGTAACAGGTTTTAAACAATAAATACCCTGATCTGTCCAGATTTTATAGATATTTCTGACTAACCGTACTTTATACATTTCAATTCCCCAAAGTTCAAGAATCTGCTTGACTTCTGGCCGTTGCATCACAACTCCACCTTTCCTTCGAATTTTATCAACAATCTCTCATATACTTCCATCTCCTTTTCAGCAACTTTCAGAGCTTTACGTAATTTTCGGACAAAGCCTTCTTCAGGCCAACTTTTTTTATGTAAATAATATCTTTCAATGACCTTCATAATTTTTGTTGGGTATATTATAAAGGCAAGTAACCAGTTTTTCTCTCCCAGATTCAATTCTCTCTCCTCTTCATACCATGTGACAACCTGATCAATATCTTTACCTAAAGAAGGCCGTTTTTTTATCAATCTTTCCATCCATTTTCCCAAATCTTTAACTCTAACATCATAACTAATCCATAATGGATTAATAAAATAAATACGCCCATCAAACCCAAATAAAAGATCTTTTTCATTTATTCTCTGATAAATCATCCCTAGTTCTTTACGCTCTTTTTTAATTAGTTTTTGACATTTTTTTGAGTAAGCTAAACTTTTGGCCTGTTGTAAACGTTGGATAATCATTTCATTATTCTTTAGAATCATTTCTTCAAAGTCAGAGTAAGAGCTCTCTTTTTCAATTTTCGCTATAAACAATTTAAAAAACTTTAAATCGTGTAGTACATCTTTAGACCAATGATCCCATTTCTCTCTGACCTTACTACCTCCTTTGGGTAGAACTCCATTCATATTTTTGTGTAACTTAGCTAAATCTCTGGTGATTTGTTCAATATCCTGTATCTTATTCAAATCAGGTTTACGTCCATTCACCCAATCTAGTACAATCCAATTACTATTCTCTAACTTAAAATATGGCTCATCTGTTTTTGTCAATGTTAAAACTGGTAACTTTTCTTCTCCCTGATCTTTCAATGCCTCTATAACCGAATGAGAAAATCGAATTCTAGACGCTTTTCTTTGAACCCGTACCAATCTTTTAAAACCTTGATCTGTCTCTATCCTATATAAATCCCGATCTAAAGGGACTATTCCAAAAACTTGCATAGAATAATTATTTCCCAATACTTCTTTCAATTGATCAGGGCCAACCATCTTACCACCTCCTCAAACTCACCAATCTATACTAATATCCACTACACCTTCCGCTGAATTCCCATCAAAACGAATTCTTACAACCGATTCTTGAGGCAAAGCAACTGATTTTTCCTCGGTAGGAATCAAACCATATCTTGAAAAATAAGAATTCAACTCCTCTAGTTTTCGCGCCAGTTCAACTTGTGAATAACAATCTAATTTTGTCTTCATCATTACCTCCTCCACAACTTTTAAGAAAAATTAATATAAATGATTTTATTCTTATTCATCATAATAGTCATTTTTCAAAGCTCTAAGTCATATTTTGTTATATAACCTGAATGGAGTGGGATTTATGAATGAACAACTCATTCACTTGATTGAAAAAGAATATGAAATTCGAGTGAACGATTTTAAACCATTAAAAAAGGCATGGGTACTCCAAACCAATCAAGGATCCTTCTTCTCTAAACCCTTTTGTTTTAAAGATGGATCTAGACTTCGTTTTATTGATGGAGCCATGCAACATTTGATTAAGCAAGGATTTGATTATATTATTCCTATGGAACGAACTCGAAAAGATATTCCCTATATCTCTTATGCTGAGGATATTTTCTTTATGACTCCCTTTATGAACCTTAGACAGAGCAATTATGATAACCCTTCTGAATTAGCGCAAGCAGCTCGAATTCTTGCTGGACTCCATCTAGGATCTCATGGCTATGAACCTGGATCAGAACTTAACCCTCAATCATTTTGGGGTCTCTGGCCTCGGCGATTTAAGGAAAAAATTCAACATCTCTATACCTTCAGGCTTCAATTGCAACACAAAAATAATTGGGATATCTTTGACCAAATCTTTACTGAAAAATATCCCTATTACTTCAATCAAGCAAATGTTGCTCTACGTCGTCTTCTCCTAACAGACTATAATCGTTTAATGTACAATGAACAGCGTTTCCACACTATTTGTCATCATGATTTTGAATACCACAATCTTCTAATTAGTCCACAAGAGCAATATTATGTAATTGATTTCGATTACTTACTCTGCGATACCCATCTGCATGATTTAGCAAGTATCCTAATTCGAGCAGGTAAACGCTCTAATTGGAAAAACGAACGAGGGGAAACAATATTATCAAATTATCATCAAATCTACCCCCTCCGTCCAGAAGAGATACCTGTAATTAAAGCAATAATGTTCTTTCCACAAGATTTTTGGCAAGTAGCTTTCGCTCGTTATTTCGAAAAACAACCTTGGCCAGTCGACCGTTTTGCTCGAAAAATCACCCAAATAATCAATCACGAAAAAGAACGTCTTCACTATATCGAAAACTTACATTTTCCTGAGTGAACTCGTTCAGCTAAAGCTGAACATCGGGGCTTCAGTGGGGGATTCTACCC
>JAGMES010000118.1 GCA_023128035.1 Halanaerobiales bacterium | reverse complement strand
CATAAAAGGAGAATACAGAGAACAAGAGAACGCGGTCAAGATTATTATAATCCTGAACGCGTCCGTAAAATGAACTATGCACAAAGACTTGCAACGTATTAAATTCAAATCAAACACATTGGTAAGCCGTATGCCTTAATAGAGCACGTGCGGTTTGATGAAATGGTTACCCTACTCTATTGTTCTAAGAATTAGGAGGAGAAAAATGAATAGTCAAGAAAAGAGTTTTAGCTTTCTGAGTACCTTATTTGTTATACTTATTGTAATCAGCAATATTGTAGCTAGCAAGATTATTACTATTGGTGGAATGTTTGTTCCTGCTGCTGTTGTTTTTTATGCAATTACGTTTGCTCTTACTGATACTATCAGTGAAGTGTGGGGTAAGGAACGGTGCAAATTTGTTGTCAAGATGGGTCTTGGGGTGAGTTTACTTACAGCAATTCTTATAAAAGTTGCTATTTTATTGCCACCCGCACCGTTTTATCAAAATCAAGACTCTTACGCTTTAATCCTCGGGGGTTCAATTCGGATAACAAGTGCTGGATTGATTGCTTATATTATTAGTCAATTTCATGATATTTGGGCCTTTGCTTTTTGGAATAAGATTACAAAAGGGAAACAATTATGGCTTAGAAACAATGCTTCTACCTTGGTCTCACAATTAATTGATACAGTTATATTTATTACGTTAGCTTTTTACGGTACAGGTATGCCGATTGTTAATATGATCGTCTCACAATACATTATTAAAGCTATCATTGCTATTCTAGATACCCCAGTTGTGTATTTACTGGTATCTCTTTTTAAAAAAGAGAATAAGAATGTGAGATGTACTGTATGAAGAGAATCGGAATTACCACCACAGTGCCAGTAGAAATTATCTATGCCTCAGGAAATACACCTGTAGATTTAAATAATCAATTTATATCTAGCTCTCATCCTTTAAATTTGATTGAAAAGGCTGAACAAAGAGGATTTCCAAGAAATAGTTGTGCCTGGATTAAAGGGATATATTCTGCAGCTTTAGAATCAAAAGTTGATCATGTAATTGGTGTTTCTGAAGGCGATTGCTCAAATACAACAGCCTTACTTGAAGTGTTAAAAAGGGATGGAGTTGAGGTTTTTGAATTTAGATTTCCTCATGATAAAGATCGGGAAGTACTTGCTAAGAATATAGATAAACTTTCTTCCTATTTGGGTACTTCGAAAGAGAAGATTGATTTTATACGAAAAGATTTAAATAGGATACGAGGAAAACTTGCTAAACTTGATAAGCTTACCATATTAGGTCAAGCTACTGGGTTTGAAAATCATCTTTGGCAGGTTAGTGCCAGTGATTTTAATGGTGATTTTTTACGATTTGAAAGAGAATTAGATGATCTACTTGATAAAATAGAAATGCGACCTTATATGGAAAGAAAAATTAGGTTGGGATATATTGGTGTACCTCCGATAATAGGTGATCTTTATAATCAGATAGATAAATTTGGAGGGATAGTCGTATTTAATGAGGTACAAAGGCAGTTTACTCTTGCAGATGGAATAAATCTTGACCTGATCGATGCCTACTTAAAATATACATATCCTTATACCCTTGAATTTCGATTAAATGATATTATAAATCAGATTAATTTGAGGAAACTAGATGGATTAGTTCATTATACTCAGGCATTTTGTTATCGAGCAATTGAGGATATGGTTATTCGTAAGGTGGTTAACATCCCTGTTCTTAAATTGGAAGGAGATCAACCGGGAAATCTAGATGGTAGGAATAAACTAAGATTAGAAGCATTTATAGATATGTTAAAAGATTTGAGGAGAAATTTGTGATGAAGATTTTAGGAATAGATATTGGGAGTACTACCACGAAAATTGTCTTGATTGAAGAGAAAACTATAATAGATACCAAGATAATGAGTTCAATGAGCTTTTATCGTGATTATTGTTCTAGAAATAGAAATGGGATTTTTTTGGATATAAAATCTTTGGATTTGGGTGATGTTGATAAAATTGTCAGTACAGGTTATGGTAGAAATAATGTTAGATTGTTCAATGCTGAAGCAATTAATGAATTAAAAGCTCACTCTTATGGAGCGATCTTTACTACGGGTTTGCGTGATTTTACTTTACTGGATATTGGTGGCCAGGATAGTAAAGTGATTCGGGTAGAAAAGGGGATTATTGTAGATTTAGAGTTAAATGACAAATGTGCTGCCTCGAGTGGGCGGTTTATTGAAAATATGGCTAGAGTTCTTGAGGTTAAGCTCTCCTGGTTAGCTGAACAGTTTCAAAATCCAGTTCTACTGAATACAACATGTGCAATCTTTGGTGAGTCTGAGCTGATTAGTAATATTGCTGAAGGAATCAACTTCAAGGAATTGGCTGCTGGAGTGAATTTCTCTCTTTATAAGCGGATTGAACCGATTTTAAAAAAATTCCCCCAAGATCTGCTGATCTTTACAGGTGGAGTGGCATATAATTTGGCAATTAGAACCTTCTTGAAAGAATTAAATTATCAAAAAATTATTATACCTAAGTTTCATCAGTTAAATGGTGCGATTGGATGCTGCTATTATGGACAAAGGTTTTGACTAATAAAAAAACGTTCCTCTTTTAGTTGGAGGGATGTTTTTTTATTGTTACTGTATGGAATTATTTGAAGGATTTTAATTGTAGATAGAGAAATACATTAGAAGTATTATCATTATAGCTTAAGGAGGATACGCATGAAAAACTCCAGTATAGAGGTTATTGATCTAAAAAAATATTACGGAGAAGTTAAAGCAGTTGATGGAATCAGTTTTCAAGTTGAGAAAGGTATGGTCTTTGGAATGTTAGGTCCTAATGGAGCAGGGAAAAGTACGACTATTGAAACACTTGTCGGTCTTAATCAAAGAGATAGTGGTCAGGTAAATATTTTAGGGCTTGATCCAGAAAAAGATCTTAAGGATTTAAAAATGAAAATGGGTGTTCAACTTCAAACCCCGTCATTATTTACGAGACTTACTGTAAGTGAAAGTGTGAATCTTTTTGCAAGCTTTTATCCAAATCCGCTGTCAACAGAAGAAGTATTAACAAGAGTTGGCCTTGAAACAATGCAAAAAAAACAAATCCAAGCTCTATCAGGTGGTCAGCGTCACCGGTTAGCAATCGCTTTAGCCATGGTCGGAAATAGTGAAGTTATTTTTCTTGATGAACCAACAACAGGATTAGATCCACAAGCACGGCGGCAATTATGGGATGTAATTTTTCAATTAAAAGAAGAAGGAGTAACAGTTTTTCTAACAACTCATTATATGGATGAAGCCGAAAGATTATGTGATCAACTTGTTATAATTGATTATGGAAAGATTATCGCTAGTGGTGCTCCAAAAGAACTGATAAACACTTATTTTTCAGATAGAGCAGTAGAATTTAAAAACCCCGGTTTTACGGAACAAGAGAAAATTGAAATTGAAGAATTAAAGATTGCGAATCGGATCAACTATGAAACAGAGGAGAATAATATTATTCTGTATACCGATGAGCCAACCCAGACAATTACACAATTAATAAATTATGCTGAGAAAATTTCCAAACCAATTGATGATCTTGTTGTTCGACACGCAACTTTAGAGGATGTATTTTTAAAGCTTACAGGAAGGGGTATAAGAGAATGAAAATATTTAAGGAGATGTTTGTGGCAAGTGTGAAAGATATGGTTCGTGATCGAGCATCTTTATTTTGGTTTTTTGCATTTCCTCTGATCTTTATATTTATTTTCGGAATAGTATTTTCTGGTGGAGGAGATATAAATTATTATGTGGGGGTAGTAAATGAATCAAATGACCCAATAATTGCTAAGATAGTAGAGGGAATTAACTCAGTTCCTGCATTTAATGTGACAACTGGCACAAAAGAAGAAGAGCTTAAAGCTATTAAGGAGGGTCACCGAAATACTGTTTTGATCATACCTGATATAAGTGTACAGGATTTATATAAAGGAGAAACAATTGATATTCCTCTTTATGTGGATGGCAGTGATACGACAAATAATCAAATATTGACGTCAATTTTTGATAAGGTTTTTGTAGGTATTGAAAATAATATTACTGGAAAATCGAGACTGTTTAATATTAAACAACAACCTATTCAATCAAAACAATTATCTAATTTTGATTATATTCTTCCCGGAATATTAGCTATGTCTATAATGCAATTAGGCCTTTTTGGTTCTTTGAGATTTTTAAGTTTGAAAGAGCAAAAGATTGTAAGAGGTCTTGCGGTTACTCCTCTACCTAGAAACATAATTATTTCCAGTGAGTTTCTTCTTAGACTATTAATGAGTATGGTTCAGACATTCTTGATTCTCTTTATTGGTCAAGGGGTATTTGGAGTTACAATTATAGGTAGTGTTTTTAAAGTAGCAGGTATTGTAATATTAGGAGCTTTGACTTTTATCAGTATGGGATATCTTTTAATCAGTTTTGCTAAAACTCAAGAAAGTGGAAATGGAATTATACAGGCTATTCAATTTCCGATGATGTTCTTATCTGGAACTTTTTTTCCTATCGCTATTATGCCAGATTATATTAAACCTGTAGTTAGAGCTCTTCCACTAACTTATCTAGGAGATGCATTGCGACAGGTTATGATTGGTGCTACGCCAATGTTTAGTTTATCTACAGATTTGCTAGTGTTAGTTGCTTGGTTAGTGGGTTGCACAATTCTTGCAATTAAGTTCTGGAAATGGGAGTAATGAATGAAATAAATTAACGTGATGATGTGTATATATAAGAGATAAAATATTTTAGGGGGTTAGAAATGAGAAAATTTTTAGTCTGTTTTGTATTTATTCTTGTTTTTACTATGGGTGTGTTGGCTTATGAAGAAACTAGATTGTTGGAGTTAGTACTTGATAATACATCTACTCTTAGAGTAAAGTGTGAAGCTGGTGATTTATCTATTGAAGGCGTAGACGGATTAGAGCAGATTGAAGTTATTGCGGAAATCTATATCTCTAAAAGTAAAGACAAAGCTGAAAAAATTATAGATAGAGATTTAGAACTCTCGTTAGTAAAAGAAGGAAAACATGCAGTTTTATCTTGCGGTTTTGATAACAATAATGTTTCTTCGTGGTTGTCTTTTTTCTTTGGCAATAGTTATAAAGGAAGCGTAGATTTGATTATCAGAGTACCTAATGATATTTTATTAGATATAACTGATGGTTCTGGTAATATTATCATCAAAAATTCCAAAGCGAAGGTTGAAATAAACGATGGATCTGGAGATATAGAAATTTTAGATTGTTTTAATGATCTAGAAATTGTTGATGGTTCTGGAGATCTTATTATAAAAAATATTAGAGGTAATGTTCAGATTGATGATGGCTCAGGAGATATAGAAATTTATGATATTAATGGATATGTTACTGTGAAGGATGGATCTGGATCAATAGATATTGATACAGTCGAAAAAGATGTAAAAATTATCTATGCTGGATCAGGTGGAATAGAATTTTCAAATATTAAGGGGCAAATTATTCAATAGATATTTCATCGACTATAATAATTGTTCAAAAGCCCAGAACTAATCTGGGCTTTTGTTAACTTATGAAGATGGTTATCTTGCCTTGATGGAAGGAGTGGGAAGATGAAGACATTTTTTAATATACTCAAATTTAAGACAGGTAATTTTGTGGTCAAGCGAGAGAAAAAACGAAATTGGGCATTATATTTATTATTTATTATTATACTATTGTTTACTATTTCTTTAGGTATATATTTCAAGGAATCTCATCTTCGTACTACGCATGAAAATGAAGCAATGATTGTAGATATTCAACCTTTAGGGATACATCCATTATGTCCTACATTTTATGAGATAAATTTAAATCTAGCATTAAGCGAGCATAAATTTTCTGCAGAGGTTTCTTTGAAATATGATGAAGAGATTAGAGCAGGTACAACAATTCCATTTACTCTTTATCACGGAATGAAAATTATAAGTGTGACCAATGGAAAAGGATTAGAAATAGCTTATACCAGAAAAGGAAACTGGATATATTTTCAACTAGAAAAACCGCTTCATGAGATTAAGGTAATTTATTCAGGTATAGTGGGCCAAGAGTGGAAATCTGATAGTTTTCAAGAATTAGGACTTCGTCAAATTGTTGATAAGGATCTTGTTTTCCTTTCAGCAGTAGGGGGATGGTTTCCATTACCTGGCGAGATAGATTTATTTATAAAATATAATGATTATCTAGACTCCAATTTTCATAACCTCCCTGAGAGATTCTTTTCTATAAATATCGAGGATCAGGGTGAACTTAAGTATGTGGTTCCAAACTATTTTAAAACAAATGAGACAGGAACTTTTTATAGAGTGAAGTTACCTTTAAATGAGATAACTATAATTGGGGCTGAAAAAAATGAAAAGATTCAGGATATATTGAAGAAAATTATCAAAGGTCAACCTCACTCTGGTTAACTGGAGGAAGTTCTGTCTATTAAGAGGAGGTAAATTTTTATGAATATGTACCAATTAAGAAGAGAGCAAGTTATCACGAAAATGAAAGAAAATGAATTAGCGGGAATGATTCTCTTTCCTTCTCCAAACATGTATTATATGACTGGATTCCATACTTTTCCAGGAGAAAGATTATTGTTAGCAATTTTTCCTATAGAAAGCGATCCCTTTTTTATAGCGCCAAAGCTTTATGAAAGCCAGATTCGTCAAGAGTCCTGGATTCAGGACATAGTTTGCTGGACAGATGAGGAAGATGCTTATGAAATATTAAAAACGGTCTTTGCTGAATTAGGAATAAATGAAGGTAGGTTTGCAATTGATGATACTATGTGGGCTGATCAATTCCTTGGTATAATGAGTATATTTCCAAATCTAGAATTTCAATCAGTTGGAAACCTTTTAAATGATTTACGGCTTATTAAAACAGCTGATGAGATTGAAATGATTAATAAGTCCAGCCAGATCGTAGATGAAGTGGTTGAAGCGGTTAAAGAGTTAATAAAACCAGGAATGACAGAGATCGAAGTTGCAGCACTCATGGAATTTGAAATGAGAAAGCGTGGTTCTGAGGGTCCGTCTTTTGAAACCATTGTCGGTTCAGGGCCAAACTCTGCGATTCCTCACTACAATGCAGGAGAGCGCAAAATACAGAAGGGTGATTTTATTGTTCTAGATTTTGGCGCTACATATAAAGGTTATTGTTCAGATACTACAAGAACCCTTTGTGTAGGCGAACCCACTCCAAAAATGATAGAAGTTTATAATATTGTGAAAGAAGCACAAGAGATCGGTGTTAGAACTGCAAAACCAGGGATCAAGGCCTCTGAAGTAGACGGTGCGGTAAGACAATATATAGTCGATAAAGGGTATGGAGAGTACTTTACTCACCGCACAGGTCATGGACTAGGTCTTCAGGTTCATGAAGAGCCTTACATCTCAGGAATTAGTGATACCATTTTAAAGCCAGGTATGGTCTTTAGTGTTGAACCAGGTATCTATATTGAAGGGGAGTTTGGAGTTAGGATTGAAGATATTGTGCTAGTTACTGAAACAGGGTGTGAAAGGTTTAATAATTCATCTCGGAAATTGAATATAATTGTAGGTGGTGACTAAATTGAATGATAACTATTTTTACGCTCCTGTTCAAAAAGTAACTTTAAAACCAATTGAGTGTGATGGTTTATTAAAGAGATTGGTGGAGTAAAGTTATAAAAAGGTCATGCTAACATTATGCATGACCTTCAAATTTTTCTATGCTAGTTTTTTAAGCTTTCTATTTTTTCTTTCTTTATAATATTTAGCCATTGCACTAACAATCGCTACTGCAAAAGCAATTGAACCTGCAATCATTAGAGTTTCGATTCCTGTTTTTACCCCTTCGATATATTCTCCTTTTATCATAAAAAGCATGGTATGATATGCTGGAATTCCTGGTACTAAAGGAATAATGCCTGCAATAACAAAGACAGTGACAGGAAGGTACCCCAAACGGGCGCAAACTTCACTGAAAATTCCTACTAGAAAAGCTGCTATAAATGAAGCAATCACGACACTTCCGAGTAAACTTTTGCTTATCAAAAATCCAGCCCAACTTATGATTCCGGTTATTCCTAATAGCCATAAGCTTTTTTTAGGAGCCTGAAACATTACTCCAAAACTTAAAACCATTAAGAATGATCCAAAAAATTCAATTAATATTTTCATACTTGGAACACCCCCAATGCTAGTGCTACCCCTACCGCTAGACTTATAGCAATTAACAATGCCTCAATCCCGCGGCTATTTGCAGAGATAAGATCACCGCTTATGGCATCACGAATTGCATTGGTTATTGATACCCCAGGTACAAAGGGAAGAATTGAACTAACTATGATGATACTCAATTGATCTCCAAGCCCATTTTCAAAACAGACTAAAGAGATAAATCCAGCTATAAATCCAGCTATTAATTGAGGAACAAAATTTACCTCTTTCAAAAAGCCAATTTTTTTGATTACAATTTGTGCAAACAGACTTGCTAAAAAGGCAGGAATAATATTGATAATACTTACCTTAGCTAATAGCACATTCATCGAACCACCAAAAGAGCTTAAGAAAATGACCCAATTAACACGATACACATTTTTGGCATCATTTATTTCATTTAATTTGTTCATTGCATTTTGATAATCTAGAAGATTAGATTGTAAGTTACGAGAGAAAGCGTTTACATCACTGATCTTTGTTAAATTTAGATTCCGGCGATGGATTCTTAAAACTAAAGTTTGTGAGATAGAATCTTTATTATCCACTGAAATAAAAATGCCAGTTGGTGTGACTACACTTTGAACAAATGGAATTCCGTAAGCTTTACAGATTCGTGTAATTGTGTCTTCAGTGCGATAGATCTCTCCACCATTAGAGAGGATAATTTGGCCTGCAATTCCAGCAATATCTAAGACTTGCTTTGAAGTAAGCATATTTAACACTCCTATAAAACAAAAATTTATTCTTATTTATTCTATCATAAATCTTTTTATGTGAACAGTAGTTTAAAAAGGACAGAATATTTTTTTTATTATTAACCTGCTATACAGCTTTTTTAATAATTTTCAGAAGGAGATTTAATTTCTTAGGAGAAGATTCCTAGTGTAGTAGTTTTAATACTACTTATAAAATTCTGGTGATTCAAGCCTTCTGATAATGTTATTAAAGGAAAACACGGTATATTTATCGAAGTGATTTAATACAGTAAAATACTTAAGAAAGGATGTTTTGTATGCAAAAAGCTATGGTATACATATCTTGGGAGAGAGAAGGTATTAAAGAAGAAATAAACTTTTCTATCATAGAATCATATACTCATCACAATCTTAGTGTTAATATTTCCCGTGAAGAATTAAAACATGGGCACCTCTATTCAGTACAATTGAAACCTAATAATATCATTAAACTTAAACATTTATCTATAAGACTAACTCCAGAGATGAAAATGGATGATAAAATGTTAGTGAACGGATATCAAAATTGGTCTGAAAGTATGGAATTAGGATCTAATGATCGTATTCGTCCTATAAAACATTCTGTTAAACAACTTAATGGAACTATAAAAGAAGAGGAGATTTTTAAAACTCCCAAAAAACCTGGTCATTTTCATTCATGGACTTATACATACTTTCATAGAACTGGTATTCCAAATTTGATGATGGGCTCAATTGATGAAAGTTTTGCTTTGACGGCCTTTAAGTATAATTTTCATGAAAACCAATTAGTTATTGAAAAAGAATTGAATTATCTTCTTATAGAAAATGATTCTATTCCTTTTCAAATATATATGGGAGAAGGAACAGAAAATGCTCTCTGGAATGAGTATACTTCTTTGATCCCTAACTATAATCAATCATATAACAAAGTTACTGGATGGACAAGTAGTAATGCCAATAGTAAAATTAATGAAGAAATTGTTTTAGATAACTTAAATGCTCTTAACGATGCTCAGATTCCTTTGGATGTTTTTTTGATTGATCATGGATATCAAAAATTTGTGGGGGATTGGTTGGAAACAAATAAACAGTTTCCGTATGGGATGAAACATATTGCGCAAAAAATTAAAGAAAAAGGATATCGTCCAGGAATTTGGTTAGCACCGTTTATCTGTGATGAAAAGTCCTCAATTTATAAAAATAATCCTCAATGGCTTTTAAGAAACTCTAAAGACCAGCCGATTAAGGTAGGTAAGAATCCGATTTGGAAAGGCTGGGCATATGCTCTAGATTTTTATTCTCCTGGTTTTAAAGATCATTTGCGGAGAGTATTTAATATTATTTTTGAATGGGGTTATGAATTTATTAAACTCGATTTCTTATATGCAGCAGCTTTACGATCACATCGTGATAAAACTAAGGGCCAAATTTTATCAGATGTGTTAACTTTTATCAAGGAATTAGCTGGTGAGCGGATAATCTTTGGAAATAATCTTCCTATTGGCTCAGCTATAGGACAATTGGATATTTGTCCTATAGGAAATGGAATTTCTTCTATAGATAAAAATAAAATAAATTTAAATTCATTTATGAATGCCTTTTTGAGATCTCCTTTAAATGGTAAAGCTTTTCTGAATGATAATGATAGATTTATTCTTCGTGATGAGAAGGGTACTATAAGTGAAATTAATAAAGATCAAAGATATACCAGATTTGTCTTAAATAATCTATTAGGTGGGTCGATTTTTTTCTCAGATTATATTGATGAGTATACTCCTGATGAAATGAAATTGCTAAAATCTATGTATCCGAAAGTTAATGTAGATATTGTAAATATTATCGATAAAGATTACTATCATATGATAAAATGCAACATAAATGATAAAGAATATACAGTTTATATTAATTTTAAGCCAAAGACTTGTAAATTTTATTTGGATCAACCATCTTTTTCTGAAGAGACGGGTTTTCTTTCAGCAGGTGCAGAAGTTGAATTGCGTTCACACCAAACCATTTGTTTTCATAAAGTGAACACGTCACCAAAATTACCATATTTATTAGGTAGTTTTGGTCATATCTTCCCAGGAGCTCAAGTGGAGTCATATAAAGCAGAGGGGGAGGAAGTAGAAATTTCTTTAGTTGAAGGAAATTATCAGGAGACAGAAGTTTTTATTGGTGTTCCTAATCGCTATACAAACCTTAAAGTTAATGGTAAATTTCATTCTGTAAAATTAACAAATAGAGGTTCAAGATATGTTTGTGCGAAACTGAAAAACTCGTAAGTTTTAGATAATAAAAAGGTCATGTCAAAATCATTTTTGACATGACCTTATAAATTTAAACTATTTTACTTTCTTATTCATCGAAGGAGGCATTTATTAACATGGTTTTTTGCAATTTGTTGAAATTGAAGCATTTCTTTTTCAGTAAATGGATGAGTATCTTGATAAAGCGGATCTAATGTGGTTTCAGGCCGAAAAGTTTGTAATACATAAAGTGGAACTGATTCAATTAACCCTACCATTTTATGAAAAATTTCTTTATTATGAAACTTAGGATGGAGGGTAGTGCGAAATTCAACATTAATTATTTTTGAATTGTCACTGACTTTTGAAATTTCTTTTAGGATTTGAATGCTCTCGTGAATTAAATTCAAATTTACAAAGGTAGAAGTTAAATTACTATACTCTGAGATACAAGTCTTCAAATCCATAGCGATATAATCTACTAAGTTTTCATTTATTAACCTTGTTAATAGTTGGGGATTGGTACCGTTGGTATCTAGTTTGATATGATAACCTAACTCTCTAATTTGAATGATTAGCTCGACTAATTTGTCCCCATGAAGAGTTGGTTCACCTCCAGTAATTACTACACCATCAAGAACTTTTTTTCGTTTTGTCAGATGTTCAAAAATTATTTCTATGGGAATGGGTTTAAGATTAGGAGAATCAGCATTCACTATTAATTGGGGATTATGGCAATATGGACAACGAAAATTACATCCTGAAGTGAATAGGATAGAGGAGATATGACCTGGAAAATCGATTAATGAAGTTTTTTGACATCCAATAATAGGAATCATACTTACACCTCCTGAAATATATAAAGAAAAGGGGATGATTCACATCCCCAGAATTATGTTAGCAACAGATTTCAGTATTAAATTTATTCTCTTTAAGTTGTTCATCAAAAGTTTTGCGTTCTTTAAACTCAGATTTTTTACCTACATTCCATTGGGATACAGGAGAGAGAAAACCTACGACCCTTGAATAAATTTCACATTTTTGACGTTTCTTTTCCATAATTTAGACCTCCTAAAATAATTAATTTATCTTTTGAAATATGACCCTTACTTCTATAAGTGGGGGCAATTGTT
>JAGMES010000117.1 GCA_023128035.1 Halanaerobiales bacterium | reverse complement strand
CCCCTATTTTATCTTGTTTTTCAAACAATTCTTCTAATTTTCCTCTATATTCTAATCCGTCTTGACCCTGCACATACATAGAGCCATAAAATATCTTTAATATCTCGTCTATCAAATCCATTTTTTTACCTCAATTTTTATTTATTATAATTATTGATTTTCCCTAATTTCTTTTTGTGCTTTCCTTGAAAAATACCAACTTAACCACTCCTTTTTCCTGTGATGAATGCCAGCTTCAGATATCCTTCCATATCTCATAGAAAGTATTTCTTCTATAAATGTTTTCTGATCTTCAAAATCAATAGTTCTCATTTTCTTTAATTCCCTGCTTATAAAGGAAAAGAATTGTTCCTTACATTTGGATATTGTTTACTTAGAGATTTATAATCATTTATAATTTCTATAATCTTTTCCTCGTCCAAAGAAGTTAGAGAACTTACTATTTCAACATCCATCATATTTGTTACGCCACTCATTCTAACCTTTTCATATTTTATAAATTCTTCTTTTGTTATCATTTATTTAAATATAATCTCCCAATGCTTTTTTCATTTCCTCTGCTCGAATATACAATCTATCATATGTATTCTTCGTTCCCATACAAGCTGTCCATCCAAACTGAATCATTCTATATACATCTACTCTTTCGATTCTAAAATCCTCATATCCTGTTGGACCACCAATCAAATGAAATACTGAATATTCTTCACCTTCTTCTATTCTATAACCAAGTTCTACTTCCTTTTGTTTTCCATTCACGCAATCCGTAAGCATTCCTTTCATTTTTTCTTTTACTATCATTTTCTTTTAAAAATCGTGAAATTGTCTTTGAAGTATCCGCCCATTAGTATCAGCAATTTGGACGCAATATTTGTCTTCCCTAAATAACAAATCAATTACACACTCAAGAAATATTAATTCCTCTAATCTAATGGTCGGTTTAATGTTAGACATACTTTTTTGTTTCTCCTTTTCCAATTCCCTTTCTAACTCTTTGTTTACTGCTTCTAATTCCATAAGTCTTAAAAAATAATATAGAGCCAAATAAACAAAGCTTCCAGCACTTATCATTGAAACAACTATTAACAACGCAATCATTTCCATTATATCCCTCCTCCTAATAATGTGGGGAATAGGAGTCGGACCTATTCAAACTACCGGGGTACGGTTGTGTTTCCATTACACCATCTCCCACTTCTTCTTCTTCTTCTTAAGAAATATCACTAATAACCAAACTATAATATTTATAGAGAATTAAAAAATAAATAATTAAACTTGTTGTAGTTAAATCAATCATCTTTAAGAATACCCCTTTTTTAATTCCCCTTACCTTATTGTTTGAAATAACAGATTGTTAGATTTATTCTTAGTCATTCAGTTTCCTTTTCACAAACTGCTATGTTAGTTAATATAGATTCCTTTATTCCTATTCTACATTGATAATCATGTTCACAGAAACTACAATGATTTATTCCCTTAATAAAATCTAATTTCTTACTGGAATAATTTATAATGAAATCCCCCACAAACTTATAAGGAATATCAACTACTAAACGATAATGCTTAAGAGAAGAATTTATCTTTTGACAATAAGGACATTTGTGAGGAATTTTAAGAACTATAAATGGCATTCACATCAAACCTGTTTGAGTTGAGAAATCTTTGAAATTGCTTTGCGGAGTTCTCTTGGAGAATCATGGATAAGAACACCATCTTTGTCTATATGCTTATCAAGAATATCAACATATTGAACTACATGCTTTTTAATTAAGTCTGGAGGGACTTCGGGATTATACAATGAAGCAATCTTTATAAGGATTTCCTCTATTTTTTCCTTTTCTTCCAACTTCATTTTACTATTACCACCTCTCCTCTACATCTTCCACTTCTGTAACGAATCCTAATATCACATCTCTATTATATATTAGACATCAATCGTTACTACCACAATTTAATATATGAGTTACATTATAAATCATAGTAATATTATTCCAGTCATCAATATCCTTGCTACAATCTCCCACATACAATACATGATCCCTCCGATTAAGTCTAATAGTTTTCATTTCCCTTTTCCCTTTTGATACATAGATAATCTTATTTCATTAATTTTTATTGCCACAGTAATCAATCCAAATATAAAGAGAGGTAAAAAGTCAAGCCAGATATTAATTCCATAGAATATATTACGAGGGACATGGACCCATCCACTAGACATATAAAGTTCTACTGTCATTCTTCCTCCCAATCCTAATGCCCAAATACCACATAATAAAACAATAATTCTTTTTAATAAATCTATATTTTTTTTCATTTCTTTTTTCCAATACATCTTAGTGTACATTTTTTGCACTTTTTTCTGTACTTTTTTTGAATAAATTCTCGTTTTCAAGTTTAGTATCATATGCTGCATTATAGGGCATTCTCTCAGTCCAGAAACGACCATCAAAACACAGCATCATTTCTTTGGGAAGTAATAAAGAATGTGCACCTAATCCTAATCCTCTGTATTGTAATAACATTTCCTTTGCAAGACTACCATTAATCAAATCACTTATCATTAATGTTTTAAATAGAAATACTTTTGATTTTGCACACAGAAACTTCTTAAAATCACTTGGTAATCCTGATAATAATATTTTATTGCCTCTATGATTTACTAATCTTAATGTTCCTTCTATCATTCGTCTCTTTTTTCTATTTTCTAAATCAAACAAGATTCCTACTTCATCTACTATAATTACGCTATTTCTAATCTCCTCTAATTCTATTAAGCTTGAGAAGGATTGTACGTCTAATAAATTAATTAACGCATCTTTAAATCCAAATGTTGTTACACTACCGTTATATTTCTGTTTGTATTCTTGAATAAGAGAACAAAGAGTATGTGTTTTCCCTTCATTACTTCGGGACATAAGAACACCTATATCATTATTTAAGATTCTCTCGATTTCCATAATACCTTTCCTTATTTTCTTATTGCTCCCAAGCATACATTTTTGTAATGTCCTCTTCTGTAAGCATGTTTAAGTATGTTATACCTATATGAATTCCTTCTGCTTTATCTTCTTCTGAACAATGGAATATTAAAAATTTCTCATTTATTTTACGAAAAGAACAGGGCATCTGAAGTGATTTTGAAGAAGTAATAGCTTCTAAGTCTCCTATTAATCTTAATTTATTAGTAGGAACTGAGACAGTTATATTTTTTATATTAATTAGAAAAGGATTAGAATTAAAATAAAACAGAAATAGAGGATAAGGAGGATATTTAAAATTTACTGTGGGAGAGGAGGGAGAAATAAATAAACTATACTTATTTTCATTCATTAAACTTAATATTCTTCTAAGTGAATTTCTATATGCTGAAAGATAAACTTCATAAGTTTCTGTTTTGCACACAAAAGCTAATTTAAATGCAACACCCGGAACCATTATTATTTTTCCCATACTCTCTTCCATATTATTATTTAATATTATTATTATTTAATAATAAGCTTTATTATAAGAATCTTAAAGTTATAAACTATCAACTTTAAATTTTTATTAGTTTTCCATAGTATAGCATTAGTTTTGTAATATCAGAAAAATATCTTATATAGATTCATGTATTCTTCTCTAAACTACCCTTTTTTGCTTCGGAATTTGTTTATAAATCATTAAGTTTTAGAGTGAGACTAATACTAAAAACATCTGTTGAACATAAATTTTTATCCTTTAATAATATACATATCTATTTAAGATTTACAGATTATTAAATTTAAACTCTATTAAGGAATATTAATCTTAGTTTCTTCACTTAATTCTATATGTAATAAATCGTTACCTAATTCATACATCCAAGCCATTAATTCAAGACCTTTAAATTTATAATTAACATCATAGGATTTAATGATAAATTTAGGAAGGTGTTCTAACCAAAATGGTTCTCTCAAGGACAAATCTGAAATCTCTTGAAGAATATCATGTTTCTTTTTATTAGAAAAATTTGCTATCTCTTTATGTACTTCCATTCTATAAAATGTAATAGCTGTTTCTTTTAGATTATTAATTATTTTATTATCTACATCCATTTTTACTCCTCGTTCTTTATGATTTACAAACCGCACCTTCGTAAAAAATTAATTTGCCGAAAGGTGGTTTGTGATGATACTTTCTTTCCTTTTCCGGAACTAACCATACAGTAGGAAATGATAATTCTTTATCAGGAAATTTTCCATCAGTATCCGTAATGTATATCAATCCTCTTAATTCCGGATGCTCTTCTCTCATCCTATCGAATACAGGATTGAAATCTGTTCCTCCTCCTCCCTTCCATTTTATTTTCTCCATGTCCTCTGGTTCTCTTATTACATCTTCACCCTGAATTGCAGCATCAGCTTGGAATACTATAACCTCAAGATTGTTTCGGAAGAAAGAAAATAAATATCCCATTCCTGCTTTGAATTCACTTAGCATATCAACGTCCACGCTTCCGCTCGTGTCGATCGCCACTCCTATATGGAGCTTTTGTTTTTGTCCTCTCTTAGGAAGATAGATTGGAGGATAGAATCTTCTTTTCATTCGTTTCCAAGTTTGTTTAGATTGGGACTTCTCCAAAACAAATGAGGAGATTACATCTCTTATTGGGATTGCAGGATGCAAAATATTTTGTACTTCTCTTTCTAATCCCGCAGGTAAGTCACCACGTAAATGTGCTCCCATCAAAGTATTTCTGAGCATTGTGATTATGGGGCTTTCTTTTTTGTTATCATGTTCCCATTTCTTATGGTCCTTAAAGTATTCTCTTTGTTGATTTTTATTTTTTATATCCTTCCCAGATTCGCTTTTGTTGCTCCCTTTCTCTTTCTCTTTTCCTTTATCATCTTTATCATCTCCTAGCAAATCATCTAATATATCCTCTAAACTTTCTTCATTATTTTGAGGATTAGAAGAAGGAGAAGAGGAAGGATTAGAACCTTCTCCATTATTCCATGGACTATCTTTTGATTCTAATCGCTCTTTAGTTTGGTTATCCCCTTCTTTATTTAAAAAATGATAAACTTGTTCAAATGTCATATGTCCGAATTGAGGATCATAATAGCCATCTTTAACTTCTCTTTTAAATTCTTCCTTGATAATACTATTCACTACATAATCCGCTGCTAAATTAGCTATATAAAATTTATTGGGATTTCCTTTAACAGATTTAAATCGTTTGTCTATTGTATGTCCTAATAATAAATGTAAATATTCATGTGCGAAGTCTAACTGTAAATCATCTATTTCTGTTTCATTTATGTAATTGGGATTTAGATAGAATGCCTTTCCGTCAGTAGAACAACATTGAGTTTCTATATCATCAAACTCATATGGAATCCCAAGTATGTTTGACCAGAATGGTTTAGCTTGGATAAACTTAAATCTAGCCTTTCTGATTTTTTTATTTATGTCCATTTTTTGACTTCCCTTATTTCATCTTTCTTTTCCTTTATAGATTTTATGTTCTACCATCAGTCCAGAATCTCTTTTCCGATTCCACTCATTACTTTCTTGAAATTGGAATCACTAAACATCTGCGAGAATATAGTAGGAAAGACAACTTTGAAATCCTTTGTGAACGCAGCACTAGCTTCAACAAAAGAAGCATGTTGACTACTCGCCATTCCCATTTCCCATATTCTTCTCACATATTTAAAATAACCCTTGCTGGATTTTAATTGTTTTTGTTTAGTCTTTTCTATTTTTATTCTTTGTATTACTGATTGGATAGTATAAGAAAGTATATCAAACCTATCTGGTATTTTTACATCATCTTTTCCTAAGAGAATCGCATCAATAGAAGGGATACATTTACTTAGTTCTCTGAATGTTATAAACTCTGCTCCCACAGATAATCCTATTGAACCACTTAAATCCTCAATGGAATCTAATTTTTTACTCAATAGCTTTGATACTCTTTCCCAACCTCTTCCACAAGTTACTTTTTCGTTTCTTGTTTCTGGATAAACATAAAGACTATCTGGATGAGAATAAATATAAGCTATAATATCCTTATCAATGTTATGTGTAAGAGCCCATTCTCTCCAAGCATCAGCATCTGGCTCGATTTCCATTTCATGTATTCGAGCTTCTAGCGGAATTTCCATATCTATAACCCGTGCTCCATGTTCTCGTTTGTTACCAGTCCCACATACCACTAATCCTTCAGGAAGAAGTACATCTCCTATCTTATGATCATAGAATACAGAATAAAATGCTTTTTGCAAATCATCAGAAGCGTGATTAAATTCATCAAATAACATAATCCCATTAAAATTTTCCGGATAGGTTGCCCACTCTGGAGGAAGTTGTTTTACTATTCCTTTATCAAAATCTGGGAAAGGGTAACCTTCAAGATCAGGAGTTTCAAGCGTCAAAAGCGATTTATTCACTAACTGAATGCCCAACTCTTCTGTTACCTCTTTTACGATTGCTGATTTCCCAACGCCCGTTGAGCCCCACAACATGAACGCAATCCTTAATTCATACAATTTCTTAATTTTTTCTTTCGCTTCTTTTATGTTCATTTTTTTCTTTTTCCTATCTATTAATATCCAAACAAAGATTATGAGATTTCCTTTTCTTTACAAACTTCATAAATTAATGACTCAAATGTAGTTTCTCGTAGAAATTTAGAAGCTTCAACTCCCCCTTTTAATATAGCTTCTCTCTCTTTTACCAATTTTCTTCTGAGAAGACTTTTAATGTCTATTCTCAAAGACTGACAAACATCATGTGCTCTCTCTTTATTGGAAATGACTGACCATGATTGGTAATATAAATCTAATAGAGTATTTTCTCTTATTTCTGAAGAGAAAAACGAATCTGGAAAAGTAGAATTCACTAACATTTCTATATTAAACCAAAGATTAGAAACGAAATCATAAAAAACATCTGTGCTTCCCAAATATTTCTCATCTAAGAATGAAGAATGAATAGTTTCTTCTTTTAATAATCTTGATTCAATTTCCCCTGTTACAGTCACACCGTTTATTTTTGTAACTGAAAAGCTTGATAACTTACTTGCAGTCATACTAACTGGTATAAAATAAATCTTTGGTAATTGTGATATTAAAGGACGTTTATATAAAGTAATTTTTTGATTGTCTGAAGTGATATATTCTTCTGGTATAAGATGTTTATCTGCTCTAAAATTAGGATATGAAAAAGAATCCTCCATCGCTTTTTTGCAACCCAATGCCCACATATATAAAATTGGGGTTAATCCATTAGTGTAAGACGGTGCACATTCAATAAATGGTAATCCAGTTTTCGATTCCATTTTCCGTAATTGTATTTGACTAAGATTCAAATAATCAACAGTATTAAATGTCCTCTCTTTTAATTCAGACAAAACATTTCTATTTGAAGCTATATACTCAAGAAAGTGTAATGTCCAACTAGTAAGATTTTTGGAGTTAGAAAAATAATTAAAAATTTCATTTACACTAATAATTTTATTACTTGTAAATTCGGATTTTATTCCGTTACTCAATTTGAATATCAATTTATTTTCTTTATCTTTTTCTATACTCTCTATATTTATCCCATTTTCTTCAGGATTTCGAGTAAACTTTTCACCCTCTACTAACTCTAAAATTTCTGTCGCTGGTATTCCATACCAGATGGGCTCCACATTTATTTTATTACTCATTTTTATTCTCTTTACATTGAATATCAAACCAACTGCTTCCTAGCTCTCCAAGTGAATTCTTTCATTTTTCATCCTCACTCCTATTTTCTTCTTTCTCGCTTTTAAGATTTTCTGTTTGGAAGAATAGAAAATCCTGGCTCTCTTCCCATTCCTTATGTCCTTTCTTCATTTTTATCCTTTAAGGTTTCATCTAAAAATTCTTTTATTGCTTTGAATAATTGTTTCTTATCTTCAATATTTTTCATATCTAGCAATAAGAATTTCTTTTCTTTTTGTGTATCAAAAACAGATTGTGTATTTTCATCGGGAGTAATATTTTCTATCACAACATTGATTGTTATTATCATTTTTTAATCTCTACCTTTTCAAATACTTCTACAAGTTTTTTGATTTCTTTTATATTGATAATTGGATATTGACTTTCAGCTCTATGTGTAATTTCAATATCCCCATTAGAATACATTACATAAAAAGTTTCTCTCCAATCTACTACTTCCTCAAACTTCTCATTTAATCTTATTGTTCCATTCATTTCTTAAAACTCTCCAATTCCCTGATCAGCAAAACTAGTGTATTCATTTCCTATTATTATAAAATCATCTACGGGCACTCCTAACATCTCTCCTGCTTTTTTTATATCTTCAGATACAAAAATATCAGCATCGCTGGGTGTTACATTTCCGCTTGGGTGATTATGAACAATTATTATTGAAACTGCTCCATTTATTATTGCCTTTCTAAATACTTCTCTTGGACGCATTAATGATTCCTCCGCTGTTCCCATGCTTACTAATTCTTTTTCTATCAATTTCTTTCTTGAATTTAGATGGAGCACCCATACACATTCTCTATCTATTCTTGCTTCTGTTTTCATTAAAGAATACACATCCCTTGCTGAATGTATTTCTTTATCTAAAGATTCCTTCACTACCATAAATCGTATTTCTTCTTTTATTTCATATCTTGTTTTTTTAGTCATTTCTGTCATACCTATTTTTCTATTTTTATACTTTTGATAGTAATGTATAGCTTTACAAATCTCATTGAATATACTGAATATATCGTTTAAATTTTTGCATAGAATTGATAGAATTTATCTGTACGTAATCAAAAATGTGAATGAGAGAAAGACTATCACGCTTCTAAATTAATAATATCATTTCCCCAAAGAAGATAAGGAGGATAAAGATTATTATGTAAGAAAGAATATCTATTTCTGGAGGCTTATTTGATTCTTCATTCGTGATTTCATCCCAGACCATTTTTTTGTTCTCCTTTACCTCTATAAGACAATTTATGCGGTTGCCACCTCTTTACATCCGATATAAAGCTATCTGGGTAGTTGGTTACGTCAGCATCCTCAAAAGGCTTATATGAATAGGTGTTAATCGCCTTTTTCTCCCAAATAAACTTATATCTGGTTTCTGTACTCCTCCTATAGTCTGCAAATACTTTATCCCACCACTGTATTTCTTTTAGCTGATATACTGCCCACCTTTTTCCTCGTTTTACGATTTTTACTAAGTTCCTGCTTCCATTATCAAAGGTATAAACCATTTTTCTTCTTATGATTCATCAACACTCCGTATTGAAACACATTGAAAAGCTGGATGATGCTCGTCAAGAAATCTATCTCGACATATTACATTCACAAGATGTAATACAGCCTCATTTTCTGAACGTGCTTTTATCCACCATTCATCCCTCATCCGTATTAGAAACAATCTATCTTTTTCTTCTTTAACTTCCATCTTCTTTTTTATCCTTTAATCCATTATTCCATTCCTTTTCCCGCTTGACTTTTTTCATATTACAGTTTGCACAAAGCAGTTGAATATCTTCTCTTCTATCTTCTAATATTCCTTCGTATAATCTCTTATGATATATATAAGAACTAATCTCTCTTCTCTCCTTATAACCATCGTTATTTTTGTGATCAAACACCAGCACTTCTTCATCATCAATCTCACAATCAGCACATCTGCCACCCAATCTCTGGATTGCTAACTGTCGTAATTTCCTTAGGTTATGTTTGTTTGACATATTTACTTTCTCCTATTCTGATAGAACAATTTTAAATTCTCTTAAAGTTCTTCAGCTTTATACTCCAACCAATTATCATCTGGTGTTCCTAAGCGAACTATTTTATGCTTTGACATTTTATTCTTTTCCCCTAAAATTGAAATCTACCATTCTTTAACAATTCCAATGTCTGTTCTGTTCCTATATCAAGGTTCTCAATCAAATTAGAAGTTTCATTTTCTCTATACAGGGATAACAGTCTAAAGAAATCAGAGCTATCACCCTTATTTTTTATCCCCCCTTCTTTATAATCAATATAGATTGTGAGATTAAGGTTATGGAGCAATCTAAATTCTCCTATCTTTTCCTTTCCCTTAACTACTTTAAAGATGCTTGTGTTTCTCATTTCAATCTTCCCCCGCTGTCTCTGCACTTTCTTCTTGAAAGCATTCTATATCATCCATCACCTTGGGTATATTATCTTCTTGAAATCCTAATCTCTCTAACTTTAAAAGTGTTTGGGTACAGAAATCAAAAGCTTTAATAGCTCGTATGCAATTATTATAGCAAAAAGCATCTGAGAACTCCTTTAAGTCATCATGGTATAAAACAGCAAGTGCATCATCAAAAATAGATTCAAGCACTTCTAATGTATCTGGGGTTTTCTTTTTTTCAAAGTTATATCTTGAATCCCAGAAATCAAATGTTTCTGTGACAACCCCCATATTAATACCAATCGAATATCTATTAACAGGCTTTTCTAAATTCCTCCATCCCGGCAAATCTATACCCATGAAAGCAATTCTCACTTCCATAGTCTCCTCACCCAATACCAAAATTTCGCTTCTCATTTCTTTTTCTCTCCTTTTAAAATCCTACTCAAATTTCGGCTTCCTTGCTTTAGAGTTTCAAAAGTTTTCTTTCTCTTATTTCTACGTCTCCTTGATTTAAAAGCATGTATGCTTCTTCCCATTTTTATTTTCTCCTAATAACTCATATCAATATAACCTATCGCTTCTTTCTTTGCTTGCTTTTCTCCCACTATCTGTTTCCAAAATTCCCCATCAATGTAAACATTAATAGGTTCCATCAATCCCCGTCCTGCTCTCTTGAGTACGATTGGATGAAAATTTATTTTCCTATCTGGATATTCTATCGCTTCTAAAAAATACTCTTCAATCATTTTTTTATCCTCTTTAATAATTTCCCATAGTTCCTCTAAAGACATTCCTGTTTGATAATACCAATCCCATTTAATAATTTTAGGGGTCATCTCTCTATGTCTTCAATTTCTCAAATCTACCTATTCATTTTACTCCCAACCCCTGATTATTGGAGTAATCATCACAATCAAGTTTCGTCGGTTTTATTTATCGGTTTTTAAACCGGGTTGTTTAGAGAATGTATAAGCAAATCCTGAATCTATGGATTTTGTGCACGAAAATAGAGAGGGGCAGTCAAATCAAATACTAAATAATTTCTTAGAGCTTTCCTCGCCCTTATTACAAAATAAACTCATTTTCTCCCTATCTATTTCCTATATGCAAATCCATAAATTAAAAAAAGAGGGAAAAAAGATAAGAGATTCCAAGCGGAATCCTTATCCCTCATTCAAAGGTCGTATAATATTATACGAGACGCTAATCCCTTCTACATTAGCAAAGCCACGAGAAGTTCCAAGCAAAACAGATTTGCCTGACTTACTAAGTTCTTGTGACCCTGGGTCGAAATAAATGCTAACTACATGAGCTTTAGCATCTACCACAACGGGAATATCTGCTGTCGGTTTTTCCATTTTTCCTGCCTCCAATGGAGAGTAAAGGAATCGAACCTTCTTCTCATCGCTGCAACCATGCTTCTCCATATCAAATTAATTTAATAAACTTTCCTCCTCTTCTATTTTTTCGTCATATATTTTCAAAGTAATCCTACCAGAATATCAAATTATATGTAGGTCCCTGTTTTGGTAAATTCTTATTCCATTCAAAACTGTATATAAATTTCTCCGAAAAAATTAAAAAATCTCTCATTATTAATCCCCTTTTCTTTTGCAAATCTAAATGTTTTATTGTTTTTAAATCATTACGAGTAGGAAAAGCATTACCTGACGGATGGTTATGTATTAAAATAAATTCTTTTGTGTTATCCATTCTTAATCTGCGTCTAATATCACTATTAGAAAAAAATGTCTTTCTCTTTCCTCCATCTATCTTCGTTATACCAATAATCTTATTATCCTTAAAGCCTATGATCCATAAATGTTCAGTAGAATAGTTTTTCTCTCCTGAACAATTAAGGATAATCTCTTTTATCCTTTCCTTTTTCAATTTATATTTTCTCTTCATCTCTAATCCCCCCCATGAAAAATTTAAGTTTTCAATAAAACCCGTATCAAATTCGATTTTAAGATTTTTATTTAATTAATGCTATTCCAATTTTTTATTTGTTTCTTATTCACAAATCAAAATAAGATTAGAAAATACCTTTCTTAAATTCTTCTTTAATTTTGTTTATTTCTCTTTGTTGTTGTGATTGCACTACATCTTCACGGTTTATTACTGTTACAAATAATTTATTATCTTTTTTTATTATTCCAATCCAACTTTCTTTCAGCTTTGGATTCTCCTCAAATTCCCCCTCCAAATCCAATGCACATTTTAGTTTTTTTGTTATAAATGCCATTTTTTTTTATCTTCACTACCCATTTTTATTTTAAAGATTC
>JAGMES010000116.1 GCA_023128035.1 Halanaerobiales bacterium | reverse complement strand
TGTGGGCTAATCATACTTATTGGTTAGATACTAAATTTTTTCGGCTAATTAAATTCAAAAACTGGGCAATCATAAAAGAAAGGAGGAAAAATAATGTATATAATAGAATGATACAGAAATAATAACAAAAAATTAATATATAGATAAGGAGGTTAAGTAATAGTAAATAAATTATTATGGAAAAAATTATTAGATATATAGTTATTATAATTTTCATTTTCACTATGTGCTCAAGTGTATCTGATGTAAATGCAGATCAGAGTATAACTTATGAGGTTGGTTTTATTATGATAGAAATAAAAAATTGTTCTGTTGATCCTTTTTTTGAAGTTAGGATTGATGAAGAACAAAATATTTATATACCTCTAAGTAGAGTATTTGAATTATTAGAATTATATTTATTTGAGATTAACTGGAAAGGAGAATTTATCACTGGATTAATTCCGACTGATAATAGTTATTATTATTTTGATCTTAAGACTGGTCAAATGAAACAAAATGAAAAAATTTTTCATGCAAAAACAGATCAATATTTCGTAGAAAATGAAGAAATTTATATTTTCTATGAAGTATTAAACAATTGGCTTCCTGTGGAAGCGGAATGGGATGATTTTGAATTTCAAATGACTATTAGGCCTAAATTTAAACTGGTTTCACAATTGTTAGAAGAGCGAAAAGAGATTCGGGAAGAATACTTCAAAAAAAATCAAACTGTAGTGAAAGATGTACAAAAAGCTCAGCGATCAATATTTAATCCTGGTGTCTTTACTTATCAGACAAATGTTACAGGTAATTTAAAGGGGATAGAGGTTTCTGGATTAGATATAACATATGCTGGGCAATTATTGTATGGTGATTTAACGAGTGGAGTAGAAGTTTTAGCAAACGGAAAATTAAAAATTGATGATTTTAAGCTACGATATAACAATATACCAATGTTATCTAATGTGGTTATTGGATCTAGTTTCTTGGATTTTCCACCGTTGCTTAGAGGCACAAAGGCGATTAAAGGAATTACATTTGCAAATCAAGATGCTAAATATAAGTTTGGTGAAGTAACTTTGAATGGGTCTGTACCAACGGATAGTGAGGTTGAATTATATAATCGAGGAGCGCTTATTAGTTTTCAGAAAGCAGAGGATGGTACTTTTAATTTTTCAGATGTAGATATTCAGGGGGCATTTAATGCTTTTGATATTATAGTTTATACACCTGAAGGAAGAATTTTACGTAAAAAGCAATATGTTCTTTCTAAAGATGAACAACTTTCTCAGGGGAAATTTACTTATTTTGGAGGTTTGGGTAAAAGCAAAGATGGTATATTTGTTTCTTGTAAAGGAATTTATGGTTTGAACCAACGTCTAAGTGTAGGGAGTTCATTGGAATATTTTGAGGAAGATGAAAAAAAAGAGAAATATATAGGTGGAGAGATGATTTATAAGTTTCGATCATCTACAATTTTTAATTTAGAAACACATTTTAATCTGACTGGTAAAGGATGTGCGTATTTGGGTGAGGTACAAAGTGCATATAAAAGTTATGCTTTTTATTTAGGTTTATTGGGTTATTATGATATTTTCCCAACTCCACGAGAGGTTGTGAAAATTAATAATGAACTTCTTGGTTTAAAATATAAAGTTTTAGCTGAAATTTTAAAAAGTGGTTCAAGGCGAAATATCAATCTTAGATATCAATTAGATAATTTTGATGATTATTATCGTCATCAATTTGAAACTAATTATAGTTATCGAATTAGCTTACAAAGTGATTTACAATTACAAAATATTTTTAATATTGGGTTTGATAAAGAATGGCGTAATATGGTTAAAGGCAGTTTTTCTTATTCAGGTGGGCAGTTGATGAATGTGGATGTAAACGGTGATGTTACTTTTCGAAAAAATGGTTTCAAAGATCCTAATCTCACCATTCATCTGATTAATAAGAAGAATTCACAAAGTCAACTGAATTATTCTCTTAGTAGTCGGCTTGGCATTGATAAACTTAAGTTATCAGCAGATGTACAATATGATATTTCTAATGCAAATTTAAAACTTACTATGTATTATGAAAAGAAAAAGTTAAACTTCGCAGTTGGGATACAATACAAGATATTTGATTCAATGTTATTAAAAGGTTCAGTCAGCAAAAATTCAGTGAGTTTTTCCTTGAGTTTAACCGAATTACGTAAATCTAAATGGCCTTTCGAAAAAATAGAGAGGGGTTCTTTGAATACTGCATGGGTAGAAGGTTTAGTTTATCTAGATATAAATGGTAATAGTAAATGGGATGAAGGAGAGAAAACATTTCCTAATGTAAGTATTCTTGTTGATAACCATTCCAAAGGTTCTACAGATGAAGAGGGTAGATATGTAATTCAGGGTTTATATTCTGGTCAGGAGATTAGTCTTGGTGTTGATGCAACAACTATTGATGCATTATATATTCCAATAGATGAAAAAATATGGGTTGAATTATGTCCTGCATCGGGTATGCAACTTGATTTCGGAGTTGTTCCTTGTTCTGGACTTAGCGGATATCTCATTGGAGATGACAACTTGATAAAGGACTTATCAGGGAGTATAGCAGTTGTATTAATAAATGAAGAAGGAGAAGAGGTATATCGGTGTTATCCTGAGTGTGATGGTTTTTATGTGATTGAGCAGGTATTGCCTGGGACATATACATTGACTGTCAAATTCCCAGAAGATATGGATGAATTAAGCTTTCAACCCTTAACCTATACAGTGGAGATGCCGTGTGGTGAGATACCTGAATGGTTTGATGGAATGGATTTTCATATTGATTAGGCGTAGTGGCGATAAAGTTCACTACGTTTTTTTATGATTTAATATAATACATAAAAGGGGCAAAAAAGAAAAAAATCGGTTATTGGTGCACAGTTATCGGGTGAATACGAAAATGTGGCAGGAAAACACAAAAAAAAATCAAAATCATAATTATAGAAAAAATGTAGGAGTGATGAAAAAAATGAAAAAATCATACTTGGTTATATCAGAGCAAAATGTCAAAAAAATAGTTAAATTTCGTGAAATACTCTTCTTTGAAAGATTATCCACCAAAGTTATAATTCATACATTCAATAATCAGATTGAAATTTATTCAACTCTAAGCAATGTAGAAAAGAAAATTAATAATAGCAATTTTTATAGAACTCATAGGAGTTATTTAGTGAATTTAGCTAATGTGAGTGAAATTGAAGTAATAGGGGATAGATCATATATGATTAATTTTTTCCGTGGAGATAAAAAAGCTTATATAAGTCGAGAACGCTATTCAGGTTTTTGTGACCGATTATATCTTGAAGGAATAATGTTATAAAAAAATAACGCTTTAAAGTAAGAATAAAGTAAATTTTAAAAAAATGGTTCGAAAAGAAATAATTGCGGCTATTCGACCCAAAATTATGGAAATTTAAGTATATGTGGAAGGATAATGATTAATAATATAGAATTTATTTAGTAACAAGACAATACAGAAAAATGTTAAGCGTAGGAATGGATGTGAAATAAGCCTTCTACCAGAAAAATAAAATTTCTGGTTTGGAGATTAACTTACTTTATTGAAAGGAGGTGAAAAATGAGGGGAGGATTCATGTAAGCATCTGCTTTGATGGTTCCTTTCTGATCGTACAGAGAAGCATTCACTGCTTTGAGGACAAGGCTGTAAACTTGAGCTTAATTCTTTTGTTAGCCGATAATGGATTTGTTTTTAGTAGAATATCAAAATTATGCTTAAACCATTGTTGATCCAGTAAATCTAATAATTTGGGATTAACCCCGCAAGGTCCAGATTGTTGATTAAAATTAACAAATTATCAATATTAGTAATAATGATATTCTTTCTTTAGGTAATTTTGTTGTCAGGTTTAACAAATGATAAGCGCTCAAAATGCTTCAGTTTAAGTTTCAAAATGTTTTAACAAAAAAATTCGAAAAACAGAGGAGAGAGTAAAATGAAAAAAAGTTTAGTTTTATTATGTGCTATGATGGTTGTTTTGTGTGCGAGTAGTGTAATGGCAGCGGATATTGACTTTGGTATTAGAGCAGAAATTCTTTCACAACTCGTAATTATTGGTGGAGGTTTAGACGGTGAAGGTACTATTTTAGACTTTGGTAGAGTTTACAAAGGTGACGCAGCAACTATGGTAGATCCTGCTAACCCAGCAACTGGAACTACTGCTGCTTCCTTTACACTTACTGGTGAAGGAAACTTAGCTTATATTGTAACATTACCACCTTCTGCAACTATCACTAATGGTGAGCACGTTTTAAACGTATATAATTTTACAACTGATCTATCTGGTAATATTGGTAATCTCGTTAATGGAGTTGGCGCTTTTAATGTAGGTGCTACTCTTGAAGCAATTGGTATGGATATTTCTTCCGGCGAATATACTGGTTCCGCTACTTTGACTGTAGCTTATCATTTCTAAATTATACAAAGAGACTAGATATTTTTAACTGTTACATTAAGTAGACCTGCATTATGCAGGTCTACCTTTTTTAAAAAAAGAATTTAGGATGGAGGAAGAGTAATATGGAAAAGTTAAAACATTGTTCAATATTTATGTGTCTGGCAATTTTACTTATAATAACCTTTATTTTTAGTGATATGGCTTCTGCAATTGCATTACAGGTTGCGCCACATCGTTTTGTTTTTAGAATAGATCAATCAAATACTCAAGAAACAATCGTTACTAATGTTTCTGATAAAGCTGTTCGTTTTAAAATTTATACTGAGGTAGCAACAGATCAAGCGCCAGAACAATACCTTGGAGATTGGGTGATAGTCTATCCTCGTCTTGTTAGTCTTAATCCAGGCGATCAGAAAGTAATTCGTTTTTCAGTAAGGCCACCAAATGATTTAGAAGATGGCGAATACCGTTGTTACTTATATGTTGAGGAGTTATATGATAAGAGTGCAGAAGCAACAGAGGTCGAAGGTGTTTTAATGAACTTTCAACTTTTAACTAAAATTGGCATAAACCTTTATGGGCAAACAGGAAATATAACTCATAGAGGGAATTTAAAAGATGTTGAAATTGAATGTATAGAAAATCAGTTAACCATAAAAGGTGATTTTGTAAACTTAGGAAATTCTCATCTATTGACAGATGTAAGTATTTTAATTTTTGATAGTAACCGACAACTAGTAATAGAAGATTTAGTTAGAGATTTTGCAGTACATAGAGATTTAACAAAAACTTTTGAATACGTTACAGAATTCGCTCAAAAAGGAAAATATACAATAAAAATGGTGTTTAATCACGACGAAGAAACTATTTTCACCTATCAGGATAGTTTTGAAATTTAACGACTTACTAATTGAATATATTGGACTATATAAGGGAGATGAAAAATTCTCTCTTTTATTTTTGCAAAATTACAAGGATTTTTTGCTTAACTGGGCGAAGATAAAAGGAGTTATAAGAGGTAATATTATTGATTGTTAGAAAAGGGGAGTAATGATGTTAACTGATTATCATGTTCATATTGAGCGGGGTCCATATACATATGATTGGTTAGACAAATTTTTAGAGACAGCAGAAAAGAATAATATCTCTGAAATAGAAATAGTAGAACATTCTCATCGGTTAAAAGAGTTTAGTTTTCTCTATGATAATGTTATTCAAGATGATGGTGATTTAGGTGATTTTCAGAAAAAACGGATTGAAAGTAGGAAGTCAAATATTCTTGTTCAGGATTATGTAGAGTTTTTAAATGATGCAAAAAGGAAAGGGTATCCTATCAAAATTGGACTGGAGATATGTTATTTTCCGCAAGGAGAAGAAAAAAAAGTATGTCTTAATGTGTGAATGAGGAAGTTTTTATCATCACCAAATCCTATGGCTTTTTTTGCCTTATTCCAGATTTTCAAAGCTCTTCTGTGAGGTAGATTTAATGGATATTCCCCTAAAGACCGTCTTCGCCAAAGAATTTCATATACACGCTCTGTCATTGGCACAGTGCGGGTTTTTTTTGATTTTGTTTGCTCCTTTTTTAAATGAATTGCTCTAGAAGTGAAATCTCTGTTTTTACTATAATTAAATTGCTTTTCTTCTTCAGCATATGTCAGAAATCTATCTCTCGTATTATTTTCTGGTAATACTTCAATGTATGGAATACGATCAATCACTTCCCACTTTTTCCAAGCAAGGTTTAGGACTAATTTAAGTGAAGAAATATACCTATTTATAGTGGCAGGTGCTTTGCCTTCTTTTAGGAATTTATATTGCAAGTCTGACACATTTCCTGCCTTGATTTCGTCAAATAACCTTCCATTTTTGTTCCATTCTTAAATTGACAAAGTCGCTTAACATTTCGAGTAATACTAGATTGAGGCATACCAAGTGTTTTAGCTAGTTCTTTCATGGAAATACCTTCATTAGCGCAGACTTCTAGGAAAACTGCAAGTTGTTGTAAAGGCATATCCTTTGCAATTATTTCTCTAAGGTACTTTATTGTTTGTCTCATTTTCAAAACATTGTTCATGTGTATCCCTCCTTGAAAATATCATTAATATTCTACATTACTTTATTCGACAAAGGAGGGTTAAAACTTGTTTACAAGTTAAACCAATCAGGAGGGAAGCAATCAAGAAGCCTGCCTCCCTATGTATCATCCCTTGAAATAATTTGCAACAAATTCACTGGCTTTCTTGATTCTTGTATTAGTGTATTTCAACATATACCCCTAAACTACTGATGATTTGACCATCATTTATTACCGTGTCTCTTCCTATAGCTTCATAGTCGATATAACTCACCAATGAATCAGGAATCTCTACACCGAATAAACCTTGAAACACTATCTCTTCGCCTAACTTTCTTTCGTCAGTTACTTCATGGATTACTAAATTCATCAATATCTAAGTCTAATTCGGATTCATAATCAAGAATTATATACTCCTCGTCATTACCTAAAATCTGTTCCATCTGTTCATTTAAATCTTTTTCAAGAGTAGGGAGGCTAACCCATTCAGCTTTATAAATTCCCTCATTATACTTCGCCAGATTCGCCACATAAACATTCATTACCTCAGTCATTGCCATAGCCATTATTTGATCTCCTCCTAACTGTTTTAGTCTAGTTAGTGTGTTAATACTTACAATTCACTTTGATAAATATTACCTGCATCCAAATTCTCTTGAATTCCTAGGAAGTATATATTTATATACTCAGTGCCTTTGAATTCTTCTTTGGCTCTTCTATATAGTTCAAGCATTTTCTTATAATCACAACTTGTATTATGACTAACCCTGACAGAATGCACTCTACAGTCATTTGTAAGTAGTTCTATTGAGTATCTACAGTATTTCCTAGCCATTGTTATTCTTCTTTCTTAACAGTTCTAATAAAGCCTTTGATGTGTAACCACGTTTGAATGTATAAATAAATAACTGTTGTCCTTCATCAGATAAATCGTCGTATTGTTTCTTGTAAAGATGTTTTCTAGTGTAAACGTCGTATTTTTCATCATAGGTGTATCTGTAGTGTTCATACTTACCTAATTCCTGTAGTTCCTCTTTAGTGAGAATCAATCTAGCCCACAAAGGAATAACCTTGAATCGTTCTTCGTTCTTAAAGTACTTTGCTAAGTCATAAGTTGTTAACTCCTTTTCAATTCCGACAACGGAACGATATAGTTATAAAAGATGTCAACATTCCACTAGTGGAATTTTCAACATCTTTTTATAATCTTTTTGAATGTTTTATATGGGTTGATATTTAATGATCAATGAGAGGTGGAACTATAAGTGTAGCGCGGGTGTAAAAAAAACAGATACCCACACACGAACACACCTAAACAAACACACACGCGCCCACACACTTACACACACGTATATAAATTAATGAAGCGAATGTGGAACTGTAGGGAGGTAGTGGATCTGTACTCCGTTCCCACCCTAGTCATATCAACGGTTCATGGCGTTTTGCAGGGAGTTGTGTAGGTATAGTGTTATTTAATCCTAACAAAATCTATATATTATCAGGGTCAGTAAACGAAAACAAATGACAAATAACTAGAATTCTAGGAGAATGAAGGAGGTACGGGGGGAAGGGGAAGCCTATCCATATACGATACAGTGTCACAGATTTTTTCGTCCAAATTCAAGCCACCTCAGAATCCACTCCCGAACCCTTGAAGATCACACTTCAAAGATCACAGCTTTAAGACTACTAAATGCGGTTATTAAGTCACTACTATAGTGACACCTACGAGCGAAGCGAGTAGGTTATACTGTCTATCTATAATAACGATATCGAATATAGTATCTTTTTAGTTCTATCTAAGAAAGTTATATTACTTAAGTTCCACTATAATATACCTAAAGATGGACACCTAAGAATGGTAAATAGGAATATTAATATACGCCATAATTATTTTCTACAATAGTTGACTTTTGTTAAAAAAATATATATAATGCAGTAGTGAAAGGTAAGTACAAAAATAAAGTAAAGGGAGATGAGTCTATGAAAAAAATAGTATGCTTGGTAATAGTGAGTCTTTTATTGTTATCAGGTAGTGTAGTGGTTAATGCTAAAAAAGCGGTTACTTATGAACAGCTAATAAAAGAACATAATCTTAAATCAGTATCTAGTTGTCCTGACGGTATTACTCCTTTGAAATTCTCTTCCCCTGAAGAATTAGAGGAATACTTAAAGGCATTAAAGAAACTAGAAAAACATGTTGTGTATGATATACAAGCGGATGTAGGTTCTGGTTTTTCAATTAATTCTACTGGATATTATGCTATAAAAGAACTTCACAAGGATACACCTGTAGGTCTGGCTAAGTTTAATCTTTGGGCTGATGGTAGTTTTTTTGAAATAATAAGTGTACCTTCTCGTAGCGTTGGTTTAACTGGAATTACTTTTGGTTTAGATTTAAGGGATACTAGTTCTTATTATGATATTGCAAGCGATAAACAAAGTGTTTCGATTAAAGGATCAGGGATAGTTGACGTTTATATTATCATAGAGGGTATAATAAAAATATCATCTAAAAGATATAGTCTAACAATTAATTGGGGAAGCTAAAAAGGAGAGTGTCATTATGGAATACTTTATGGGTATGTTTAATATTATATCATTCATACTTTTGCTTGTTTTTATACCAATCTTAATCTTCAAGTCAATTAGTTATTTTAACAATAAAAAAACGTACTTATTTGAGATAAAAGAATCGCTTAAGGAAATCGCGAAAAAGTTAGATAAAAATGAATAAAGAATCTAAAAATAGCCCTGTGAGTCTTTTTTGATCAAAAGGGCTATTTTTTTCATAACATTATATACTATTCTTTATGTCTGACGAACCTCCAGAAGCATTGTTCCCAAGAACATTATCCATAAACACTTTCAACTCAGTCTGTAGCTGTGCTCCGTGGTATGCTTCTAAAGCAATCTCTTCATCTCTAGCCATAAAGTTTACCCAGTAGTTTACTGCTATAGCTAAAACCTCAATTCTATCATCATGTCGCATGAACTGAAGGGCGAAGCCAGATCGACCATAAGCAGATTCGCGCTCTAGCAAATCTATATCGCTGAATCGGGCAGGGTCTGTAGTGTGTCCAATGAGGGAGGGGGTTTTTCTCAGCTTCTTGTATGAGTGTTTCCGCGAGTGCTCCACCGTAAATATGAGCCTTTGCAGGGTCAACGTATCGAGCAGGCCATATACGACAGCTATAGCCTCTTTCACGTAACTTGTTATAGATTTTCTTCAGTCTGTGGAGTTCCTAAGTAGGTTATCTGACCGATTTCAGGAAGGATAATAGCCTCGAACTCCATGCAAGTCTTGATTAACTTATCTCTCATGTCTTGGGTGGTTGAATTACCTGGGACTTCGACATCATCCGCGATAATCTCTACAGCACGAGAAGAAGTTAACTGACCAAAGATACCAACAGATTTTACAGAGGGAGCGTGAGCAGCTTTTGCAGGTGCTACATCAAAAGCGACCATAGAATCACGTTGACCTGAGCTAGGTTGAAGATGTTGAAGGATAGGAACTTCCCGAATTAGGCGTTTAGTGAATGTGTTAAAGTCGGTTGATCGGGTTTTTGAAGCCGAAACAACAAGGGCTTTGTAATTGGGGTCACGGAAGAGCCGCCATAAAACATAGGCAGAGGTAATCCAAGATTTACCTACACCACGGAAGGCTTCAATGATCTTTCGTTTTGGACCGAATTGCAAGTACCATGCGATCTCGTACTGAACCTTTGTTGGCTCAGGTAGACCTAAGTGCTTCCAAATCACATACAAGAAATTCCTAAAGTCAGATTGTAATTGTTTTATATAGTCGTTTGAGAAGGGCATAATAATCTCCTTTCATTTAGATAAAAAAACAGATCACTCAGAGCTTGTCTGAACAGTCTATAGTAACTAACGTTAGTTATGCAATGTGGTCACTATGGAAGGGGAGAGATTCTTGTAGGACTCCTAGAGGCTGTCCTTTGTTAACGGCTACAGTGATACCGTTATTGTTCAAAAGCTTTATAGCATTAGATATATCTTGATGGGTCGCATCACCTGCTCTTACTTTTTCAAGTAAATTATCTGCGATCTCAGAGAGGAGGTCAACCATCAGGTTTTCAGCGATTTGGCGTTTATTCTGTGCCATATTAGCACCCCTTTTCTTTATTCATTGCCTCATGTTCGCCTTGAAGTCGAGCTAACTGAGTAGCCAGTGAAGATACAGTGATGATACCGCCCAAAATCGCTAATAAAGTTTCAGCGTTTTCTTTGACAAAAGTCATGATTTCACCTCATCGGTGTCTATTTATTCTTTCTTAATTCTGAAGGGGGAGTTGGGTAGATAGGATTATGTGGGTTGCAAGTTTCGGGAAAATCACGGAGGGCTTGGCGGAAGGTTCGCCATTCGGATTTCTTTTCGGGAGTGAGTACGTTGTCTGGAAGTTGTGTCCAATCACATTCTCTAAGAAGAACAATACGTTCCAGCCGAATAACCCTGTATTTTTCTTCAAGATCGGAAACTGTGAAATCGTGTTCGCTAACTGCCAGATCGACTAATGCAACAACATCAGGAGTAAGATCATTGTCAGTTAGTATCGTGATTTCATCACCAAGACTTGTTAAAGAGAATACAGAAGTCTCATTAATCGGTTGAAGTGTAGGAACTCTCGCTATTAACTCACGGTGGAGTAGGTAGCTCACATGAGTTCTGGTATAAGTTAATTTCAATATTATTCCTCCCTTATCTCATTCGACGGATGGAAACATAGTTGTAGTTACCGTCGGCTACTTGCTGATCGTTGTAATAAGCTCTAGCTTAGAATTTTATTGTGTCGCCAGCGTTCAGATCAACGATTGTATTTCCGTGTAAAGTGTATCTTGCATTAGCAGCATCAAAGTAGTACCAGTCAAGATTTCTAAAGTAGCTACCATTTTTGTACATTTTCAGGTAGAAACTATTTTTTGTTGTCAGCAAGCCCATCTTTAAGGTAACATTTATTAAATACTTTCCTGCTTCAGTAGGGGTAAAAGTTGAGTTTGCCCACTCATTTAAGTCATCTCGAACTTCATCATCATAAACAATAGGAGTCCACGCATCAGGTAGAGCTTGTATAGAACTTTTTTTCACAAAAATATCTGTAACAACTTCCTCATAGTACAGTCTAGCTTTTTCTGACCAGTGTTTAGCGGAATATTTCCCTGCCTCAACTGTAATGTCCTCGGCTTCATCAGCTCATTTTTCTGCTTTAAGTTCCGCTTGGGTAGCTGCTGTAGAACTTGATGCAGATTTCCAAGTCGCGGAGTCCATAGCACTCCAGTAAGCTTTTGTCGCATGATGTTTTGCTGAGTATTCGCCAAATTCGACAATCATGTCTTCAGCTTCTTCAGCCCATTTCTGAGCTTTAGCTTCTGAGGCTGAAGCATTACCAGCAGAGGTAGAAGCAGCATCTTTCCACATTTCTGCATTTGAAGCACTAGCAGCAGCATTAGTTTCAGAGGTTGAGGCATTGATCTCTGAGGTCGCTGCATTATTTTCTGAAGTTAAAAGCAGCACTGGCATTCGTTTGTACTTGCTGGATGATTGTATCAGCGTATTGCTTGTTGACGGCATCTTTAGTATTAGCAGGATCAGCGACATTCTTAATGACTTTATTTTTAGAGTCAAACTTATCATCTTCGTCCACTGTCATAGCACTTTCGGAGAAGTCAGAAGCCTCCTGTACTAAGTAAAGCATTTGGTTAGAGTCCAGATTAAGAGTGCTTTGATTGAGCATACTTGTGTTCTGGAAGTCTACTTTACGTTCCTTTGGGGTTTTTCTCTTCACAGTGACAATGACACCAGAGGTGGGGGCAGTGGAAGTTTCCTGTTTTCTAAGGAAAAGTATTTTTTGCATTATTGAAAAAAACAGTCGATTTACCATAAGTAAAATAATTAAATCGAAGCAAGCAGAACCCTTGGATTATGAGGAT
>JAGMES010000115.1 GCA_023128035.1 Halanaerobiales bacterium | reverse complement strand
CATGATCAACTGCTATCAGCTGATACTTATATGTATTTCCTATCTCAACATCATAATCTACATACTCAAACTCATCTTCTGTATTCTCGAAGCTAAGATACTCTGAGCCAGTAGACCACTCGGGTTCACGATACATAAGATAATGAGTCACATCTTCCTCTACACTCTTATCCCATGTTAAGATAACTTCTTTAGGCCCAGCCACTCCCTTAAAACCCCCAACCCTCTCCGGCTCAGTTGTATCAATATAAACTTTTACAATTTCCTCTGTACTCAACCCAACCTTATCAATAGCCTTAACATAAACAGTATGTACTCCATCAATAAGCTCAGGTAAAGTATATGGACTCTCTATAACCATTAACTCTTCATTTACAACGCTTAACTCATAATGATCTATTCCCGAATGAAGATCTGTTGTCTCAAAACTAATGATTGGCTGTACATTCTGTGTCCAACCTGCTGGTTCTGCTACAGGTTGAAAACTCTCAGGAACAGTTGTGTCCACATATACATTAACAGATTCAACCCTGCTCCATCCTAAATTATCTACAGCCTTAACCTCAACCAAATGCACCCCATCTTCTAACCCAGACAAAGTGTATGGACTCTCTACAACTCTCCACTCTTCATTCTCAACTCTTAACTCATAATGCTTTATCCCTGCAAAATCATCTGTTGTCTCAAAACTTATCACAGGTTGAGTAACCTGACTCCAATCTGCTGGATCAACTATCGGTGTAAATTGATTTGGAGGTGTAAGATCACGAATTATATCAAATTCCTGTTGCAATACATTACCTGCTGCATCAACTACCTCCACTTTAAAACTATTTTCTCCCTCCAACGATAGATCAAAGGTTTCTGCAAAATATCCTTGTATCACAGGAATCTCTTGCTCATTTATCTTCAACACAACTGGACTATAATCATAAACCTGACCTGAGATCAGAACAGAATCAACTCCCAGAATCTGACCATCATATTCTTGATCAAAATACAATAGGGGTACATTTTGATCATAGATTACTCTAACTTCAGCTTCTCCAATCAATTCCTTCAAACTCACAGCTTTCACTTTAATCAAGTTCAGCCAAGGTTGAAGCCAGTAGTTGAAAGAAAACTGCTTATCATAGTAAGAAATAGGAATTTCATTTATTGTTAAATCATAACTACCTTTATCCACGGTACCTTCAACCAAAACCTGTCCAACATTTGTATAGATTCCATCCATAGGTGATAAAATCTCTACTTCAGGAGGAGTATCCATATATACCTGTACCTGATCTACTCCTTCTTCACCCGAAGCATTCAGGCCCTTAACTTCTAAAATCACATCAGCAATTCCATGGTACGGACTCTCTGAACCATTCTGGCTACTTGAGCCTCCATTTCCACGTTCTGGTGCCAGATTTAACTCTTCTTCAAAAACCCCTTCCTCTGATTGCAATACTTCATCATTCAACGTTAAACTTGTATAAGGATTTAACACATATCCCTGCAAAACAGTATGATTACCCACAAACATCTTATCTTCAGGATATGTAATCACTACCTCAGGCCTTTCAGAATCAGACCAATATTTACTTCCCCATATTTTAACATCACGTACTCTTCCCACTACAGGTTGATGAACTGTGTTTATTAAAACCAATCGAATCTGCTCTGTGATAATTCCTTCTTCTCCTAAACTGATCTCATTTAGCCCGTTCTCTAACTCGTTCAATAATCTTCGATTCCAACCAGTGATAGAATTCCAGATTCCATCTCTAAGATATTCTAAAGATACTTCTCCCATAAAGACTAATTCAAAATCAATATCAATCGCCTCTAACCAGACTTTATCTCCAAAATTCATATAGATTACTACTTCGGTCGGAGATATAACACCACTCTCCCAATAAGTTTCTCTATCTCCATCCAGAATATTATTTACTCCTATGTCAGATGAATCCATTGCCTGCCCATCTTCATAAATTTCTCCACCTATTACATCAATCTCTCCTTGATCAAAGTATAGTTTTAACCCCACATCTTTCAAACTAAAACCATTCTTCTTCTGATCACCCAATTTTATCTCTAAAGTATTCTCTCCTTCTTGTATAAATCCAGGATAGACCAGACGCTGAATATTCTCCCACTGATGACGTAAGTGTGGTGTAGAAACAGTAAGATAATATTCACTAAAGCCATTTATAGAAAACTTACCTTCTTCACCTTCGACATCATAACTTTGGTACAACAGTTCTGCTTTCTCTAAATCTATCAAACTACGATTAATCTGTATCTGATAGGTGTACTCTTGAACAGTACCTGCAGATTTTCCAAATTCAACTTCTCCCAGTACGTCAGCAGAAAAAATCTCGACTGTTTCCTGACTATTCACTCCCCAGAACTCAATCTCAGAAATTCCGGTATCTGTCTGAATACTAGTTCCAGACAGTGAGAATTTAATTCGTTCTACATCATTCCAATCAAGCCCAATCCGATTCCAACCTTCATGCAAACTATCTAGACTAAACTCACCCACTTCAGCTGTATTTCGCCAATAACCATCTCCTAAATCATAGGAGATCAGAAAATTGAAATTTTTCTTTTCAGCAATAAAAAACTTTATTGCTATTAGATCCGTCTGTTCTTCAAAATCATAAACTAACTCTAAACTACCTTGATTAAAAGGATCAAAAATGACAACTCCATCATCCAACATCCCATCAAAATATCCCTGACACCCATCTGTCATCTCTGATGGTAATACTTTTACTTGACTATAGGCTGATACGTCCACAGTCATCATTAGAATCAAAGCTATAAATAATATCAATAGCTTTCGTCTCATGATCTACTCCCCCTCCACTTCATAATCCCTTTTCTATACTTAATTCCATCTTATATATTTATTAGGCATATTACTATATTTCGATTTTTGACTTTCAAAATCCTTTTGTATGTCCAATTTTTAGAAGAGAAATTTTTTAGAAAAGAAATCTTCTCGGCATCGTTTTAACATACAAAAAGACTGCTGGCATCTATACATTGCCAACAGTCTTTTATGTTTTACTCAAAACTATTTTTTACTATTAATCTTTTAAAAACAAATCACTGACCAAAAGAAATGTTTACATTCACATTACCGTGCCATAAAAAACTCTTCTCGAAATAATAGCAATATCCCCAAAACAGCAAAGATAATGTTCGGAAGCCATGCTGACCAGACAGCTGTGATCATCCCTCCTGTGCCAAAAGAACGGCACAGAGATTGTAATATAAAATAAGCAAAAACAACTAATAAAGTAAGTACTATACCAACCGCCCAACCTTTGCGATTAAATAAACTTAAAGGTGCACCTACAAGGACAAAGATAAAAGGTGCAAAAGGAATAGCCATCTTCATATGATATTCAACCTGCCATGTATCTACCTTTATCCCACTTTTCAAAAAAAGATTAATCTCTTCGCTTAATTCTTCCCTGCTCATCTCAGAAGCGGTTTTCTGATTTCCATAAAAATTTTCCAATCCATCTCCTACTGGGATATATAGCTCCTCAAATTGAACCTCATTTTTGATTCGGCCATGTAAATCAAATTCATTAATAATTCCTTCTTCTAATTCCCAGGAATTATCGTTAAAGACTCCTTTATTGGCAGTAATCACCCTCGGAAAAGCTGTATCTTTTCCAGGATATTGAGTCTCATAAACCATTATGCCTTGGAGTGTCTTGGCCGTCCTATCTACATTTTTCACATAGAAATAACGATCATCAGGTCCCCTAAAAAAGACATGCTCTTTTATACTGGGCGTCACATCCCTTAACATCATCTGTCTTACTAGATTCAGTGATCGATGACTGGCCCAGGGAACTGTTTTTTCATTCATCCAATAACTTACAAATGATACTATTAGGCCTAATATTAAAAAAGGTATGATAATTTTCTGAATTCCAAACCCACTTGTTCGCATCACTGTAATTTCATTATCCTTAACCAATCGGCCTAATGAATAGACAGTAGCAAAAAGTGTCGAAATCGGAAATGTTTGTACAAATATTGCTGGAAGCTGATAAAATAACATTTGGATAACTGTAAGAAAGGATTCTCTTTTATTAATCAACAAATCAGATAATTCAAAAAGAAAATTACTCATAAAAACAATAGTGACAGCAAAAATACAAAACAAAATCGGTTGAAGCAGTTCTTTAAAAAGATATCTATTTAATATGAAAATTTTCCCTTTATTCACTATGACTCACCCCACTCTCACAACTATATTTATATTTTTTTAACCCCATCTGTTGACCATAGATGAGGTTTTATAATTCTTAAAAGAGAGAGGAATACTCAATTCCATACATTACATTTTTTAAATTACTTATACCTACATTTAATTTAAAAGAATCATTTAGATAAAAATCAGCGCCTATATTAATCTTCTCAGCAAAATACTCCAGTTTAAAATCAGTTACAGGTAACTTAAAACGAGAATTGCTACTACTAATGGTAATCGGGTTATATAATTTATTAAATCCAAGATAAATTCCGTCCAATTGATCACCAGTTCCAAATCCTAAGTGACCACGAATATTAGTCTTATAATCCATAATCTTACTAGCTACCACGAAGATATTTGTATTCATAAGTCCTACAGTTAAAGCTGGTTGATAACGAGTTTCACGGATTATTCTTACCTTGATACCCCCAGTTATATCTCCAGAATCTGAGTTAAAACCAACAAAACCCTCCAAATTTTGTCCAATTCCATAGTTAGCTGATACATAACCAGCATCACCAATCATCTGTAATCCCAAACTAAGTTTTCCTTTGGTTTGAGTATCAGCAACTGGCATATTAATTAATCCTTTCATACCCAATTGAGAATTTGCAAAAACAGGTACTGCTAAAATCACAACCAATAAAACAGTAATGATAAAAGTCATTTTCTTCATTTTACTTTTCCTCCTCTAAAGTCGATGTAAAAACTACGTTATTACATCTTTTTTTCTAACTCAGCAAGCCTTTTCTCTAAATCCTTAATTTTTTTCAACATTTCAGGTGTACGCCGATTAGCAGCCTTAATCCGATAATCCTTTTTATGATCCATAGCAGGATAACCAGAAAGAAATCTGTCCTTCTCTACATTGTTGGTGATCACTCCGCGAGCGGCTAACATTACATTGTCTCCGACATTGAGATGACCAAAAACTCCTGCCTGACCTCCTAAAGTTACACGTCTACCTAATGTAGAACTGCCAGCAACTCCTACCTGTGCCACGATCAAACACTCTGGTCCGGTCTTAACGTTATGAGCCATATGAACAAGATTATCAATCTTTGTTCCCCTACCTACAACTGTTGAACCTATAGCTCCACGATCAATAGTCACATTAGCACCAATCTCTACATCGTCTTCAATAATAACATTACCTAGTTGAGGAAGTTTATAATGTTCCTCCGTAGTTGTTACAAAACCATATCCATCAGATCCTAACACTGTTCCACCGTGAATGATTACCCTGTCACCGATCTCAGTTGCATATTCAATGACTACATTTGCATGAATTTCACAATCAACTCCTATTTTAACGCCTTTACCTACATATACACCTGGGCCAATAACTGTCCCTAAACCAATCTTAGCTTCTGCGTCAATTACTGCATGAGGATGAATTGAGACATTATCTCCAATCTCTGCATCTTTATGAATCACGCTTGTTGGATGAATTTCACCTGTAACTAAAGGCTTAGGCATAAAAACATAAGCAATCTTTGCAAATGCCAATCGAGGATTCCGGGCCTGTAATAAAGTCTTTGATGAATTAGTAATAGTCTTTGGAACAATTATCGCTGCTGCATTATTCTTTTCGGCAACTCTATGTAGCTCTTCTGTTTCAGCAAAAGTAATAGTTCCTTGTAGCGCATCTTTGGCACTTCCTACACCTACTATAATCATATCATGATTTCCTAGAATATTTCCACCAACAATTTCTGCTAGTTCTCTAAGTGTTTTCACAACAGCCCCTCCAATTTCTTAAAATAGGATAAGGAGAAAGTGATCCAAACTTCTCCTTATCCTCTAAGGGTTAAATTCCTATTGTAATTTATTAATTACTTCTTGGGTAATATCAATTCCACCAACTTTTACACTCTGATTATGAAAGACAATATCTAATTTCTTCTCTTTAGTTACTTCTTCTACAGCTTTACTTATCTCATCATTTAACTTATCCTCTAACTCTTGTTTTGCATCCAAAAATTCCTGTAAAGCAGCTTTTTGTTTTTCGGCTTTTTCTTCTTCAGAAAGATTTTTAACTTCATCCTCGGTGAGATTATATTTCTCTTGAATCTCAGCCCCTCTTTCTTCAAATAGATTCTGGTATTCTTGTGCTTTTGGGCTTTCTTTGATTACTCTGCTGATATCAATTACACCTATCTTCTCACCCGGAGAAGATGTACAACCTGCGATAGCCATTGCCAATACAACTAAAATACTCATTGCCAGAAAAATTTTTTTAGAAGATCTTTTCATCTAATCAGCCCCTTAATACAAATTTGCTAATTTAGTTTTTGCAAAACCTGCTCTGTTATATCCACTGCGTCAACATTTGTTTTTATATTTGTTAAGACTAAATCAAAATTCTTCGCTTTTGCTACTTCTTGAGCTCTGGTACGAATTTCATCATCTATCTCTTCTTTTAATCTGTTTTGTTCCTGTTTTGCTTCAGCAATTTTCGATTTTAAAAGTTCTTCATTATTCCGCATATCATTTTGAATTTCGTCCTGAGCTTTCAAAAGACCCGTTTGAGCCTGTTCTTCTAATCTAATCTGCTTCTCCTTAATCTCTGCCTGCATAGCTAAATCCATATCCTGAATGAATGTTTGAAGATTATTGTCTAACTCATTACGCTTATTTTCCAGATCCAATTCTGCATCTTCTTTAGTTTTATTTTGAAAATCTTGAAGTTCTTGCTCTAGTGAACTTTGTTTTGTCTCGATATACTGATTTAATTCTTCTTCTAATCTAACTTTTTCTTCTTCAATCTTTCTTGCCTGCTCAAATTCTAATTTTTCTAATTCATCACGATATTTCTTCTGTTCTTCTTCTGATAATTGAACCATTTGTAGTTTCAATCTAAAATTCAAAATTTCTGGATAATATTTTTTCATTAACTCTTCTCCAGAAACCGCCAAACTTTCCATCTGTTTTTCATTATATCTAGAGATCATTTCCTCAGCCATAACCTCGACGTCATCTTTCTTCTTTTGAAAATCAGATACAACTATATCCCAAGTTTTTTCTTCAAAGGAAATTAATTCTTGCTGGAGTATTTCAGTTTTTTCATCAATCTTTTTTTGATATTTTTCTTGAATCTCCTCTAATTGACTATAAAATTGAGCATTGAGATCTGAATATTGTGATTCAACTTGAATTTGTGCTTCCTTTTGTCCATCTGTTTGTCTAGCTAATTCTTTAAAATAACTTTGAATTTCGACTTCTAATTTAGAAATCATCGAATACTTTGGATGATGAGTTCTTAAAGTATCCATATCTACTACACCAATTTTTATCTCTTCAAAAGCTAGAACTTCATTCTGAGTTACATCTTTTTCAGGATCATCCAGCACTTGATGTTGATAAGATTCTTCATACCCATTTTGACTGAATCCTTCTTCAACTTCTTGATTTCCTTTTTTAATATAATTCATTACAAGAAAAGGAATCACTAGAAGCAGGATTAAAAGAAGGATAGTGGGATAGAATTTCTTTGCCCTCATTATCTTTCACCTGCTTCCTCATTTTATCGGTTAGCAAATTTTTGCTGTATTCTTTCTTTAACCTTGTCTGTTAAATCTTCTCCACCATAAATAACATTTTCTTTTTCTAAGACAACTTTCACTCCAATTTCATTGGCAACTTCTACAATAGTTTCATCGATAGCTTCAAGCACTTTAAGGGTTAATTCCTGTTCTTTTTGACTTAATAATTCCTGATATTTTTCAAAAATCCCTTTCCACTCTTCCTGATCTACCTCTTTTATTTCCTCTTCTAATTGGACCTGTAATGCTTTTGCTTCTTCATCCAAAGCCTTTATTGAAGATTCTCTTTGAGGATGGGAATCGAAAACATCTTTGATATCTACATACCCAATAGTTGCAGTAGCTTTATTTTCTGTTTCGGCATAAATATTAAATCCACTTAAAACAACAAATATTCCTAGAATAACAATCAGACCAGTCAAAAATCCCATTTTAATATTTCTGCTCTTCATTCAGTTTACCCCTTTCTGGATTAAATATTTATATTTATAATTTAGAATGGCTACAACCCTTGCTGCAAAGAAATCCAGGCATTGTCATCCTCATATATGAGTGAAATCTGGGTATCAGACTTATAATAATAATTAAATGCCAATCTAAAATCATCTATATTACCTGAAAAGATTTTCGAAACTGTTATACCGTACTGACTATTATGCCAATCAACAATACCTTTCCATTGGAAATCTTGAATCTGATACTCAGTGGCAATAGTCCAATTAGAATTCAGATAATACTCCAAACCTAAACTCCAATCATTTTTCCATTTATCTAAAATTATTCGATCCTTTAGACTAACCATGGTATGAGGGCCAACTATTTTTCCAAAATAAAGTTCAAAAACTGGTTGTAATCGCAATCGCCTTAACCCAAGATTCAATTCTCCTTTAAAATCAATTTGAGAATCTATCCAATTTACATCTAAATATAAATGGGTAACAGTATCAAAAATAATCTCTGGCTCACTATTCCAATAAAGATTTCTGGCCCAATTACTCCCGTCAATCACACCATAAGCCGCATCCGTTAGCCTATCTTTATATTTATTCAAAAACTCAACAGGCAATCCCTGAAAGATTGCCAAACTCTCTTCAATATGCTCTTGTATCGGGAGTATCAATAAACGGGGAAAAGAATGAGTATTTACTTCTACCTGAATATCCCGTACCAGTTTCCCAACAGGCTCTAAAACAAGTCCAACCTTTATAGTGGAGCCAATCTCTATTTCTAAAGTTGCTGCAAATCCAGGCAATTGCCACTCAATCAGATTCTCTATCAATGGCTTAATGATGTCATCTGCCCAGATCAAAGATTCAATTGGAAATCCCAAAAGATAATTTTCTATATTCTTTTTGATAACAGCTATTTCCTTATCAACAATTTGAACGATTCGCTCATCAATCTTTAATATTTCCAAATCTAAATTTACTTCTTCAATCAAAGTACTAGTGGGTTTTAACTCAACAATCATACCAGTTTCTTCTCCAACAATAAACCCAAAATCTATCACTATATAACCAACCAATACTTTTTCAAAAACACTCTTTATTAACTGGCTGATCTCTTTTCGATTTTTTTTAATCACAGCAATCTCTTGATTAATTAATACCTTCTCAGCCACTTTAGTTATACTACTTTCAATCCGATCTTTGATTCGAGGATGAATAACATTTTCCTCGGAATCTTTTAGATGTACCACCACAGATTGAACCACTTGCCCTTCACTGGCATAAGCCAGGGGGCTTATGGCTGTAAATATGATGGCAATAATCAACCATAAGCAACCCTTTCGCTTACCCATCTACACCTCTCCTAAAAAGTTTGGCCTATACTGAAGTGTGGCATACCACCATCTTCACCAATTGCATAGTCCAAACGTATTTGTCCTAATGGTGTATTCATTCTCACACCAACACCACCAGCAAATTTAAGATTCAATTCATCTAAATCATTCTTCCAAGCATCACCAGCATCAATAAAAGCAGCACCTTCTAAACTTTCACTCACTAATGGGAATCTGTACTCTAAATTCGCTAAAACCATCCGATCTCCACTAAATGAGAGATTATCATAACCACGTAAAGTTTCACTTCCACCAATTTTGAATTCTTCGTGATATGGTAATGCTGAACCTGTAGCAAATCCAACTTTTCCTCTGAGTGCCCAAACATGGCCATCTCTAAATCCAGGGAAATAACGACGAGATTCAAGATTTAATTTAGTAAAATCATAATCTCCACCTAAAATTTGACCTGCATATTCAATAGAACCAACATCAATTCCACCAGTAGTTGGGAAGAAAGGACTATCAGTTGTATTACGAACAGTTGATAAAGTCAAGCTTCGTGTATCTCCCTGTTCATTGCTATATTGATCATCATCCCAATCAGTGAGAGTATTTTCATATCTAAACTTAAGCAAACCTTTAATATCTTCTGTCAGAGGTCTACCTATTTGAAGACTTCCCCCTCGAGATACTTTAGAATAATTACCCTTTTCTGAATCCTTACTGTTATTGTTAGTTTTGTTATAAAGATCAACGCCAAAGGAAAACTCTTTTCCAAATGCCCATGGGTCAAAGAAATTTAATTCATAATTCATTGACTCACCAAATTCCCATTTTAAACCTAAGCGTTGACCTCGTCCAAAAAGATTTGGCTCTTTTACTTCCACATAACCTAACCAACCATCTTTTGAACTGTAGCCACCACCAACGTTAAAGGCTCCAGTCTTCTTTTCTTCAACTTCGATGACTAAATCAACTTTGTTAGAACCGTCAGTAGCACGCTCAATCTGTGGCTTTACATCGTCAAAAAAGCCAAGATTATAAATGTCTCTTAAATCTTTATAAACCTTGTTAATATTAAAAACTTCTCCAGGTTGAAGTTGAACTTCTCGACGAATAACGTAATCTCTTGTCTTTTGATTTCCCATTATTTTAATATCTTTTAGGAAACCTTCATTAATGCTAACATTTAAAATACCATCATCGCTCACATCTATATCTTCAATATATGCCAAAACAAAACCCTGATTTTTGTAATATTCTTCAATTATTCTTAAGTCTTCATTTAACACTTTCGTGTTCAACATCATACCTGGCTTTAATGTCATTAACTCTAATAATCTGGTATCAGAGATAACTTCAGTGCCGTTAATATTTATTTCTACGACTTTCGGATTTTCCACAACTTCAAAAATCAACTTTACACCACCAAAGTGATTTTCAAAATTAACTTGAACATTGAAAAAATAGCCAAGATCAAAAACAGACTGCAAATCAGCTCTCAATTTATCATTATCTATCTGCTCTCCAACCTTAGTCTGAACCACATTCAAAATCTCTTCTTCTGGAATCGAAAGATTACCTGATACACCAATCGCTGTAATTAAATTAGCTGGATCATCTGCCATTACAATACCTGAACTAATTCCACCAACAATACTGAGTATAACAACTATTGCTAAAACTTTTCTCTTCAAATTCAACTTTATTCCTCCCTTAATCTGTAATACCCAATGTTTTCTCTGCTATATCTACTAACATATTAACATCATAATCGAAATCTCTAAACCCTGTAGAACGAACAGAATAACTTGATTTTACCATCGACTGGGTTAGCGATCTATCTCTATTTTTTTCTAGTGGTTTTAACTTTCTAGATACAAGTGTAGGTTGAACTTGTAAAACGATTTTTGGAAATTGATCATCTTTAACCTCTCTTCTCACCTCCTTTAAAGGATTAATTACTGCTACATCTTTATTTACATGATAATTTGGAAGTCTCCGAACAGTCGTTGGTTTATGGACAGGAACGGAATCTTCAACTTTTGGTGAAGCAATAGCTTGTACATTTAAATTAACATCTGCTATCTCAATTTCCCCATTAGAGTATCCTGAGAGTTTTACAAATGTTTTCGGCAAAAATTCTTGATAGTAGATTGAGCTCAAACTCAATATAATCAAAAATACAGCTCCTGCTACCAACCCAACTCGGTGTTGAGAAATGGTTCGAAAAACATTCTTGGATTTTTTTACTTCTATTCGAGATTGGGTCTGCTCAACAGGAAATGGTACAATCTGTTCTTCACGATGCAATCTCTGACTCTCTTCCCATGCTTTTTTCAACTCAGCCTGAGCTAAATTTAGATCAAGTTCTCCTTGCCAGGTCTGACCAGAACGATATTCTTCCTCAGCACAATCCAACCAATCGCGTACATTTTTAATCTGATTCAAAACATAAAGCTTAAGAGCGATCGCTTCCACCCCCCGTTTCCTGCTCTAAAGCAGTATTCTCAGTAGTTATATTAATAGTATCCTGATTAAGTTAAGAAAGTGACATTCGATTATTAGCGATTTAAGATGATTATAATAAATTAACTTTGGTTATCTCGCAATTTCATAGCTTTTTAACCTATTTGCGCATTTTTTCATTTCGTTTTTGCTCAGCTATTCTATTATTTAGACGACATTATTTATTATTTGTTCCAGCCTTTAAGTATAATTTTGAGCTTCTTTTTTTCAACACTGAATCTGATATCCTATTTTGCCCAATTCATGTACTAATCCTCCCAAATGACTGATAAAAAAGCTAAGATTACAGCAAAAAGAGGTTGATTCCTCTGGGTATCAACCTCTTTGTTTGAAGATTAATTTTTTATATGGGTTATAAATTTTATGTATTCTCTTGAATTCCTTCTAAAGACATGGTACTCTTGCAGATGAGTGTGTATCAAGAAACTGTTCTATACAATTTATTTATCTTTTGAGATAAGACCCCCACTTCTATAAGTGGGGGCAATT
>JAGMES010000114.1 GCA_023128035.1 Halanaerobiales bacterium | reverse complement strand
GGGTCTTAACTCAAAAGATAAATAAGAACTTGAGCCACTCATTATGAGAGTGGTTCTTTTTTGCTTCGTACTAGTAAACAAATTAAAGGGAGGAGTTCTATATGAAGAGAAAAAGTTTTTTTGGTATTTTAATAATGTTATTTATGTTTATTATGTTAGTAACTTTACCTAATCAGGTAAAGGCAACTGATCAAATGATTGAAAAAGGTAAACAATTATATATTCAGAGTAGAGATTTATATTACAATAATGAGAATGACTATTTAGAAATTGAAAACATTTTAAAAGAGAGTGAAGCTATCTTTGTTGAAATCGAAGAAGGGTTAGAAAAATACTATTGGCAAGCGCAGATATATTTACTATTAGGAGAGATGGCAGAGACAAGAGAAGATAAGAAGATAGCAGAGAAAAGATATTCAGAAAGCCAAAAATTAATAAAAAAAGCTCTTGAGTATAATGAAAATGATAGTGATAGCGTTCGGCTTTTGGGCGTAACTTATATAAAATTAATGAAATATAAGAGTGTATTCTATCGCATGAAGAATTCTTCAAAGACCAAAGAATTATCAAAAAAAGCAATTGAGTTAGATTCAAAGAATTATAAAGCTCAGATTGCATTATCAATGTTTTATATATATACTCCAAAAAGTGTAGGTGGAGATATTGATAAGGCTATTGAGGGATTGAATAAAGCTTTACTTAGTGAAGACTATTATGAACGTTTCCTTGCATTTGGATGGCTTGGATTTGCATATAAAAAGAAAAATTTAAATAATTTTACAAAACAATATGTAGATAAGGCTTTAGAGATTTTTCCAAACAGTCTTTGGGTCAATAGTATTCTTGAAGATAAATAAAAAACCACTTAATTTAAGTGGTTTTTTATTTAAAATCTTTAAAACAAATGTGTTTGAATATTTAACATAAAATTTGTTGTTTTACCTTTCTTAAAAGAGTCCATTGCTAATTCTGCTTTAATATAAGGTGTTGTAAATCCTAGTAGATAAGTTAAAGAGTTAGCTTGGTAAAGTACACCTAATGATAAGTCAGGGAGTTGATTTAATGCTATGCTGGCTTTGATTCCTAGTTTCCAGGAATTGTGGTATTGAATCCAGTTTTTGAGTTGATAACGCTCTGACTTATATTGAATTTCACCACGCCAGAGTGGGGATAGCCTAAGATTAAAGGAGCTATTTTCATTAAAGTAACTTCCCCTGAATGGAGATTCCACATAGGTAATACCGTTGTTATCTGATTTGACGATATCTAAATCTATAATCCCACGATATTCATCGATTCCTTCACTCCAGACTATCTTACTTGCTAAATCATCTCCTGAAAGAGAGAAAGATAAAGTATCAGTAAATTGATAGTTCATTGAAAAGTAATATCCAAATCCGTATCCGATATCCTGTTTATAACTTTCCCATATAGTCTGATAACTATTAAAATCATAACTAAATAGGGAGTTTTTAGAGTTTCTAGCAATGCCATCATGGATATCAGTGCTAAATAAATTACTTCCTTTGATTAGTCGACAGCCAGTTTTAATGTTCCATTTCTTATAGGGAAAATTTATATCTATGATTAAATCTTCACGGGTATAAGTAATATAATTGGCGTTAATGGAGCTATATTGTTTTGGGAGAGTTTCTTCTTTTAAAATGTAATATAGAACTTCAGCAGCGTTTTGGTTGTAATTGAATTGGTGAATATTCTGTTTTTGATAACCTGTGTGCAAAAATTCATCATTGAATAATATTTTTTTTGAGGCAACAGTATATATAGTGCCAGGTTCAGAAGGAAATGCAATAGGAATATAGCATTTTGTACTAACTTTAGTTAAAAACTGACCAGAATTATTCAGATTATATTCAAACCATATTTCACTGGCATGTATGGTTGTAAAGGAGAAGAAGAAAAGTAATATAATTATAATAAATATTTTTGAGATAACATTCAATAACATCACTCCTAAAGTTAAAAGAGGATAACAATAGTTATCCTCTTTAAGAGAAATTATTTTTTATAAACCTGGTAGATATTCTAATGGATTTAAAGGAATATATTCGTAGTTACCACTATCTGAATAGATAATCATTAAAGCATCCATGTTGTCTACAAGTTTAACCTGTGCACAGACGTTGTTTTCAGAATCGGTAATAGTACCTATAAATTCTTCTTCAGAATTTGTAATTGCTACATCAAATGTAGTCCCTCTATGATCTTCGAAGTTAATATAAGTTATTCCATCCATGTCATCATAGCTTACTTTGCCTTTTAAACTAAAATAGTCCTTTGAAAAATCAAATTCGATGAGAACATTATATTCAGTAGGGATGATGGTTACATTTAAATCATACTGATCGACATTAATATGATTTAGTGAACCTGAAACGGTGAAGACACCGTCTGGGAAATTACTATCAATCCAGGAATTTAGATCTGTACATTTGTAAGATAACATTCCTTTAAAATAAGTAGTATCTGATTCATAGGCTCCATTAATTTCAATATAAGAAGGGACAATTTCAATGTTGACATATGTTTCGCCATAATATTCTTCTATAATCTCAATGAATTCAAATGCAGCTAAAATATTGCCATTGACGGTATATTCCTCAGTGGATAAAAGACCATTACAGAAAATTGTAAATGGGTTTGGTTCATCAACAAAGAATTCATCGTTTGGAATTTCCATTTCAAAGTTTAATGTTCCTTCAAAGGTAAATACAGGTGTGGTTAAGGTACCATCAAGAACTAATTCTAAATTATCAGAGAGAGATGGTACATCAAAAGTAGCTTCAATCATGATTTCGTCAATTTCATCTTCAGAGTTTAAATCAATTTCGCAATTGATCTCAGCTGTTGGCCCAGTTGGTATTATATAATGATAGGTATATGTGGTTTCAATATATTCGCCAGATTCTTCATCATAAACTTCATCTTCAAAATAAACTGTAAATGTTTTAACATTTTCATTACCTATGTTGAGTGTTGCAGCATAGATTGTATCAGGGTGTTCTTCTGATACTATACTATATTCAAAAGTAGCATTTGTTAGATCTACTGTCATTTCAGTTTCATCTTCGTTTAGAGTGGCCATCTGGTCGTTGTTAGGTGTAGAAATGGTAACCGTTATACCGTTTTCGTCGTCATGAACAATCCATGTCCAGTTATCAGCATTTGGATCTCCTTTTTCAATCAGTTCATAATCTAAATAGTCCCATTCGTTATAGTAGGAATTATACTCGCCAGGGTCTTCCCATGTAACGTCTAGATGATATAATCCATTTTCTACATCTATCATATAAGGTCCTATTTCTTCGAAGAATGGAATCATTTCGTCTTCAAAGTGACCTTGAACAATACTGCTTTCTTCAGTATAAATGGTTCCCATTCGATACATACTGGTTTTAAAATCACTGACCAGTAACTCTGCTGCATTTAGTTCATTTACTAATTCAACAATTACAGTTTGAGTTTCAGAATCGATAGTAACATCTATTTGAGCTAGTACATAATCAGGTTTGGAAGCAATAAGAGTATATGTACCATACTCTAAGTCATTGAAGCTAAATTCACCCATTAAGTCGGTTGTGGTTACGAAATTAGTACCATCAATAGTAATAGTTACATCTTCAATAGGGTTTTGGGTATTTTTATAAAAAACTTCACCACTTAGATTACCCTTTGATACTTGAGATGCAATTGGTTGTAGTTTTATTGAAACTGATGTGATATCATCAGCTCGGACAGAAACTATCTCTGTAGTGTTTTCATAACCTTCTTTAGTAACAATTACTGTATAACTTCCAGGTGTTAGATCTTTAAAAGTAAAATTTCCGTTAGAATTTGTTTGTGCGGTGTATGATGAGTCTTTAATTTCAACAAGTGCACCAATAATAGGCATTGAATCAACTTTGTTAGTAACTGTACCTGTCAGATCACCGCTAGGTAAAAATTGCGGTATAGAACTACATCCACTTATGACCAGTAAAATAACGAATACGCTGATCAACATTCTTGTTTTTTTCATTTAATAGACCTCCTTGCAATTTGAATTTATTTAACATTATACTATATATATTGGATATTGAAATGCTTTTTCCTTCTTTTTAAAAAAAATAGGAAAGTAAATTAATTCAAAAAAGAAGGAAAAATGAAAAGCGTGTAGAATATTAAAAATAGGTCAATAGTCCTATTGATTGCGGGTAAAATAGGACTATATTCGTGTAGGAGGTGGAAATATGGATTGTCCTCTCATGTACCAAGAAGTCATAACACGAGGAAATTTGGTTTTGAAATATTTTTCTAAGGCAATGCATTGTTCTTGCTGTTGGTATGCTTTGAAGAAAAGAAATGACGGTTATGAGGTTTTAACCGCCGCTGACAAACAAGAGATTATTGCAATTTATAAAGATGGTCAGTTGATGTATTTGAATAAAGAATTATTGAAAACTCCATTAATTGTGAGATGAATTGTACAAAAGCTGTGATCAAGTGATCGCAGCTTTTTTTACCAATATTTAATGAAGATTTTTTCGATTTGTTGAATGATTTCTGCTGCTTTTAGTGTGCTTGTCTTCTCATATTGCACATATAGTTGATAAAGGTGGTTTAAGATAGCTAGATCTTTTGGTGCAATGAGTGTAAAATCTAAAACTTTTGCTTGTTTGATATCATTTGGCTCGAATTTTCCTAAACCACTACAATAATCTCTTTTTTGACCTTCAAAAATTTCTTTTGCTAGATCAGTAATCAGATATAAGAAAATAATATTTTTATATTGGTTTCCTAGAGAGTTTAGATAAACTCCATGAAAACAAGTTAAATTAAGAGCTGGTGTATTGTTTTGGATAAAGACCACATGATCTCTACTGAAGGTTTTGACTAGAAGATCGGCAGAGCTTAGTGGTTCGATTGAATACCAAGGATAGCGGTTTTTAGTTAGATATCTAGTATGGTATCTTTGTTTTTCTCCATAATGGATATAATTACGTAGATTATTATCAATTTCATCAAGGTTGAAATGGTGAAGGTTTAAGAGAAATACTTTTTTATTATCATCAATTAATGACTGGAATTCTTTCTGATCGAAAATATGGTGTTGAATTTGTGATGCTCTGGTTAAACATGGTGTAAGGTATTTTGGAGAAATTTTATATTCAATTGCTTTTTCTTTTGAAAAAGTAAAAAAATCGTTTGCACCTGTGGCAATTCCACGACGCACTTTCGCGAATTTGTGGAAAGGAATTAGGTTTTGTTTGCTTTCTAAATGAAGATTGATCTTTAAATCTTTATAATAATGTTTCCATTTAATTGTTGGATTTAATTGATCGTAAGTATATATTTTTGGATTTAAATCAATTTTGCTGTTATTATAAAGTAGATGTTTCTCTACTTCTTCTAATTCTTTCATATCTTTTACATTATAAAAATGGAGATAATCATTTTTTTTATGTTCGAATAAAAGGATAACGGAAGTTGTTAAAAATCCTTCAAAAACTTGAAAAGAAGGATCGAAGATAATCATATGGCTTAAGAGTTTACTTTTTAAAAAAAAATTTTTAATACTTACTCCATAATCAGCATTTAGAAATTCAGAGGGGATGATAAAAGCGGCTCTTCCGCCTGGTTTAAGTAAGTTTAAAGATTTGATTAAAAAAAGTGAATAGATATTAGAAAATCCATTCAGTTTTAAATCATACTGCTCATTAAATTTCTTGATAAGTGGAAGACTTTGTTTATAGTCTTGAAAATGAATATATGGTGGATTACAGATAATTCCATCAAATTGTTCTGTAATATCTGCCAGAAGAAAATCTTGACTGTAGCAAGAAAGGGTTAAGGGAAGTGAAGCGAATACTTCTTCAATAATTTTAACCAATCTAGGATCAAGCTCATACCCTTTCAATTGATAGTTTAGATCATGCGTGAACGGAGAATCTAATTGGAGTAATTGACGGAAAAAGATTCCTAAGCCTAAAGCTGGATCTAATAATTTACCCTGGCTTATTTTAGTGATAATCCATTTGGTCATAAAATTCGCAATTTTTAAAGGTGTGAAAATTTGTCCATATTTTTTGCGATGTTTTGGATTTGTTCGCAATTTATATTCTTCTTCTATATTAGACTGAGAGTATATATTGTATTCATTCTCTTTCATGGGCACCCTCCTTACTTATTTCCATTATACTAAGTTAAGAGGAAGGAGTCAATTTTATATAACTTAGACTAGGGATCAGATGACAATTTACAATTAGTTCGTAGTTTTCAAAAGTAGTTATTTTTTTAACGTAACTTGTTAAGAAGTCTTTTTTTCTCTGTAGGTGGAGGATGAATTGGCAAGGTCTTGACTTTTGTTTTGTCTTTTGGTAAAATATATTCAGATCATTGACAAGAGGATATATAAGATTGCAGACACGAATCCTTGTTTGTGTAAAATATTCTAGGTATCAATGCTATAGTGAATTGCATTGATCGAGGTGACTAATACTCACCAATTGCAATTCTACGACCATCTAGGGTTGGTTCACCCCGAAGTTACGCTTGTGGAGATCGTAGACCTACACTATTTGTAGGCTATGATCGTTGAAGCAAGAAGCCCCCCACATTTAACGAAGAGTAGGTGGAGGGTAGTTCACTCTAATTTAGATTCAACCCATCTCATCATATCCTCATAGCTCACCATATCTGGGACGGTCATATACTTCTAGCCAACAGTGTGTAATTTCACCTTTGTTAATTCGCTCCTGGATTTGTTGGGACGAATAAATATATATATATTGTAGTTAACTTAGGAGGTGTTTTTGTAGTGTCTTATTTTATGGATGTAGTTCCGAATATTGAATTCAATAAAAAATTAAGAGAGCCACAAATCGAAGCGCATTTAAAGATCAAAGGTTATTTTGAAAAAGAAAAGAAGGGTGAAGCGCTAGTTGTTTTACCTACAGGTACAGGAAAAAGTGGATTAATATCTATTGCTCCATTTGGTGTATGTGCAGGAAGAGTTTTAGTGATTACTCCTGGACTAGTAACAAAGCAAAGTGTTGTGAAATCGTTGCACCCTTTAGATGATAATTTTTGGCTAAATTATGATGTAATATTTGATCCAGAAGAAATTCCAATTGTCGAAGAATATGAATCAGATATGTTAGATTCTAGTTTAGAAAGCTGTCACTTTGTAATTGCAAACGTTCATAAGTTATATAAAAACAAGTCTAACTCTTTATTAAATCGAGTTCCATCAGATTTTTTTGACATGATTATTGTTGATGAGGCTCACCACTCTGTAGCTAAAACTTGGCAAGATGCGTTAAACTATTTTAATGATGCTAAAGTTCTTCATGTAACAGGTACACCATATCGTGGAGATGCTAAGGCGTTACCTGGCGAAGAAATACATAATACCTCTCTTTCTGAAGCTATGCAATTACAATATATTAAGTGGTTGAGAAAAATAACGGTAAATAATACCGAACTAATATTTACAATACCTGGTGATCCTAAATCGTATACTATCGAAGAAGTATTACAATTAAAAGATCAAGAATGGGTTGAAAGATCTGTAGCATTATCGAAGGAGTGTTCTTTGGATGTCATTGATGAGAGTATAAAACAGTTAGGTGAATTAAAAGAACTATCTCCTGACGTTCCACATAAAATTTTAGCGGTAGCTTGTAATATAAACCATGCTGATGATCTTGCTGAATGGTATGAAAGTAGGAATAAAAGTGTTATAAAAGTTCATAGCCGAATGTCTCCTGAAGAATTGGAAGATAAATTTCGAAAAATAGATAATCATCAATGTGAAGTTGTGGTTTCTGTTAATATGCTTATGGAAGGTTATGATCATAAGTACTTAACAGTTCTATCATTATTTAGACCTTATCGAAGTTTAAATGCGTTCGCTCAAGTAGTAGGAAGAGTTTTGCGTGCGATTCCGGAAAATGAAATCACTGATTTTGCAATTGATAATAATGCCATAGTGATATACCATGAAGAAACTGGGTTAAATACTATTTGGAAGTATTTTCAGGATGAAGTGGAAAAAGGTAAGAAAAGAATTTCTCGTGTTTATACTTTTACCGAGAGAGAATATCAAGAAAGAGCATTATTATATGCTGATATTAAGAGCGATGATTACTTTATTGATTCATTAGATTCGTTCTTACCAACGATTGACTTTAATGAGCTTTTTACGGAAGCTCGAAATAATATCGAAAAAAGTATAAATGAAGAAATTGATAAGTTAAGAAAAAGCATGGGATATAATGATGATATCTTAGAGCAAATTAGAAAAACTTTAAAGAAAGAATATACTTTTGCGAAAAAAGAAGAATTTGATGATTTATTATATTCAAAGAGACCAGAGTTGGCTAGAAAACAAATAAGAAAAATATTATATACTAATGCTAATGATGCTACACAAGATATTCTAACCGAAAAAGGAATTGACCCAAAAGGACATGACTTGTATAATATATTTAGGAAATTTATATTTAATTTATCCCCGAAGACAACGAATGATGGTATTATAGTTAGGTATATAAATTTAAAGGTATCTAGAAGATTTGGATCAGTTAAAAAAAGAGAACCCGAGGAACTCAGGAATTCTCAAAAATATATGAATGAGGTTATCAATGAAATAAGGAGGATGTTATAATGAATTTTAACAGGGAAATTAAATTTAAATTGGACAGGCTTATTGGCATTATGCTTTCAGATGGGGTGCAACCCAATGATTTAGCGAATAATATTTTTTTAAAAGATTATGAAAAAATTTCGTATACAAAAAAAGATGGTATGATTATTGGAGAGTTACTGTTTTATGATGATGAAGAAGTAACAATGCGATATGTTTATAATTTTGACATGAAGTTAATGAGAGTTGAAGAAGAGGTCAAAGGAAAAGTAATAGTCGAATGGGATAGAACAATTGTAGAGAACACATTAATTCAAGATATAGTTGATCTTATGAAGATACATTATTCACACGAGCAGATAAATAAATTTATATCTTCATTACCAAAAGAATTACAAGAAAGAATTGAAAACGACTATCAAAAAATTGCATGAAAAGCTTACTCCATACCCCTATTTTTAAGTAGGGGATTTTTTATCTGAGTTCATTAGCGTTGCATAAAAAAATCTATTCAATTGTTCATCCCCCCACCTATGCGATCGTTTAAAAGTGGGGGGATGAACAATAAAAGCCTCCCGTAATGGGTGGCTTTTATGAAAATTCTATTTTATTCTTCTTTTTATATTTTACATGAATTATTTAAATTCCTGCATGTATAGTCTACGCAAAGTTTAAAAATAGTAAAAAATATACATATATAATGACTCTACTGTAAAAACCCTATTCACCTTATTGATTAATGTAAATAAATAAAATTGATGAAAAAATCTTTGCTCCTCTTTATTCAGAAGGAGATTTGAACTCCCACCTATAGAGGAAGGGGACTTCACGTTCTGGAAGACTTGTTCTTGGAATGGATGTCCTTGAACAGGCTGTTAAAGCCATTCCCGAAACATCTACATATAGAGTGAACTCGTCCAGCTTTAGCTGAACGAGTTCACTGAGAATATGTTATTTGACAGAGTTGTAATGTTTGGTTATAATTTGAAAAAGAGATGTAATGATTAGCAAAAGGAGGCATTTAAATGAAAATATTGGTTGTAGATGATGATCAAAATCTATGTAAATTAATAAAAATATATTTAAAAAATGCCGGATTTACTGTGGTATTTGCCAAAGATGGCATTGAGGCTTTGGAAGTTTTTCGAAAAGAACGACCTGATCTCGTGATTTTGGATATTATGATACCCTTTATGGATGGTTGGGAAGTTTGTGAACAACTTCGGCGAGAATCAGATGTGCCAATTATCATGCTTACAGCAAAAGATACAAAAGATGATAAAATTCGAGGATTAGACACAGGTGGAGATATTTATTTAACCAAACCTTTTGATCCAGATGAGCTAGTAGCTCAGGTTAAAGCGGTTTTTAGACGGCATGGACAACAAGAGATTTCTACACTTCAATTTCCTAGACTTGTTATCTCTCGAAATCTGTATCGGGTAGAATTTGAAGGAGAGGAGATTAAATTATCTCCGAAAGAATTTGAATTACTTTGGTTTTTAGCATCACATCATCGACAGGTTTTCCCAAGGGATAGTTTATTAGATGAGATTTGGGGATATGATTTTTATGGTGGTATTCGTACAGTAGATAGTCATATTAATCGTCTTCGAGAAAAATTTGGAGATGCAGGAGATGATTATATTAAAACAGTATGGGGCGTAGGCTATAAATTTGAGGTAGAAAATAAATGAATCAGAGTATATTTAGTAAATTGATGTTTCGATTTACAATTATTATTTTACTAATTATTATTCTTCTTAGTTTTTCCCTAACATATTTTTTTACAGAATATTATTTTCAAACAAAACAACAGGAATTTATTAATATTGGTCAGAGAATTGTTGCGGTTGTTTCTCAGTCTGCATTATTGGGAAGTTTTTATTTTGATCTAGCTATGAATCAAATTCAAGCATCAGGCTCTCTAATTGAACAAAAATTTTGGATAACAGACCGTCAAGGGGATATTCTAGTAACCAATTCTAATGAACAGTTGCTAGGATTTCAGATTGATTGGGAAACTTTTGCCCAAGTTTTGCAAGGTAAAGTGATAACCTTTCGAGGGAAATTAAAATATATAGAAGAACCAGTTATGATGGTAGCTGTTCCTATTGAAATTCAGGAAAAAGTGGTAGCAGTAGTATTTGTTTATAATACGATTGCAGGAATTTCAGGAACGATTCAAGAATTACGCCAAATTCTTTTTTTTATAGGTATATTTGTTTTGATATTGGCAGTCTTTTTAAGTTTTCAATTCTCACGCTCTATCTCTAAACCTATTCAAAAGATTGGTTCAGCTTCAATAGCTATGGCAAATGGAAATTATGATGTAGAGGTTGAAGTAAAGATGGAAGATGAAATTGGTCAATTAGCATCGAATTTTAATTTTTTAGTAAAAAAACTTAGAAAACATCTGCAATTACAGCGAGAATTTGTGGCTAATGTTTCTCATGAGTTAAAAACCCCTCTGACTTCTATAAGAGGGTATGTGAAGGCTCTTAGAGATGGGATTTTTGAAGATGAAAATTCGCCTCAAGAATATTGTAATATAATAATGGATGAAACAGATCGGATGAATCGATTAGTTGCAGAGTTATTGAGTTTATCCCAGATTGAAAGCGGGATTTTAAAATTTAATATGATAGCTTTTGATTTGGATGAATTAGTGCAACGGACAATAAGCAGTTTGAGACCGATTTTACGAAAAGGTGGCGTAAAGGTCAATATAGAATTACCTGATTTCTTACCTCAAGTTTGGGGCGATCCTGATCGAATTGGACAGGTATTTATAAATCTGATCCGCAATGCTATCAAACACTCAGAACCAGGTTCACAGATCTGGATTAGGGCTATTCAGGAAAATAAAAGTAAAATGATCAATATAGAAATAGAGGATCAAGGAACAGGTATTCCGGAGGAAGAGTTAGAAAAAATTTGGGATCGTTTTTATAAAGTAGATAAAGCTAGAACTCGAGGTGATGAAGAAGGAACGGGATTAGGATTAGCGATTGTAAAAGAGATTATCCAAAGACATCGAGGAGAGGTCTACGTAAGAAGCCAATTTGGGAAGGGATCGGTCTTTGGATTTATAGTTAAAAGTGTTTAGTGAAAGGTTGGTAAGATAATTCATTGTTATCTTGACAAAATGGCAAAAAAATGATATTCTATTGTAGAATAAACTATTTAGGTATTATTTACAACGCAAATTTTATAGATATCGTTATACAAATGGGGGGGATGTGGAGGTTTATTCGCATGGTTGGTTTTTTATAAATTATTAGGAGGAGTTATAGTGAAAAAATATTTTAATATTAGTCTTATTGTATTATTTATCATCTGTTCATTTAACTTAAGTAGTGTTTTTGCAGATTATCTTTTGAATCAAGAAAAGTTAGAGCAAATGGATAATTTAGTAATTGAAGATATGGAAAGATTTAATGTACCTGGGATGTCTCTTGTGGTAGTTAATGATGGAAAAATTCTTTTCAGTAAGGGATATGGGGTTAAGGAATTGGGAACTGAGGTTAAAGTAGATGCTGATACTATTATAGGATTGGCTTCAGTTTCTAAAGCATTTACGAATCTTGCTATTATGCAATTGCGTGATCAAGGATTATTAAATTTAAATGATCCAATAACAAAATATTTACCGTGGTTTAGATCTAAAGACAAGGAAAACTCTAATAAAATTACAATGTTGGATTTAATTAGACATACGAGTGGTATTCCGACAAATGCCTATGGACTTGAGATTGAAAATGGTACTGCTGATGATCTGGAAGAACAGGTAAAACTCCTCAGCACAATTGAGTTAACTTCAACTCCTGGAACTAGATTTCAATATTCTAACATGAACTATTGGACGTTGGCTTTAATAGCTGAGAAGTTAACAGGCATGAAATTTTCAGAGTACATGGAACAAAACATATTTGAACCTTTAGAAATGGCTCAAACTGGTTACTATGACAAAGTTTCCAAACTAGAGAATTTCTCCAAAGGACATATAGTACGATATGCTAAACCTAAAGTTTCTGATTATAATTTACCAGAACAAGAAAATGCAGCAGGAGGATTATATTCTACTGCAAATGATATGGGTAATTATTTGATCGGACTTTTAAATGATGGAACTTATAATGGAAAAACTATTCTTAGTAAAGATAGTATTGTTGAAATGCGAACAAATGGATTTGAAATTGGTGAGAATTACTTCTACGGATATGGATGGAATTTACAAACAGTAAATGATACTTACATAGTACATCATGGGGGAGATAATCCAAATTTTACAGCACATGTTTATTTATTCCCAGAAAACAACTTTGGTTTTGCATTATTATCTAATTCAGCTCATCCGATGACACATTACGTTGGATATAATCTTAAAAATATCATTCTTGAGATTGACCCAAGGCAATTTAATTTAACTGGTGCAGAAATGAATGCTAAAAACGCGACTTTAGCTAATTATGCTACTTTGGGAATAATAGCAATAATTTTAATTTGGTTGTTAATAGTTTTACTTGGGATGAAAAAAGGTAAATATGTATTTACTTCAAAACGACCAGGTATAGTTAGATTGATTTTACAAGTAATTTTAGTTCCTTTGATTGGAGCTTTTATAGGTGTTTTTGCACTTTCATTGCCAATTCAGATGATTGGTTCTTATCATGTAGCCTTTCTTTATCAAGGTGATTTTGTTGGAAGTGTAGTGCGGGTTGTGATTACTTTCATGGTATTTACAGTGTTTGTAGGTTTTATGGCCTTTATAAGAAAGCCTAAGGATAACTCTAGTACTAGGTTAAAAAATATAGTGAACTCGTCCAGCTAAAGCTGAACATCGGGGCTTCAGT
>JAGMES010000113.1 GCA_023128035.1 Halanaerobiales bacterium | reverse complement strand
TGTTATTAGCCAGTACTTTATTCTGTACACTAAGACTTTCATCTTTGTTTAATACAGAATTTGTAGAGCAAGAATCTTGTGAAGCAATTCTTGGTACGTTCTTTAACTTCACTAATAACTTCTGCTTAACTTTTCAATCAAGCCCTCTAATCAACTCTTACGTTGAACATCACTGTTCAAGCTCCTGTCTTTAGACGGAAGTAATTGACTACTCGTTACTTTCACATTTTGTAAACTTTTTAACTGAGTCTAAATCCATATAACCCCTCTATTTTTTAATTAATCCCATAAATAACTCTATTTGCCCTGTTTTACCTTCTCCAAGAGTTACAGATACTTTATCACCTTTTTTGAGAATTATCCCTTTTTTTAGCTTTAAAGTAGTATTACCTTTTTTAATAGCCATAACTGAAGAAGGACGAGTATTAATATATATATATTTAAATGCTATAAGTTTACTATCTGACGGCACTACTTGTATTGGCCCATTTGTTACTAATCTCATATAATACGTAACATTTTCAAAAACTTTTTCTTCCATTTTAACTCCTTTTATTACTAAAATTAGTAAATTATGACTATTTAATTAATATAAAAATCCCATAATTATTGATTTATGAATAACTAACTAATACAAAACTTACGTATTATTAGTTTATTAATCACTTTTTCTTCGTTTTTCCCGTTCTATGGGGTCTAAATTTCTATTATAGTTCAATTTTAACCGTTTTCTTCTCTTTTTTACAGCAATTCTTTTAGATAACTTAATAATTTGAATAGTTTTGTTCTTTTTTGATAAAAGAGATACTTTACGTTTTTTTCTACGGATATGTCCTTTTCGTTTTACATTCTCTTCTTCTGGTCGTAATTTTTCTATTTCTACTTTTTTAATAGTATGTCTTTTACTACTTTCTTTAGTATCAATTTTTTTAGTATTCACTTTTTCAACATACAATTTTTTACTATCAGATTTCTTTTTTGGAAAAAACATACGCCCTCTCTTACAAAATTAGTTAATTATATCATGGTATCACGATAATGTCAAGTAATTCACCCATTTTCTTCTAATACATCTAATTCTTCAGCTCTTCTTCCCATATAATTATCAAACTCTTGCTCCATTTCTAGATCTGGTATAGTATCATCACAAGATATTTCTAAAAGTTTAGATAGTTCCATATGTGTTTGTTTTAGATATTGAATTAATTCTAATCTATCTGATGAAAATTTATATTTTTCTAATTTAAACCTATTTTTGCATATATCGCAATTGTCTATATGATGAGTTATTTCTATTAATTCTTCATTAGTAAGAATATCTCCTACGTCATAATGAAGTTTTAGTTGTGCAAATTGAATATCAGTTATGTGATCCATTATTTTTTCTTTACTTTCCATTTTGGTTTATATCTATCAAAAGGATTGCAACTGTGCACTTGGGCAAAACCGCATAAGCCAATAATTGTTTCATTTAGCTTTTTCGCTTCGGTACCTACTATGGTTTCTATTCTATCAGGATATTCATAAACAATTCTAATTGGAATATTCTTATCTATTTTTTCCATAAATACGTCCATTCATTCTTTTTGAGGCTTTAATAACTTCTATTCCATGCACAGGATTTACTTCTTTACTATAGTAATATCCTAAAATAACAGCTTCTGCAGTTCTAAATACTTCTCTAAATTCTTTATCTGCATTAGATATACCTTGAAGTTCTACTAAATTATCTATATTGTTATTTATTTTAGCAGTTATGGTAGAATGTATGTAATTAATATATACTTTAGGAGTTTTTTCCATTATTTCCCAGATTTTTGTATCATCAAATTTAGGATTATATTTTTCAATCTTCTGAATTATTATATACCCATTAGGATGATTTAAGTTTACAAATATTCTATAATAAACTGTGTATTTCATCATAATTTTGTGATAAACATAATAGATGCTCTCTGAACTAACTTCTACAGGTGTTTCTATTTCTTTAATTACAGAATCATCATAAGTGAAATTAGTAGTTTCTACAGAATGATCTCCACAATTGGTAATGATAGCACTTAATAAGGTTACTATTAATGCTATTACAAGAAAATATTTACTTTTTTTCATGTTTTTCACCTTTTATCAACCCATATTTATTTTCATTTGTATTATAATCCCCAAATAACTGCTTTTCAGTTACATCTAATTCCAAAAACAAACTTTCAGGAGGAGTAGTTTTGAATGTGACTTTAGCATAATGGAATCCTCCATCAATAGCAACTGTTTTACATGAACAGTATCTCATATCATGGTGGGCCCTACTATAAACAGTATCTCTACACTCAGGACAAATTATTGCATGTATTTTCATATTTTTTCCTTTTTAATTTAATATACACTTTTAATTAGTTGATACCCAGCTTTATCTAATTTTTTAAGAGTTTCTTTGTCAACTATTTTATTAATTTTCTCAAACTCTTTATCTGAATTAGGTTCTAATCCACAAATAAATCTAAAATCTTTATATTTTGAATTAGCACTCCACCCAATTTCATACACAATAGTGTTGATTATATAACATAATTCTTTAATAACTTCTTTATTATCTACTTCCCCATTCATTTCGGGGTATTCTATAGGGCACTTAAAATATTCAGTTGTTTTATTATCCCAACCATACCCTGTAATTATTACATTATCCCCATCTTTTTCTATAAGTATTTTGCCATATGTGATTAAAGATTTTAAATCAATTAACTCTTTTAAATCGTATAGACCTATATTTAAGGTCATACGACCTATGTCTACTTTTCTTTTTTTTAAAAGAGATAATATACTTTTTGTTATAGAATTTATTTTAATTTTACCCATTTGAATATCATTTTCCATTATATATTCCTTATTTTTTGTATTAATTTTATATTACCTAATAAATGTTTCTCCATTTCTTGTTTATTGCTCGGATTATATAACAAAGCTGCTGGATGAAACAAATGAAGCAATTTATACTGTCTATTATATATCTGTTTATTATTAATATCATTCGGATTCATAGGTTCTCCCAAATACCACCTGTAAATAACTCCTCTTTCTAAATCTATATCAGGATAAAACCAATTAGTTGCTATTTTACCAAGAGCTATAATGAGTTTAGGCTTGATATATCTAATCTTGTTTATTAAAAAATGTCTACAAGCTTCTATTTCCTCTGTTTCAGGATCTACGTCTTTTATTATTTTTTTATCATTTTTCACAATTTCTTTAGCTGAACGGCACATAATCACATTAGTTACGAATACATCCTCTAATGTTAAATTTAGAGCTCTAAATATAGCGTCTAGTTGTCTGCCAGCAGCTCCTATAAAGGGTACCCTTGTTCATCCTCATCTTTACCTGGTCCAAGTCCCACAAACATAATATTAGATAATACATTTCCTTTCCCAACAACTATATTATTTCTATTATTACAAAGATTACATTTTTTACAGTTAGGTTCATAAAAACATAAATTTTCAAATTTTGAATTAATATCTTTCATTTTTTATCTTTTTTGTAAAACTGTTCTTCCCAATAAACATTATATTTATTTTTTCTATAATTCTTATAATAAAACATAACTTTTTTACCATGAGTTACAGTCTCTTTTGAAAGATATTCAGAGGGTTTACCAGATACAATAGCTTTAATAGCTTCTGTAGCTCCACAATTATACGCCCAAGCCATTTCGTATGATTTAGGTTTTCGTTTCAATTGACTTGCTAATAACTTTTTATTAAATAACCAATATTGCAAACATGCTTCTGTGTTATCATATACGTCCCATATATCATTTTTATCATACTTATATAGTAAATTATTGTTAACCCATTTAAAAGTATACATCATTAATTGGTTAACACCTCTTGCTCCTGCAGAAGATAAAGCTCTCGTATTAAACAAACTTTCACTAGCAGTATTAGCTCTAATTAAATTTACATTTATCCCATGTATAATCTTGTATATATATAAAATAGTAACATATTGTTCAAATTCATCCGAAGTAAGTCTTTTAGAAATATTGTATTCTTTACCATACAAAAGTAGTTTAGACCTTAAACCTCGTTCCATCATTTTAGTTTCTCTTAACAACATTGAATATTCAGCTCTTGGCTCAATTAATTCATATCTAGCAGCAGCTACTCTCATTTGTTTTAATCTATGAAAATTTCCTCCAGATAACATCCATATAAGTAATGTTATATTTACTGCAAAGAAAATTAATATAGCTACTAAAAAAAACTTACTCCACGAATGAATTTTTTTTGTATCTTCATGTATTTTAGTAGTATCTCCATGAATGTTTTTAGTATTTTGATATAATATTTTTATAATATTATTAGAATTTTTATTAATAGTAAGAGGTGGGTTTTCTAATTTTTTAACATCTTTGTTAACAGGTGCCACTACGACTTCTTTGACATCTTGGGGTCTTTGAGGTTCTTGTGGTTTTAGAGGTTCATTATTATTCATTTTTCATACCTTTACTATTACAAATAATTTTGATTTCAATCCCGTATTCCCCTATATTTTCATATTTTAATTTAAGTAAAGGAAATTCCTTACCTTCAAAAAGAATACACTTTTTTTTAAAAGGACAATGATGTAAGTTTTCACACACAATTATAGATTTAGAAAATACTATTTTTTCTTTCATAATACTTTTTCGTAAAATTTTAGTTCTGCAAATTTTAATTTCCTTAATTCTTTAACACGAAGTTTCTGGTTAGGTTTCAAAAAGTATTTTACTCCCATGAGTCGTTTAGCTTTTGCTATAGTATGTTCTATAATTTCTACAGAATGATATATAATTGATGAGTCTCTTTTGTCATATATTTCGCAAAGAAAATAACTAGGACATGTATGAATAGGCATTTTGTATATCCGATTTAATTTTATTTTCTAAAGAAATAATATATTTAGATAACTCATCAATATATAAATCTGGGTTATCCATTAAAAGTTCTTCTGATATATTAAAATTATTTCTTAAACTTCGTATAACATTGTCATCAGTTTCTTCTATTCTATTATCATTTTCATCTAACCAATCCATAAAATTACTTATATCTTCTTTATATAACTTAAATCCTATTTCAAAACAATCTTTACATATAAGTAAAAGATTAAATGTTTCTAAATAATTATAAAAATTAATATCAGTAGATTTAATAACTTCTTTTTCTATAAATGAGTAATCTTTTAAACAAACACTACAAAGTTTATTATTTCTCATGTTTTATAATAGAATAAAATAAAGATTTGAATATATCATCAGAAGTACATTTTAAGGTATCTGACAATTTATCAACTTTTTTATATAAATTAGCAGATATAATAGTGTCTATATCAATACCTTTTTCTGCTACTTTCAATATAGAAGAAAATTTTATAATGTCTTTCATTTTATCAAACCTAAAATCTGGCTATTCATTACATTTGATGGGACTTTATCTAAAAATTGGTATTCTAAACATTCACGATTAAGTAATAAACGCACAGAATCTCCAAATTCATTGTAAGGTATATTACTTTTTGTAATAGTTGAAACATATATTTGTGATTTATTGTTACGAATTCTAAAACTAAAAAATTCACTTAATAAACTTTTGAAATATTCAGATTTACCAATGTATACTTTAGATTTATCAAAGCAATCATCAATAACTAAGAAACCACAGTTTTCTATAGTTTTTATAATAGTTTGTTCTTCTAATACGTCCTCAATATTTCTAGCAAATTTAACTTGTTTAAGTTTATATAATAATTGGGGCATTGAAATATAATAAACAGAAAACCCTTTCATAGCTACTTTTTTGAGAAAATAACACGCTATTGAGGTTTTTTGTGTGTTATCAGGTCCTGAAAAATATAACTGCATACCTTCTCTTACAAAAATATCTACTTTCCCTATAATTTTTTTTATGTCTTCTATAGATTTTTTACTCTTTTCCCCTATATAACTATTTAAAGAATAATCTATATATCCAAAAGGAACCCCCAAAGATTCTAAATATTTATAAAATGTGATATATGAATGATACTTTTTAAGACAATCACATTCAAAAATAGTATTACCTTTTTTTATATATCCAGGATTTTCTGAGTCGTCACAATCGGCACAAGGTTTAAAATCTTTAAAGTTTCCCATTTATAGGGATATTATAGCATATATAGACTATAATGTCAAGCAAATTAAAGCTTTTTTACTTTTTTTCTACTTTTTTGCTATTCACAATAGCCACATTAAATAACTCAATTCTAAAATTTCTTAATGAATGATCGTAAGAAATTTCAAGAATAGTTAGTTTCCCAAACCTTAATTCAATAACAAACTTATCACCTTGTTTCTGCTTAAATGATTTTACAGGATTAATTAATTCCATTGTTCTCTCCATTATTTAATTTTTTAGTCCTATTTTCAATAGCCTTTCTAATCTCATTAGCGATAGTTGAAAGACCAGATTGACCAAGTAATGCTATAATTATATTAGATATATTCATTTTTTCAATAACTGTTACAAAAATATTCCATTTAATTGCTAAAAAAGGTAAACCTATGATTAAAAATATTATAAGTCCTATAGTTATTATATAATTTATAATGACTAGTTTTGTCCCTGTCCTTGCTTTCATCACAAAAACTTTATTTAATGGATTAAAATTCATTATAGTCTCCGTTCGTTAAATAATAGTTTTTTACAAATTTTAAAATTTTCTTAGCTTTAATCTTACTTACATGAACTGATTTTATTTCATCTAAAACTATTTGGTTCAGAAGAGTTTCACACAATTTAGGTACATTCTCTATCTCTTCTAATTGTTTATCATGCAACTGCATTAATTCTGTTGCACATAGTCCAAATTCTTTGAAAATTAACTCCAGAATTATATCTTTAAACATTTAGGTCACTTCGGGTAAATCTTTGAAATCCGCTTCAGTTACTATCGATCGAGGTACTTTTCTATTAGAAAAATATCTATTATCTACATTAAATTCATAATAAATTTCTTCTCCATCAGGTACTGAAGGATCTTCTGTAAGAGTATCTGTTTCAATTAATTCCATTACAATTTTACCTGTAGCATCAGCTTTAAAAGTTTCTATTTCTTCAGTGATTATATCTTTATCATACCATGCATATTGTTTGTTAAGTTTTACATAAACTTTAGTATCTTCTGCTGGGTTATCTATTACATCAAATAAATTTAAATAAATCATTTTAGTTATATGTGTACTTGGTTGACCAGCTGATCCAATATCTGCTGTAATATAAAATGGTAATATATAACTTTGTGCTACGTCTCCTTGAACAGGTATCACATATACTTTATCGTATTTAGTCCCCTGTACAGTAAAAGACGAAGCTGTATAAGCATATAACCCTGTTTCTAAAGTAACAGCAGGCCCACTTATGCTTATAATAGTTTCTACTATATTTGTATTAGCTTTTGCGTCATCTAATGTACTATAAACCTCTACTTTAGTTACTTGATAAGGTGTAAATTTTATATTGTTTTTAAGAAACTGAAACTGTAAAGGTACAGAAATGTCTACTTCTACACCATATCTTGACCCATACCCTACACCTGTGTAAGCTCCTTGAAGTAGTGTAGTCTGACTATCAATTTTAGACCAAATATCTTCGAGTACATTTATATCTTCGTTACTTACATAAGGCGTACCAGTTATTTCCCAATTTATTGAATACTTTCCTTTAGGTAATGTAAGATTAATCTGGTACGCCCCATCTTCAGTTTCCATAACATCATCATTAGTTTGGGCTATATAAACCGTAGGGGCCCCTGTGGAATCTAATTCGTAAACTGTGTATTTGACAGAAGCTAACTCCCCAGCTTTTGAAGCAGGGAAGTTTGTTTGAGCTACAAATTCTATATTACTGTATGCATTCATAATTTTTTAGCTAACTATAACTTTACCAGTTTTATTAACTAATACTCCTTTTTCATAAAATTTTAATTGAAAAGAATTATCGTCTACATATATATAATCTGCGTCAATATCATTATTATTGTTATCAAATATTTGATAGTTCACCCGTCTCCCAAATTTATGAGATATTATCCATGTGGATGCATTTACGGATTGCGAAAATATAAAAGGCTCATAAATATATGGAGCTGCCATAATTAACCCTCAAATAACCAGTCTAGTAATAAAAAGGTATTAGGGGAAATTTTTAAATCTTCCCCTAAATCTTCTATTTTTATTTTTTCTATATCTATTTCATTTTCTATTTCCCTAAGTTCATTCATATCTTTATTACAATTTTCTACTTCATTTTTTTTAATTTTTATAGTATTTGGGTTAATATTTCCATCTTTATCCAACACTTTAACAAATTCACCATTCTTATCTTTTTCCCCGTATTTATCTAATATTTTTTTTTCTTCTTCATTAATTATTTTTGTTAAAGAACTTATTTCTTTAATAATTTTAGATAATTTAAAACTTATTTTAATAGGTAAATTTAAAGAACTTAAGTTTTTTAGCTCTTCAATTGCTTTTAAATTTAATTGACCATTTTTTAATTTCATCATTCCTCCTCCGCATTTGAATAATAATCTATTTTATCTTTCAAATATTGATAACAAGATTTTAACAAATTTTTATCTTGTACATTTAACACATTTGTAACAAAATAAGTGCTAAAATTATCATCGCCACTTTTAATAATAAAATCATTTCCTATCGGAAAACCACTCATTGTATTTAATGTTTTAATAGGTACTTTTCCATCTATCCTATCTTGTTTTGAGTTATATATTTCTATAACAAAACTTACATTTTCACTACTGAAATGATTAATTTTCACTCTATGATAAGCGTTTGAAATAACCATATTGTTATTTTCATCTGTATAAGATTTTTTAAAACCCATAATTCTTCTCCTTTTTATGACGAGGCATTTATTCCATGTGTTTCTAATTGAGATAATAAAGTGTTAAATTTTGTAGTTATATCAGCTAAATATTGTCTTCTTAATTTATGATGTTCCTTGAAATGACAAGATTTACATAATGTTACTAACTTATCCATTTCATTATTTCCTGGTTCAATATGATGGCATTGAATATCATTATAGCAATGTTTAAAACAAAATCTACAAGTCCAGTTATCTCTTTTATATATTTTAACTCTTAATTGTTTCCATTTGAGAGTGCTAACTCTCTTCCTAGTTCCAGTAGTTTTTCCACCTTGCCAATTCCAATGATTTTCCCCACTAATTTGGGGACATTCTTTCCCTTTATTCCAAGCAACTTGTCCTTTATGGGCATCACTTAATTTTTGTCGCAATTCATCAGATAATATTATCCCCTTTCTACTTGATGGTTGTCCTTTTCTTTTAGCAATCATCTTTTGTTTACTTTCTTCAGACATCGAGATACCTTTATTCCAAGGAGTTCTGCCTTTCATTTTTAAAGTATTTTTAATTTTCCAATGCTTGCCTAAAGTATTCCCGGACTTACCCAGTTTTGCTTGTCTCATCTTTTCTCTAGTTTCTTGTGAAATTCTTTTTCTCATAATTTAACTCGATGCTAAAAGTCCATGTGTTTCCATTGCAGATAATATAGCATTTATTCTGCTAGTGGCACTGGGTAAGGTCCCATCAGCATCAGCAATATGAGGTTGCTGCGTTCCAAGAACTTTTATACCCTTCATTTTGATATCAGGCACAGTAGCATCTAATGTTATATAATGGGTTGCATCGTAATACACCCCGAAAACTTTAAATGCCCAAACAGCATCACTTTTCCAAGCAAATACATCAGCATTACCCACTTTCATATATATAGAATCAGCTCCTTCAAGATACAAATAACAATCTGTATCAGACGCAAATCCAAACGTATTGCACCAAGCTATACCTGCCGTAACATATAAACCAGGACCACTATTAATCATAAATGACCATTGAGTCGGAGTGTCCATTACAAAAGAAGCAGTAGAGCCTCCTGATGGGTCGAAGTAAAAATCAGTGTGTATAAGGGATCCCCCATTTCCTGGATAACCATATATTTGAAACTTTTTACAAACCCCTGATACAGATTCAGCAAAAACCGATACATCAGCACCAGCTTCAGGCATTACCCTTAATGTACCATCAGATGAATTAGCTTTTAACATCTCAAAATTGAAATTATCATTTTTCATTTTGAGAATAGGGTACCCAATACCAGATGCTTCAATAGTTAATTCATAATTTGCTATAAGTTCACTATTTTTGAGAGTTAATCCACCATCAGAAGATGTAAAAATAGCATTTGTACCATCGTGAGTAAACTCTATACTATCAGAATTAGCTGTTATTTTTAAGGAACTTCCATCCCAAGTCAAATTAGAACTCCAACTTAAAACCCCATTTCCATCAGAAATTAAAGCTTCCCCAGACACACCATCATCTTCAGGTAGATATAAAGTATAATCTGAAGTCAATCCTCCAGTATTAGTAGGTGCTGTTATAGTAATTTTATGGTCTGACCCATCATATATTTCTACATACCCAATTTGTGTAGTAGTACCTAATGTAACTGTCCCACCTTGAAGAGTTAAACTACCTGAAGTAATATCATCTCCATTATTAATTAAATAATCTGTATGTGCTTGTGAATTGTCTTGTGAATGAGTATATGCTGTGTCCCAATTACCGCTATCTTCTACAGCAGCTTTGTTTACTTCTCCATCTGCCCCAACAATTTCTATACTATTAACTGTAAACGCATTTGCTCCTATATCTAGTGTCCCAGCACTAACTTGATTAGCACTTATAGAAGCCCCCGTAATTGTGCCGCCATTTACTGAAAATGTTCCATCAGTTATAGTGCTTGCTGTGAGTGTTCCAGCAGTCAATGTAATACTATTAGCTGAAATTATCCAATTACTTGATAAATCTACGGACCCATCAGCTTTAACAAACGCAAAAGTATCTATTTCAGTTTCTGTGTAATACCTATTATCTAATTGCCCAGCATTTAATTCGGTTTCAGTATAATATATATCGTCATGTTTATGTATCCCACAATCATTACCATCTGTTAAGTCAGTGTGATGAGCATCTGATAATAAGTTTATAGTTATATACCCCCCACCAGTACTCCCGTCTCCTATAAGAAGTTTAGTAGTGTCTGTTGCAAAATAAAACTCCCCACTTTCTATAGAGGGCACATTTGCAATAACACCTCTTTTAATTTGAAACTGAATAGCCATAAATTAATTCTCTAAATATTATAGTATATTTATTACAATTAGTCAAATATTAAGTTTATTTATTACGAAATATATTTGTAAGTAAAGTAACAAATTTAGAACGAGCCAAGATCTAAGTCCAGAATCGAATGTCTATGATCAGATTTTGCAACTTTTGTACTCGTTCCCACAGAAGCAGCCGTCTCATTTACGCCTATTATATTAGCTACATTTGCTTCCCAGTCAGCGTCTATCTCTACATCATCCCCAGTAGTACCAGTTACAACTATACCTTCATCTCCTGTAATACTCTGATTAACTTCTGCACCTGCAGATATACCATCTAACTTGTTTGCATAAGCCGAACTCATTAACCCGTTCTGTGATGCAGTAGCTTCTCTGGTAGCTGATGTATGTTGAGCACTGGTCATATGGTAATATTCACCACCACCCCCACCATCGAGATTAGACAAGTTGTTATGGTTATTAGTAGGATCAGTCATTCTAATCCATCTACCATTAAGAGCTCCTCTATCTGTGGGGCGTACAACATCTACGTCATCTGGGGCTGCTGAAGATTCAAGGTCAAACCTGAATAATCCATTATTTTCAACATGGATTAACATTTTGTCAGATACTTCATTACCTGTTGCTACAGAATCTATAGCTTTTAATGCATTTATATCTTGAACCGGTGTATGGATAGAAGAACCTATTCCTGAATCAATTGCGTCTAACTCACTTTGAATTTTGTTACCAGACCATAAATCTGTAACTGCTGTACCACTATCATTGATTTCTCTATGTTTATCTGCATCATCAATATGGTCTTTAATGTTATCGCCAGTTACATTAGCTGCTCCAGTTACTGCTCGTACTTGCTTTACTTGTCCTGAATTTAACTCCGTATTCTTAACTTTACCATATGTAGTTCCGTCAGCAATATCATCAAGATCCCCAGCAATATCTTCTAAATCAGCAACTCCTATAAGTTGCCAACCTTCACCTGTCCCTGAACCAAGATATAAAAATGTTTTACCAGTATCTTTAGTATACACTGCATTACCGTTAGTTTCATACAAAGTACGCCCTTCTGCTTCAGTATCAAGTATAATAAACCGCCCTACAAGATGATTATTCGCACCGTCACCAATATATACTTGTTTGCTATCAGTAGTATATGCAAACTCACCTGCTGCAAGAACTGGTAAATTAGCTAAAGTACCTCTTTTAAATTGAATTTGAATAGCCATAAAATTTCTCCTTTAAAAATTTTTAATTAAAAGGTGCCTGTATCCAAAATTCCAGTTAAATCAAACCCATTAGTAGCGTTTGATACAAGTAACCTATCTGCTCCGTCTGTTTGATACAGATCCTCTTTTGTAACATTCCCAACACCCCAGTGGCCCTTACTGGTAGTATCCCCCACATCATTTTTGCATATAAAAAAAGCTTTAAAAGTAGTATGATATATCATTTGCCCTTCTCTAGCATTAGCTGGAAAAGAAGAAACTGGGTGTGCAACAGCTTTTTGTATAGCATTTTGTCTTAAATCTATATCTCTTTGAATTATTTTTGCCATTTATAAATGATTCCTCAGAATTTATACTTAAAAAATTAAATCGGAACTTCTTCAAAGTTTTTTGCCATTATAGATTTAATCTTATTAGCATACTCTGGATCAGTAGCATACCCAGCTCTTGCTATTTCATCTATATACTTATTAGGATCTGTTATACACATTACAGCTACTTCATATCTTGAATTTTTTAATATAAGATTAGCGTAATCATTAAAACTTTCTTCATAATTACTATATACTCTAAAATACTCTTTCTTATGAACCCATTGTTTATTTAGATACTCAGGTACAGTCTTATATCCACAAACACCTTTCCACGATTTACTACATTTTATATTAAACAAATTTTTACTATCTACTTTAACACCACTATCTTTAGTTACTTTAAGTATTTTATTACCCCAACCAGTCTCTAAAGCAGCTTGGGCAAGTAAAGCCATGGCGGGTAATCCTTCTTTTACTTCACTTTTTATAGCTGAATTCCCAAAGTTTCTTACAAATTTTTTAACATTTGATAAATTTCATTTAGATACTATTTTTTTAGTTATAATTTCTTTTTTTTCTATATCTTTTAAAGATTTTTCTGTTTTTCTAAGAGATTTATCTATACTTTTATCTTTTTTGGATAATAAAGAAATAGATATATCTATTAACTTTTTAAAAAACTTCATAATATTCTCCAGTTTAAACATAAAAACTAGGCTTGGACTTTGATAAAATCATACAAAGACACTTTAATAGTACCTGCAGAAGCAACTATAGTTTTATAATAAAGTGTGTCAT
>JAGMES010000112.1 GCA_023128035.1 Halanaerobiales bacterium | reverse complement strand
TTAATTCAATACTTCGAGTCAGATCATTCAAATTCACTGTGAGTAACTCTCTAATCTGACTTTTAGGATGTTTTTCTAAATAATTTTCTAAATAATCCCTAAAGCGTCGAGTATTTTGGAACTGGTCAACATATTCTCGGATTCCTTTTCTCAACATAGGAGCAATCTTGTCAAAAGGTGGAGAATTAAATGGGTCTCCTAATCTAAATTCACAACTACATATTGGTTTTTTTTCTAAAATTTCAGTTAAATTTTTTGTTGTGCATTTTGCAGGAAAGAAATTATCAATATATCGTTTTATCGGTTTAAGATTGTAAGCTACCTTAATTGCTCTAATGCTATCTAATAAAGTAAGAGATTGATATTCAGGCAGTCCTTTCAATTGAGCGTTAAAGTTGGAAACTTCTTCATGAAAACGAAAATGTTCTTCCATATAAGTAGATATATATCTGCGCTGAAGATTTTGTAAATCTGCTATAATGTTATTATAAGCCTCATTTTCCACAATTAAACGGTTGAGGTGATTAAACTTATTGCGTATTGTTAAAACTGCAATCTTAATATTTTCATAACCTCTCAAAGGCAAATTAATCTCTTTAAGATAATGATAATATTGGATTAACTCCTGATCTTTACGCCGATTTATAAAATAGAGCATTTGCTTAACTAGCTTATATTCCATGCGAAAATGCTCAATACTGGAATAAGTCTCCTTGATAGCTCTACGCATTCGGATCAATCCCTGATGAGATTGATAATCTCTGTGATAATATTCACCGTCTAAAAGATGTCGCAATTTTAATAATGGTTTAACGATTTCCCTAACCTTCTCGCCCTGGTCAATCGCATGGCAAAAATAGGTCATAACCTTTATCCCTTGCTCAATTTCATCAATGAGTTCTCCCTGCAAATTTCGATTCTGGTTCCACATCTTATCTTGATTCACGATAGATCTTTGGGGATTAATTTCTGGAAACAATACCTGCATCATTTCTACATACTCTGGCCATAAATTTGCTTCTATAAGATCACCTTTTTCAAGAAAGTAAATTTGATTAATCAAAGTTTTGTCACCAGATTCCATATCTGTTATAAGATTCTGACTAGTAATTAATCCACCTGCCTTATCTCGTCCTCGACATTCTCCCTTGACGATCATTACTGCCATTAAAACTTCAAAAATATGTTCTTGAATACCATATGGCACCTGGCGAAGAATGGGATAAAGTTCATCAGATATTGAATGTTTACCTCCATCTTCAACTTTCATCAGGATTTCATTAATATACGGAGAGCTAGAAATTAGATAAGCTTCCCCATCCTTTTCTTCAACAATCTGCAGAGGTTTAGCCAGAGTTTGAATTTCTTTTAATACCATTCTTGCTTGTCCTGGGATAACAAATTCGCGAATTAATTTATTGGTCTGAAATCGTGTAATTTTTTTGCCAAACTTCGGATGACTTGAGTAAACTTGATTAAAGATATCATTAATAATTTCACTTAAAATCTCATCCATTGAACGAAAAGGAGTTAACGGTTCATATACTTTGTTACAATTAAAGATCGATCCCTGAAAATAAGCATTTTGTACAATTAATTGAGCTTTTTTTAGTAAATCATCAATTTCAGCCATTAATTGTCCACTTTTTTGTAACTCTTCTTCTCTTTCAGGATGACAATATTTTTCATCTAATAGATACTTCACTGCTGCATATCGTTTCAATTTGTTGAAACTAAAACCATCCAGGTCAGCAGGTAACCAAATAAGTGATCGAGGATCATCATTCCAAAGATTTAAAAGATGTTCTTCCAAATCAATTCGCCTATTGTAATGAGGTAATCCTACCACTAATTCAAAATCCAGACCATCTCTTGCTGGATCAAAAGAAATTAATTCTTTACTCTTGCTAATTTCAGTCAAAATCATCTTTCCACAACGCACTGTATTTCGCCACATTACCTCCATAGGTGTAATCTGATTCCAGGAAATATTTTGATTTTCAAAAAGATCTTTATGATTATTCAATAAATCATTGATCAATCTGGCTAAATCTTGATCAGAGATATTCTCCATTCTACTTTGAATTTCATGTTCTATTGAAAATCCACTATCAGAAGGATCAAGTTCATAAATGCGCTCCAAAGGATCAACTGCTTTGGAAAATCGAAGATGTTTTCCTTTTCCCAGAATCAATAATTCTTCCAGAATCTCTAAAATCTCTTCATAAGCTAGATTAGTTGCTACTCCTAAACCCATTCCCTCCATCAAAATATGGGCCAGCTCCCTAGAAGTCTTCCCATTCTGCTTACAGATGGCCAGAATAACCAAAGCTTTAATCAACTTATGTGATATCCTTCTATTCAAACGATAGTCTTTTGCATCAATAATCGGCTGAAATGTATCAAAATAAATATCATAATAGTCGCGAAAACGAGGCTTAAGTAACGTATCAGCAAAACTATCAAATAATTGATCCACAGTCACTAATTCCGTTACTGCTTTATCCTGAGCAAGAGCCAGTGTCACCCATAGCTCCTCAACCACCGTCCGATCCCTTGATGCATATTCTGCTAACCGCATCAAACAATCCACAAAAGTCCGATGGAATGGATAAAGTCGAATAAACTCATCTTCAGTTACATGCTTTAAAAGTTCAGGAAACTCATCTTCAAAATCTTGATACAATTCTCGAATTTCTAGTTTTGATTCCAAACTCTTGATTGCTATCCGCTTTTCTAAAATTTCCTCAATATTAATCCTTGAGAGAATCAATTGGATGAAACGATCCTTTACTTTCTCTTCCTCCTGATTTAAATATTGATCCGATTCTAGAATCGAACCAGGGTTCTCCTGAGCTGCAGCCATAAACCAAATTGGTTCATTTTTCAATCTTTGCCCTAGTGACTGCAAAATCTCTAAATCCTCAGCCAATCTACCAAGTTGCTGACGTTTAATCAAATAATGAGATAACTCATCTACAAAAATTGCCAAGCCATCAAAATGTTCATGAACTGCTTCAGTAATCTTTAGAAGTCCTTCCTGAATGCTAGGATAAACCACTTCCCGATATTCTTTTGCTGAGAAAAATCCTACTCTTTGCAAATATAAAATAACAATTCGTGCTGCTTCACTAACTTGATTAGCCAAAATATTTTCCCATTTATTAACACTAATATTTTCAGTCTCTCTCAAAAATTCATAAAAATCTTCATGCCGAATCGCTTGCCAATTTTTATTAATAAAATTATCAATAATCCGCTGATCATCACGAATCTGAAAAGAAATCCCGTGCTCTACAAAGGCTTCTTCTATAGCTTGAAATAATTTTTCTTTCAAGTTAGTAACTTCTGTTAAAGTAAAGTTTATCGTTAGAATCTTTTTCTCTCTCATTAATCGCTGAAATTTTTTCCTAAAATCTGAGCTTAAATCAATCCAACAATTTTCCACATTTTGCAATAACAGTGTTAGGAAGGACATAAAATGGGATTTTCCTGCCCCATATGCCCCCATTACCCAGAATCCTTGTCCAACCCCGTTTATTACATGGCTAAGAACCTTTATTAAGAGATGTTCAACATTCGGTGTGATAACATAACTTTCAATAGTCTCATGCCTTTTTCTTGAAATCGCTTCATCCATAGTAATCACTGTCTCAGGACGTTCAGGTAATGGAACCAAATCTTTGATTATCATCCACGACAACCTCCTCCAACTATAAAATCGACTAATCCAGTTAAATCTTGATAAATCAATGCGTACTGATGAAGACCTCCCCTTGCTTCAAGACTGATATAATTCTTTATCCTACACGCTTCTAACATCATCGGCACTAAACGTGGTTCTAGTAGCAAATACGCTGAAAACGCTGCCTGCTCCGTAATTTGCTTAAGTGGTGGATTTTTTAATGCAAATCGATTAGCTGCAGCAAAACCATCCGCATACTCTGCATAAAACGCATAAGCAATAGCTTCCACCGAAGGACGTTGATATTCAAGATATTTTATATTTCCTTGCGATTTAAGCATCTTCGCTTCTATTAGGGCTTTGTAAAAAAATTTTAAAGTCCCACTCTGTTCTTCTTGATTCAATCCTAACTGAGCCATAAAAAATTTCAATTCCTTTTCCTTGAATACATAACGTTTATTCTGAAACCCTGGGTAAATATATCTTAAAAACATTTCCGCCATCATAGGTTCATTAATAAGATAATGAAAAAAGATAATCTGTCGAATTGCAGGTTGATCTCCCATAGCTTTAACCAAACGCAAAAGATTGTTGCGATGAGACTCAGTGGAATTGAAATATAATTCTTCAATCTCTTTGGTTTTACGCTTTCTTTCAAAAATCTCTCCTCGTACTTCACATTCTAAATAGTTAACCGTTTCTAGTATATTTGGTGAAAAAGTTATAGATCTAATTTTTGTTACCATCACCTTTCACTCCTTTTAATATAATCTCGAATCTTCTCTCTTTTCCTATTGTCTAAATATTTTACTTGTTCTAAAAGATTAAGAACCTTTTCACCAAATTCCCGAGCATGGTTAACATTTTTCGTTTTTTTTGCTTTCTCATAAAGGTCCAAATAAATTTTGAAAAAATCATCTGCTGTCCATTCAGAAAGCCCAATTGATTCACCTTTTAATATCTCACTAAATGGAGATTCCTCTTTAAGAATTCGTTTAAGTACTTTTGACAGACTATCAAAAGTATCTTTTTTCTCTTCCTCAAAAAATTCTTGAATCAATTGATAAAGCTTTATCTCCCTTTTTTCACACTGTTCCATATATAGACGATAATAAGGAGTATGAAAAATCTGTCTTGGTTTTAACTTCATAAAACGTTTGATCAAATCATTATAACTTATCTGTCTTTTCTCGCTATTTAGAAAATGATAGACCATCTCAGAAACAAACTTGTGAAAATCTTTTTTTATCATTTTTCTTCTTAGCTGAAAAAGTTTTTCTCTCTGTTCCGATGATGGTTTTATCCAATATTTGCCTGACCAAAGATAATTCTCTTCTAAAAGTGATTCTAAAGGTTTTTCAATCAAACAATCATGTAAATAATTTTCGATTAGGTATTTTTGAATCTTCTCTGTAGTAGCTGTCTTAAATTGAGTTAAATATTGATCAATTTTTCTTAAAATTGCTTCTTCTGTATCATACAATGTCTCAAACTTCATCTTATTTAAAGCTCCAAGAACCGTATGTTGTTTTTGCTTTTGTAATGTCAAACTAATGAGAGGATACTGATTTTTTAATATACCATTCATAATCTCAACTTCCTCCTGGATTATATTCCACCCTTCATTTTGGGCTACTTTCACAATTAAAGAGAATAAAGCATGATGCCCTGCAAAGATTAGAGTTAAATATCCCTTTTCTTTTAATACTCGCTCAATTTCTTTAAATAATTTTGTCAAATCCACTATCAGTCTATATCGGCCTTTATAATCTAGTTCAAGGGTAATTTCCTCTTCATAATTGGTAACATCTCCAAATAGCAATTCGCCGAGATAGCTCATATCACCCTCCCTATATCCATTGATATCTGGTAGATGTATTGATACATAATCAACACTCTCTTCTTCCAAATAATCCAAATTACGAGCGGAAGAAACTATAATTTTAGGAGTCCAGGAAAAATTTCTCGCTAATTGTTCTCTAATTAAACTTTTATATCTTAAAAAAAGATCAAACTTCTTTTGAAATAGATCAATTGGGTCTTTATTTTGTTGCCGCTTAGGCAAGTAAAAAGAGCGACCATTTCTACTGATTGCTAATTGTGAAGATTCAATAAGTATGTTATAAAATATTACCTCTAAAAAAATTCGAGAAGATTGATCTTGAATTTCAAGAATCCCTGAATAAATACTTTTTAATATTTTAAGATCTTCTTCGTCATAAAGTTCTGAAATATTTTGAATATGTCTATTTGAAATTCGTTTAAATGATGGGATTAAAGGAATAGGGTTTTTTAAAAATGCATCCCACCCTTTCACAGCTTTCATTTCTCCTTCTACAGAACCCTCTCTTATTTGTCGCCATAAAAAATTCACTCGATTATAATCAAAAAAGCTAAATAGACTTTTTGAGGTCAAAATCGCAAGTTGATTTAAATCACTTAATATAGCTTTTCTATTCATCTTCAGAGCAGCAATTCCAGTAGTACCACTTCCACAACAACAATCTAAAATTATATCTCCTGTATTTGTAAATTTTTCTATGCCTCTCTGAACTAGAGCATAAGGAGTTGGCTCACCAAAAATTCTGATTGATGGCACAATATTCTCCAATGTTTGATTTTCTGTATATACAAATAATGAAGTTTGTTTCCAAATAGCCATTTTTCTCACCCTCATATTTCGCTTTTACACAATTTAATTCTTCGTTTTACCTGAAATTACCTTTAGATATAATGTCAACCATTGTCGAAGTCTAATTTTTTTTTAGAAACTTTTCATCACTCATGAAAAACCAAAATCAGAGACAAAATTACATCTTTATATGGATAATTTAACTATAATTGACAAATGTTAATTACTATATTCTCTTTTATATACTTTATTTTACTTTAACTAACAAAGATATCGTTTCCACTATTCGACATTTCCATTGTTATTGGCATATATTTCCCATAAATCCCCATGGATTGTCATTACTTGTTGAACGAAAGTTCGCAGAGCTGACTTTCGAAAAGGAACGTTTTTCCTATATAAAACTTTTCCTAAATTTACCTTTACCCTGCGCTTATCCAGTAAAACAAAAAAAGAGCACCACCTAAGCGGTACTCTTTATATCCATCACTCATCAATTATAAAAATAATTCTACACCGATTCAAAATATCACTATTTTTATTAATTTCACGTATTAGCATTGCGTTTTTTAATGTAATTATTGCATAATCTCTTGCATTCCCAGTTGCTTCAACCGCTTCAATCACCAAAGGATTCGATCCAACACGCTCATCTACCTGTGCTTCTTCTATTGTATATGCATATCCAACTATCCCAACCTCAATAACAAAAGCTGGATCTGCCTTCATTGTACCGTAAACTTCTTCTTTATCACTATCAATAATTTTTGGTGCCATTGAAGGTTTGACAAAAAGACCGCGAGTATCAATGATAATACCTGTATAGCCCAAATCTTCTGATGGTCCATTTTCACTTCCATGGTTCCAACCTGGTAACTCTTCTTTCGAAGAGTTTACTCCAAGACCATCTTCATTAAAATTATAAGCACGTTCCCGATAAAGGCGATCTAAAATACTTGATAAATTTGTTCCATTCCAAAGACGAATCATCTGAATCTTTACTCGTCCATCAGGATATTCAGTCTCTTCTAGATTAAAATTAAAAAATATATTCTTTTCAACTTTCATTCTTAATAATAAATCTTCTTCAATTAGCTCACTCAATTTTTTATTCTGAAATGAAAGGTTTTTTAGCCAATTAAGATACTGAACAAAAACTCCTTTTGTGGCATCTTGTCTTGCTGTAAAGGCACGAATAGCAGGGTTGATCTCTTGTAAAGAGCCTTCACCAGTTTGAACAAAAACAATCTGTCTCTGACCCATAACTTCTCCATAATCTTCAGCATATACAACTACTCCTATAGTCATAATCAAAAGTAAAATTATAAAAACAGTAATTAATCTCATTTGCCACTCTCCCAATCTCAAAATCAGTGCAATTTATGATTTCTTTAGAAAAAAGTGTTTACATGCTGATACAATGTATTCTATCCCTGAAAACAATGTCAAAGGAACTGCTAAAACTAAAAAAAATTGATCAAAAAACTTAAAGCTGAGAATACTGGCGGTTGCAGTCCCATATAAACAAAATGTAGCTAATTTTCCAAATCGACTAGGAAAGATAATATCATTTCCAGTAAAATATACAATAATTGAACCAGATAGAATCACAACTTCACGAATTAAAATAATTGAAATAACCCATAAGGGAAGAATTTTTCCAATTGCTAAAGAACCAAAAGCAGCAATCATAGATAATTTATCTGCCAAAGGATCTAAAAGTCGACCTAATTTAGAAGTCAAATTCCATGTTCTTGCTATGTATCCATCAAAAAAATCAGTTATACCTGAACAAAGAAAGATACCTCCTGCCCAAGCAAAATGATGATGAAAATCTGCAAAAAAGAAAAATAAAAAAACTGGGATGAAAAAGATTCTTGTGGTTGTTAAAATATTTGCGAAATTCATAGACCGTACCTCCTACAAAAACGTCATTAAATATATTTTCTTAGTAGATTTCATTTTATTTCATAGCACATACCTCTCTATAACTTCGCGATAAACCATAAAAATCCTGCACCATCCCTAATTTTTAATAATAGTTAACTTAACTTTCGCTATAAAGTAAACTTTGCAACTGTTTCACTATCTAAGCGCAAAACAACTTCTTTTACCAATTTTATAGCATTCTCATAATCTTCACGATGAATAATCCCAGCATGACTATGTATATATCTGGTAGGTACGGCAATCACCAAACTTGGAACACCATCTTTAAAAGTATGTATTGCGCCAGCATCGGTACCTCCGCCACTAAGAGAATCTAACTGGTATGGAATATTTAATTCCTCAGCTACATCGATTACAAAATCTCTAAGTCCACGATTTGGAATCATACTAGCATCGTAAATTAAAATAACAGGACCTTCTCCAAGTTTTTCATAAACACCTAAATTTTCTGCTCCTGGCACATCAGCAGCAATCCCCACTTCCAAAGCAAAAGCTACATCAGGACAGATTTTATTTACACTTGTTTTTGCACCTCGAACTCCAACCTCTTCCTGAACTGAACCAACACCATAGATTGTATTTGGATGCTCCACATCTTTTAACTCTTTGATAACTTCCATAAACAAAGCACAACCTAAACGATCATCAAAGGCTTTACCCATCAAAAGATTTGGATTTTTCATAACAGTAAATTCACTGACTGGAATAATTGGGTCTCCAGGGCGGATACCAAAAACTTTCTCTGCTTCTTCCTTATCTTTGGCCCCACAATCAATAAACATAGCTTTTTTCTTCACTACTTTATTACGAGTTTCCGCGTCAAGGATATGAGGTGGTATTGAACCAATCACCCCTGGTATGTCCCCTTTACGAGTTTTGATAATTACTCGCTGGGCCAGCATTACTTGCTCCCACCATCCACCAAGAGGTAAGAATTTTATAAATCCATTATCTGTGATATGTTGAACCATAAAACCAATCTCATCCATATGACCACTTAACATTATTCTCGGACCATCACTTGGGCCATCTTTTTTACAGATGATACTGCCTAAGCGATCCTCTTCAATGGTTGCAAAGTCTTCCATATGTCTACGAATTAAAGCTCGAATCTCATGTTCAAAACCTGGTACACCAAAGGCTTCCGTTAATTCTTTCAAAAACATCAATCTTTCATCCATTTTGTTAACCTCCAATTCTTTATTTTTTCTCATTTACCTTCAACGACATTTCAGAAGAGAGTTCCCCTCCTCTATAGGTGGGGGTGTTAACTACTAGAGTAATTTTAAAACTTCAGTGGGAGTAAAAATTTCCTTCTGAAGTCGTTGAACTTAAGAAATAATAATGTAATTATTATTTCGACTTCAAAGATAGATATTCTTCTTCTGAAATAAATTGACCTCCCTTTATTTCCTGACTTAAAACCTTATAATTCTTATCAAAGTATACCCTTAGTTTGATGTCATTAAAACATTTTGAATCACGTAACTCTTTTTGATAAAGAAAAGTCGCCTCAGATTCTTCATCATAAAGAGTCTGAATATCATAAGATTTTCTCAAAATCAACGAAAAAACATGTTTACATTTGTGACATTGATAATATAAATAAATTACATTTTGATTCATTCCGGGTTCAGGAATTAGACTTTTTAAAAATTTAAATATTTTCATCTCACTCCTCCTTGATTCAATACAAGCTTTGTAATTTCTGAATCTCTCATATTTATTTCGTAAATAGATGAAAAATTCCTGCCCATTAAATAAAAAAGATACCCTCTATGAAATATAAAAAGAATATCATTACATTTCATACAGGGCAAGTGTCTAATAACAGTATTAAGTTTGTCCTCTAAGATCAAATTACCAATTAATCTTTTTTGTTAAGTAATCCATAATTAGTTGACTGCTATCCTCATCTAGCTGGAAAACATCATGGCAAATAAAACGAATATGATTTAGATTTACTTCAATGTCAAAATTGAGTTCATCATTATCAATTTCCAGGTATGTACTTATTTTTTCACATTCTTCTTTGGAGAGACGCTCATTACCAATTTCTACTTCGCCCAATTTAAAATATTCAATTCCTGTAGTTTTGCTTAAAACCTCTAAGTCAATCCCCTTTTCCTCTCTAATACTTCTAATCCGTTCTCCCATACTAATATTAGTGGTCAATAATAAATCACAAGGGTGTATTTTCAAAAATTCAGCCAATCGAGCTAAAAGCTCAATAGATGGATTAGTTACCCCTTTCTCAATCTGGCCTATATGGCTAGCTGACACTCCAACCGAATTTCCTAACTCTCGTAATGTTAAATTTTTCTCCTTTCTTATTTTGTGTAATCTTTCACCAACCAATATTGTTACTTTCATTTTTAATTCACCTCCGTTAATCAAGATTATATTATTGAGACTAAATTTTGTCAATTATAAAATTTTATATTTTCCAGCACTATTTTTTAATGTACTTGTAAAATTTCTTTATGATAATTAACTAATACTTTTATTTATGGATAAAAGCAAAATATAAATTTACAAGCTTAGTACTAAAGTCCTACAATTCATCTGCTTTTTTCGAAAATTTTTACAATTTTTAAACATTTTTTTTTAAAAAAAAAATTAAAAAAAAATTTTAATTGGTAATTTTTTATCTACTATTTATATAATTATTTTCCTTTTTTTATTTATATTGTTTTATATCTTGACATTGTTTATACTTTATATATATCAAAAATATCGGTAAAAAAATAAAAGCTGGTGAAAAATCTAATAAAAGTAAAACACATGCATAAACAAAAATTCTTCTCCCCACAAAAATATCTCCTAGTAACAAAAAAATAGTTATGAGTCCTAAATATGTTAAATCATAAAGAGGCAAGCCGAAAAATAAATGTGTTACTTCTATAAAAATTAAGACAAAGAAAAATTTAATAAATTGAAAATATATTTCTTTTTTTTGAAATATATTCATATAGTCACACCACCATAAATATCTTTTTAGTCCTATTAAATTCGACACTGCAATCTACAAATCCTCCTATTTTTCATCAACAGCTTAATCTATCTCTCAGCTTTTCTAAGTCATGAGGCAAAGGAGCAATCATCTTAGGTAACTGATCTAATGGTTTTTTTGCCTTAGTAAAAGTTAAACAATATGCATGAAGGAACTGTCGATGAAGGTTCCAGTTTCTTTTTGCTTCTTGATTAATTCGATCATTTCCATATTTAGGATCACCAATAATCGGATGGCCAATCGTTGATAAATGGGCCCGGATTTGATGAGACCGACCTGTTATCAGTTCAACTTCCAATAAAGTAAATCCGTTAAGTGCTTCCAAAATACGGTAACGAGTATGAATAGGTAAACTTTCTTCTGTTTTATTTTTTGAAATCATTACCACATTTGAACTTTTATCCTTAGTAAGATATCCTTTCAACTCCCGATTCTGTTTAAGTTCTCCATAAACTAAAGCAAGATAATATTTATTCACATAATGATTTTTTATCATTTCATTTAATGTCTGTTGAGTAGGATAATCTTTACCAAAAAGAACCAGACCACTCGTATTCCGATCTAATCGATTAGAAGGACCAGGAACAAAAGTCTTTTCTTTTTCAGGATTATAAATTCCATTTTTAATTAAATAAGATAATACTTGTCGATTCAAAGTATTCTGCTCACCAGGACGATTAGAATGAACTAAGAGACCTGAAGGTTTATCTACAACCAACAAATGTTCATCTTCGTAGATAATACCAAATTGTTGTTCATATTTCGTTAAATCCTTCTTTATTGGTGCACGTACCAGATCTTCTAATTCTATGGTTTTATTAAATTGAACCATATCCCCGACTTTCAAGCGATAATTTTGTTTCACCTTTTTTCCATTAACTCTAATTTTTTTTGTTCTGAGATATTTAAAAATCAATCCCAAAGGAGCTTTAGATAAATACTTTTTTACAAAACGGTCTATTCGCTGTGCTGCTTCATTTTCGCCAATCCGTATCTCCTGCATTGTTATAATCCCTTCCCTTTCAATAGAATCTGCGACTACTTTTGAGATAATGATTTTTCAAAATACCATTAACTGCTTTACCCCATCCTAATGAAAACCCATCTACAGTCACCAGAGTCCAACCTTTTTCGCCTTGATGCATTAAAGTTTCACAACGTAAATAAGATCCAATCTCAGCTTCATTTTCAAGTGAAAGGATTCTTTTAACATCCTCAGGTTTTAAACCCAAAGCCAGTCCATGAGATGGATCAAAACGATTTTTTTTCAATTCCCCCAAATACCAACCTGGGCGAACAACTTTAAGACCTTTCAGGGAAGGAACTTCAAAAGGTGCTAAATATAAGTGATTACCAAAAAGAGTAATTTGTCCTTTTGGTATTTCATAAAGATTATCTTTGCAGAATTCATAATAATCCTTAAAATCTATGGCTTTTGAGAGATTAGTCACACTCTCGTCCAAGGAACTTATTCTATTTTCTTCTCCATCCATCTTTCTTAACTTAGCCATAAAATGGCCTTCTCCCTGCAAAAGATGAGGCCACAGACGTACAGTTTCTTTTAAACTAGAATCTCCATTGGAAACCCATTCTGGATGTCCTTTTTTAAAATCAGGAACAATCGGCATATCTAGCAGTTCAAACTGAGGATGTTTTCCTAAAAACTTCTGAATAGAACCTTCATTCTCTTCAGGCGCAAAAGTACAGGTAGAATAAAGCATAACTCCACCAGGTTTTAACATTTTTGCTGCCTGATCAAGAATTTCTTCTTGCATCATAGAACAAGTGGAAACATATTCAGAACTCCAGTTTTTTGCTATTTCTGGCATTTTACGGAACATTCCTTCTCCCGAACATGGAGCATCTACTAGAATCCTGTCGAAGTAATTTGGAAAATATTTTGCCAAATTAGCTGGATTTTCTTGAGTAACAATAGAGTTAGTCACTCCTAACCTTTCAATATTCATTGCAAGAACCTGAGCACGTTTAAAATTTATATCATTTGCCATTACAAAACCTGTTCCCTGTAAAGCTCCTCCAATCTGCGTTGTCTTTCCACCAGGGGCAGCACATAAATCTAAGACACGGTCACCTAGCTGTACATCTAGCATCGTAACAGGCGCCATAGCGCTCGGTTCCTGGATGTAGTAAAGGCCTGCATTATGATAGTGGTGCTTTCCAGGGTTATCCTCTTCATCATAATAAAAGCCTTCTTTTACCCAAGGGATGGGAATTAAATGAAAAGGTACTTTATCTTTAAGTTCTTCTGATGTTATTTTCAATGTATTAACCCTAAGACCATAATATCGCTTCATACTAAAAGTATCCATAAATTGAGAGTATTCATCACCTAATAATTTTTGCATACGTTGTAAAAAATCTTCAGGAAGTCTTTTCATCATTCATCCTCCAATTATGAGTAAAGTTCTTTGTCTTTTCTAATTATATCCAAACAAAAAAAAAAGTAAAGATATCTTTTAGTGAACTCGTCCAGCTAAA
>JAGMES010000111.1 GCA_023128035.1 Halanaerobiales bacterium | reverse complement strand
TTTTCAACACTTCAAGCCAATTTGGAACAACTTTTATGTGTATTTTTAAATTAAAAGAAAAAATTAAAACAGTAAAAAACTTAATGGGATTTAGTACGAATTTGTTGATTCGACTGAATAGTTACATAATATGATTAATAAAGAAATTTTTTTTGAATCAAATTCGGAACAAAGAATGAATTTAAAACCTAATTATGCAATCGTTAAGTACGAGACTGACACTATAGGAGATGAATTAGGATTAAAGAGCCCAAAAGGAATTGCTGTAGATTCAAGTGAAAATATTTATATTGCCGATTCAAAAAATAATAGAATTGTTGTTTTAAATGGGGCTGGGGAATATATCAGAAAAATCGGTCAGACTGGCAATAGAAATGCTGAATTTATAAAGCCACTTGGAATAACAATAAAAAATGATAAATTATATGTAAGCGATGCGGGTAATAAAAGAATTCAGATTTTGAGGATATTGTATTTGTAAATGAAATGGTCTTGCATAAAGAATCTAAGAGATGGACCGCTAGACCAGGAGTACATAAAATGTTTGAATTAGAAAATGGTAAATTAATAGAAAAATTCGAGTTACCATATAAATATAGTCCAAAGGATTTTATTTATAGCCCTTTGTCTGAAGAATGGTATTTTATTTGTAGAAGCTATATGAGAATTGATCGTTTTTCACAAAATGGAAAATATCTTGATACGATCTTTAAAGGTGATATACAAAATGATAGCTTAGAGTATATTTCTATTTCCCAAAATGGTACTATTTACTGTTCATCCCCTTCTAATAACAAAGTCTATCGGATAAGGAAAATAGAAGAGTGATTAAGTTAAAATACATTTTTCAGCAGATCTGGAGGATGATAAAGGGAAATAAAACTGCATATTTGTTTTTATATATTGCTAATATTATGGGATTAATTTTCCCGATACTCTTTTTTGGCTTTGCCACTGTTATGTATGATGCTTAACTGAAAGTAAGCTTATTGATCCACAGAGAACGGCTGCCATAGGGTTAGATGTCCCTTTTTTTACTGATGAGTTAAAAGAAGGCTTAGCAAATAGTAGTGATGAAATGGAAGTTTTTTGTGATAGGATTAAAACATACAAAAATGTCTTTAGTGATAGTGGTTTTTCCTTGGCGGAAATCATTATGGCTGATATGAATTATCCTGAATTTTATAACCTAAAGTTTAATAAGGGAAGATTTTTTAGCGTAGATGAGTTAAAGGAAAGGGAACGGGTATGTGTGATAGGGTACTATTTAAAAAATAATTTATTTGCGGATCAAAACCCCATAGATAAAATGGTTATAATAGGAGAATATGACTATAAGGTTATTGGAGTGATTAAAAATTTACAGATGTCAATCAGACTTATTGCTCCGCTGACCAGTATAGATAAAGATAAACTAGGATCATTGAGTACAATTTTTTTGCTTAAATTTCGTTCAAAAACGGATTTACAGATTGCTATAGAAAAGGTTAAAAGATTTTTTGATTCAAAAAATCTTAATATTCATTGGGAGTGGGCTTTTGAATCACTCAAAGAAGATCTTAAAGAAGGAGCAAAAATATATTTATTGTTAATGTTGGTAAGTTTTGCTTTGACGATTTTTGTTATATTAAACATTGGAAATATTGTATACATATTAGCTGATCTTGAAAAAAAATATAATGGAATTAAATATGCAATTGGTGTTTCTAGTAGAGATATATTTATAGAAAGATTAGCATCATTAATATTTGTTTCTTTATGTGCTTTTATAACAATTGTTATAATATTATTATGTATAGTTTACGCTATACCACAGATTAGTCTAACAATGTTTATTAGAAATTGGATAGTTTTTCTTACTCCATCTTTTCTAGCGGTAATCTTACTATCTGTGACGGAAGGTTTTTTATTGATGAAAAATATATTAGGACAGAATGCAATCAATTTACTTAAGGATTAGGTGATAGATGTGAAAAGATTTTGTTTTTTACTTAAACAAAGTTGGAAAATAATATTAGAAAACAAGAAAAAGTTTTTCTGGATTTCTCTTGAAATGGCAATAGCGATAGCATTAAGCAGTATTCTTCTCACATTAGCTTATTCAACACATTTAGAAAAGAAAAATTTTCAAACATCAGCAGTAAATAATAATATAAAAGTATTTTCTACTGCTGATAAAAACACTCCTTTTTGTGTTCCTTACACGCCAGATGACTTGGAAGATTTAGAAAAAATTTTTAAGGACCACGGAGAAGTGCTTTTAATTTGTGATCGCTTACTGGGTTGTTTTACTCCAGATAAGAAGGTTTTTAATTTATATATTCGTTTTACAAATGCTCTTTCAGAGAACAAATATTATTGTAATGAGGAGGTAGAGTTAGTTATCACAAATGAAGAAAATCTCTGGGGAATAACTGATCAAGAAAAATTTATTCTAGAATTAAGAAAATTGCTTAACGAAGAATTAGAAAAAGTAACTTTTGTTTTAGATGAATTTATGGAAAGACATTTGGTCGAATACTATAGCCAAGAGATTGAACCTGAAGGATTATTATTACTTCCAATGGATTTATACTTTCGTTTAAATCAACCTTTTGAAGGAGATGCAGAATATCTTAATATTTTTTTTACAAATGAAGACTATTATTCTGAGGGTGTAATTGAAGCGGCAAAGTTATTAGAAAAAAGACATGGGAAACAGTTTCATTTTAATTACGTCTCCTCTACAGCAGAATTTTTGAGGCAAATAAGTGAATTATCATTACTCATAATTGGTTTATTAGTAATGACTGGAGGAGTACTGATTGTAATTATTATGGGGCTTTGGGGAGTAGTTACTTCAATCCTAAAGAAAAGGATGAAAGATATAAGTATTTGTCTTTGCTTAGGTGTTCAAACGCAATTGATTTATTTAGAGGTATTATTAATTATATTAACCCCATCATTTTTAGGAGGGGTGATTGGAATAGGTACAAGTAGTCTAATTATTAACAATTTAAAATTTAAAATTTTCGAAATTACTCCTTCAATATGGATATATATGTCTTCTTTTGGTATAGCTTTCTTAGTTAGTTTGCTAGCTGGAATTGCTTCTTTGCTACAATTGAATAAAATAAAGCCTTTAGTTATTCTTAGAGAAGAAAATTAGGTAGAGGTGAAATTGATGATAAAATTAAATAATATTACAAAAATATATATAGGAAATAGTACTCCTTTTACAGCTTTGAAAGCCATAGATTTGACGATTAAAAAAGGTGATTTTACTACAATTATGGGTGCATCGGGTTCGGGAAAATCTACATGATTGAATATTGTAGGATTGTTGGATGGTTATGATGAAGGCATATATTTATTGGGAGATCAAGATATTTCTACGTTGAGTACAAAAGAGTTAGCAAGGATTAGATTAACACGGTTTGGTTTTATCTTTCAATCATTTCATCTCATCAATCATTTAACTGCTGTGGAAAATGTAGAATTACCTTTAGGTTATAGTGGAATATCGGCTTCTATACGGAGATCTAAAGCAGTTGAAATGTTAGATAGAGTTGGGCTTGGAGAAAAGCTGAAGAATCGTCCTGGCGAGTTATCTGGTGGTGAACAGCAGCGTGTAGCTAGAGCTTTAGTTAACTGTCCTGAATTAATTTTAGCAGACGAACCTACAGGTAATCTGGATTCGGTGACATCACAGAGGATAATAGAGCTTTTGAGGAGTTTAAATGATGATGGTATTACTATCATGTTAGTTACTCATGATAAAGAAATTATAAATGATGCGGTAAAAGTAATAACTATGTCTGATGGAAAGATTAATGGAACTTGTAAGTGATAAAAAATTTATTCTATTGGCTGGATATCTTTGGAGTTTAACAATAAAATATTTTGGTTGAAATTATTGTTTTAGGCTATATGAATTATTTTTAATCCATATAGCCTTTTTATTAAGTTATCACTCCACTCTTCCGCCACCAAACAATCTGCTCAGCTAATTGTTGCTGTTTAGTCCAGTGCCCGAAAAGTTTGCCTTCATTCGCTAGCTGTCCAAGTAATTTTAACGTCTTAGAATCTAACGGTTCTGGCATCCTATTACTCCAAGGTGTTCCCACCAATGGCATAAAAGTGTGGGCATGGATAATAGCATTATATTTCTTCTGAATTTTTTCCATCCAATTGACTGTCTCAATTCGATCTTCTATCGTTTCATCAGGTAATCCAAAGATGAAATCGACCATAGGTTCTAATCCAAACTCTCTGGTTAGAGATATCGCATTTTCAGCCTCTTCTAGCGTATGCCCGCGTCCCATCATTTTTAACATTCTTTTCGAACCTGTTTGAGCACCGATGACTAGAGAGGTATTATTACAATATTGACGAACTAACTTTAATACTTCAGGTGTAACTGATTCAGGACGTACTTCAGATGGGAAAGTACCTAAATAACTTTCTTTTATACCAGCTTTTTTTAATCCAGAAAGTAACTTCTCCAATGTGTCAATGTTGGGTTTAATCCCATTTACAGACTGAAATCCAAAAGCATTTGGACTAATAAAGCGAGCAATAAATTTATCATGTTGTACGCTCCATTTGATATATGTAAGAATTTGTTCTATATCTCGATAACGAGATTTTCGACCAAGAGTATAAGAAACAGAACAATAATGGCATCCAAATGGACATCCACGTGTTATTTCTATAGGAATTACCATCTGATATTTTTCTGTGGCAAATGGAGGATAATCTCGTAAATCAATTGGATGAATAGTACCATCATAGACTTTTTTTCTTTTCCCATTTAAAAGGTCATAACAAAATTCTCGAATGGCAGCTTCTCCATCTCCGATAAAGATCGAATCAAATCCTAATTTTTTTCCGCTTTTTGGATCGCTAGATATATGGGATCCACCAGCAATGATAGAATATGAGCTTTTCAATCCCAATTGGTGAATCTCATTTAAATCATTCAACACTTGGTCTAGATCAAAAGTCATAAAGGAAAAAGCGATGACTAGTTCTTGATATTGACCATCATATTTGGATAATTCACTGATTTTTCGGATTGATAAGATATCGATTTCATTTAGATATTCAGTTTTTTCCAATGAAGCGACTAGTGGAACAAAGGAATATTTAACATTTTTTAAACGTCTAAAGACAATTGCATATTTCATTTGTAATAGTATCCTTCCCTACTTTTTAAGAATATTATAACCTATTAAGAGAGTTTCGCCAATAAAGAATTTGGATAATCATATAAGCATATTTTCGACTGTGACAGGTTAAAATTTAAATAGTAAAGTTGTTATAGAGGAGGTGTATGGAATGTCTCAAGTTGAAATTCACTCACAGGAAGGTAAATATCCTGCGAAAGGTGAATGCCCCGAACGTGAAAAGGGTGCATCACCTCCTGATTTTATGCCAGCAATTATGGGTTGGATTTCTCAAGAAGAGCAACGTCAAAGAGCGAGTGATCTTTTAGAAGCTGCTGAAGAAATTGTTCCAAATGGAAAGGTTAAGTAAAAGAGGATACAAGGAGGATTTTTTATGAGAAAATCATCAGAATATGAATTTGCAAATTTGAATGAAATTGAATTAAAGAAGATTAAGGAAGTAGAAGAATCAATCAATCAAAAAATGCGTGTTAATAGTGGTAATGAAGTTTTTTTAATGGCTTATACTTCTAAGGAAATAGTGCCAAATGAATCTGGTGAAATCCATGATGACGTGCAACCAACTTATAGCTTATAGTTTGGTTGCATTAATTTTATTTGCTGTAGCCTTCTATCGTTCGAGTACAGGGCCAGACCCTGGCCCAACACCTAAAATAGATATTAAACTGTTAAAGCAGGTGTGATAAGAAAGTTATTACATGATTAGCCCACAAAAAGTATTTTAGTCGTTCAAGAACTCACAATACCATATATAGTACTGAAACCGTCTAATTCAGTATTCTATATGGTATGTGAGCTCTTGTGCGACTACTTTTTGTGGGCTAATCATTACATCGGCTTTAATAATTTTTTTTGTATACTTGAAACCTTTTATAAGTTAGTTTAATAGATTGTTAATGGAGGTATTAAGAAAGGGGAGAAATTGAATGGGTTATATTCGTCAAGCTACTCTGAATGATATTGACGGGCTTTTAGAACTATGGGACGAATTTACTTATTATCTACAGAAAAAGGAGCTTGATTTTTTTCATCGTAAAGAGAATGCCAGAGTAATTTATCGCGAAATGCTCAAAATTTTTTTAAAAAATCATAAATGTCTAGTATTAGTAGTTGTAGATAAAGAAAATTTAGTCGGTTATCATATAACTTCAATTCGCTATCCAAGTGAAGTGTTTTTACAAGAACCTTATGGCCATATCAGTGATCTTTACTTAAAATCTGATTATCGAGGAAAGGGATTAGGAAGAAAATTGTTAGAACACTCTAGAAACTGGTTACGGGAGAAAGGTATCCTAAGGTTGGATGTAAAAACCTTTACTGATAATCAAGGAGGAGTGGACTTTTGGCAAAGAAATGGTTTTAATACATATGAGGTAGCTTTTAAATGCAATCTTACATCTGACTGTTGATAAATCGTGGAAATAATTTTAGTGGATAGCAGGAATTCTATCCATATTACAGAATATAAATTAAGGACAGATAAAAAACGAAAGCTGAATTTGGTGATCAAGGTTATTCTGGGGGTGACTCCAGTTTTGCTAAGATCTTAAAAGGGAAGAATGAATGGGTAGAGTTACACTAACTACCCGTTACAACGCGGTCCCGCCACTGTAATCAGGGAGCAACCTTTAAAATATCACTCGAATTTGGGGAAGGTAAAAGGAAGCTATGATCTGATAGCCAGGAGACCTGCCAATTCAGAAATCTACAGACCTTCGAGTGAAAGGGGATGGTGGTGAGATGACCAAAAAGTGATCTCGTTCCTTCATTATAAGGGGCGAGATTTTTATGTTTGGACTTACTTTGGACAAATTTATATGTGAGGTGTAAGCTATGAGAAAAAGAAATATTACGATTTTTATTTGCTTGTTTGTTTTGTTGTTTGCTATGGCTGTTGAAGCAAGTTATCCGATGAAAGTTAAAGATGACACAGATAAAGTATCTATGATTACTAGAAAGCCGTTGAGGATCGTCTCCCTAGCTCCTAGTCATACGGAAATACTTTTTGCATTAGGTTTAGGTGATAGGGTTGTAGGTCGGACTGATTTTTGTGATTATCCTGTAGAAGTAGCTAATATTCCTAGTGTAGGTGGTTATAGTGAGCCTAGCGTGGAAACGATTATGGCTGTAAATCCAGATCTTGTTCTGGCGTCTTTTGGTAATCCTCAAGAATTGATCGAACAGATTAGAAGTTTTGGTATTCCAGTTCTTGGTTATGATCCTCAGACAATTGATGAAATACTAGTTACAATTTGGGAAATTGGTAAGGTTACAGGTGCAGAAGCTCAGGCTATTGAATTACGTGAAGAGATGAAAAATCGAGTTCAAGCAGTCACTGAGTTGGTTAAAGGTGCCGAACGGCCAAAGGTTTTCTGGGAAGTATGGCATGACCCATTATATACTGCTGGTAAAGATACATTTATCAATGATTTGATTACTCTTGCAGGAGGAGTGAATGTTGCAATTGATGCAATTGGCCCATGGCCTGTGTATAACTTAGAGTCTTTATTGCTCAAAAACCCAGATGTTTATATCGCTACAGAAGATCAATGGTCAGGACCAGGAAATATTTATGAGCGTCCAGCTTATGACCAGATTAAAGCTGTTCAAACAGAAAGAGTTTATGTAATTAATGCTAACAATGTAAATCGGCCTGGTCCAAGATTGGTCGATGGTTTAGAAGAAATTGTTCGTGTTATTCATCCAGAATTATTTTAATTAATGTTAAAGACCACTCATAATTGAGTGGTCTTTAATTTTATAGGTTAAATTGTTTAATTAATAATAGTTCTTCTTGCAAAGTATCCTCAATATAGCTGAGTTTACGATTTGTTAAAACCTTATGCATTTGACAAACCCCCTTAAAGTAAACTATTTACTATTTATTATTTAGTATTTTATAATTTTTTATATCTATTCAATTAATGAAATCTATAAAATTTTATGTACAATGCTTAATTGATAGAAATTAGATAGAAAAACTATTACTAATTTTTAAAAAATCTTATTGGAAAAACTGATCAAAATATGTTAAAATAAGAAGATGAAGGAGAAATAATGAGTAGGAGTGAAGAAATATGCTCCATATATGGAAAAAATTTATTAATTCTGAAAAATTAAATACGTCGATTATTAGGGAACCCGTTTTTGAATCCTGGCTTCGCTGTAAAATCTCACGTATAGATCCCTATGCTATGTCAGGGCCAAAATTATCACCTGGGGATTTACACCTGTTATTACGTGATAATTCTAAATTATTGCAGGTGGCGACACCATTGATGGAAGATCTTTACAAATTCATTAAAGGTTCCAGATTTGTTATCATTCTTGCTGATAGAGAAGGGTATATCTTAAAAACTCTGGCCAATCCAGCTTTTATCGGTCAACTGACCAATTGGAATATGATTCCAGGAAGTAATTTTTCTGAACGTTATATTGGAACAAATGCTATTGGCACATCCTTATACATTAATGGACCTATTCAAGTACAAGGAGAAGAGCATTATTTAAAGAGTAATCACACATGGACTGGGTCTGCTGCACCGATTCATTCTTCAGATGGCGAGCTTATTGGGTGTCTTAGTATTTCTGGCCCTGCTGATGAAACTCATATTCATAATTTAGGTATGATTGTATCTACAGTAAATTCTATCGAAAAACAATTTCTTGTGAAAGATACTATAAAAGAACTTCAGGAATTAAACAATGGTTTGTTGGATACTTTAGCGTTGGTTTTGGACTTAAAAGATAATTATACTGCTAATCATTCATTTAATGTTATGAATTATTCCAATCTTCTTGCTGAGATGATGAATTTTCAGGATGAACAGATTAAAGAGTTACGTTATGCAGCTTTGCTTCATGATATTGGGAAAATAGGTATTCCTGATAATGTTTTAAATAAACCAAGTCGATTATCTGACAGTGAATTTACTTTGATAAAGCAGCATCCTGTAACAGGAGCCAAGCTTTTGAAAAAAGCTCGATTTTCCCCAAGGATTATTGAAGCTGTACGTCACCATCATGAATATTTTAACGGTAGGGGATATCCAGATAGAGTTACCTATAAAGATATTCCGCTTTTTGCTAGAATTATAACAATAGCTGATTCTTTTGATGCTATGACTACTTATAGGGTATATAAACCACCTATGACTAGGGAAGATGCCAAGGAAGAAATCTGGCTTTGTCGTCGAAAACAGTTTGACCCAGAATTGGCAGAGTTATTTTTGAAATGTGTGTAACTCAATAAGATAGAGCTATAATTTTTTGGCTTTGTTTTTTAATTATAAATAGTAATTATAAAATAGAATAATATTTATGTATATATTCTATTTATTTTGGCTAACGAAAAAAGTTTATTTATAATTTTACATTTAGATGGATATGTGTTATAATGTTTTGTAAAGGCAGGTTTATAACGAAAATAAAATACTTTTAAAAGTATTTGTTCAGTTTTACTGAAAGGAGGGTGCTATAAGTTGATACAAGTAGACAATAGAATACTTTATAAGAATGTTCTTGGCCATTGGGAAGAAGGAGTTGTAATTAAGATTAACAAAACAACTTATCGTATTGTCAACAATAAAAACTTTAAAGTTTTAAGTATTCGTAAGGAAAATGTAAAAATTGCAGATGAAGCGTAATTTAAAAGTAGTGCTCAAATGAGCACTACTTTTATCTTATATAGAGCTATTTAAAATCAAATTTATTAAGTCGAAATAATAACAAGTTATTATTTCTTAAGTTTAACGGCTTCAGAAGGAGATTTGGAACCACCACTGAATTTTGAAATTATTGTAAGACTTCTACCTCCATCAATAGAGGAGTGGGACTTCTCTCTGAAAACCGCTTTGAAAACCTCCTTCTGAAATGCCGTTAAATAAATTTTCTTTTGAAAAGGATTATACACTCATAAATCGAAATACTAGCATAAGAGGGTAATTTGAATAGAATGGGGTTGTAATGGAATGAATTACAGAGTAAAACCAGAACTTTTAGCACCTGTCGGTAATATGGAGAGCTTATATGCAGCAGTTCAAAATGGTTGTGATGCTGTTTATTTGGGAGGAAAATCTTTTGGAGCAAGAGCATATGCTCAAAATTTTAATAGAGAAGAACTACAAAAAGCTTTAGATTACGCGCATCTGTATGGGGTAAAGATTTATGTAACTATTAATACACTTTATAAAGATAAAGAACTTTCACCAGTGCGAGATTTTATTGGAGATTTGTATGATGATGGTGTAGATGGAGTAATTCTTCAAGATTTGGGATTGGCTCAGCTTATTCGCCAGACTTTTCCTGACTTAGAACTTCATGCGAGTACACAGATGACTATACATAATCTAGACGGTGCAAAGTATCTGGAAGAATTGGGATTTTCAAGAGTGGTGTTAGCTAGAGAATTGTCAATTGAAGAGATTAAAGAGATTGTTGAAGGTACTTCTTTGGAAGTAGAGACTTTCATTCATGGTGCCCTCTGTGTTAGTTATTCTGGTCAATGTTTAATGAGTAGCTTAATAGGAGGACGGAGTGGAAATCGTGGTCGTTGTGCACAGCCATGCCGTTTACCCTATACACTCATGTGCACAAGTGCGGATGATAAAAACAATAAGCAGGTTCATTCTGATATAAGAGGCCATTATCTTTTAAGCCCAAAAGATATTTCTACTTTAGACATATTACCTAGTTTAATCAGGGCAGGAATTAGGTCTTTAAAAATTGAAGGACGGATGAAACGCTCAGAATATGCTGCGGCTGTGACAAAAATTTATCGAAAATATATTGATTTAGCATTAAAAAATTCTGAGAGTTATCAGGTTTCCCCAGAAGATATAGAAATGCTTCATCAGATTTTTAATCGGGGTGGATTTTCTGATGGTTACTATATGGGCAAGAAAGGTAGTTCGATGATGAGTTACTTACGGCCTAAGAATTGGGGGATTAGGATTGGCGAAGTAGTATCTTATGATTCACGGCGTAATATTTGTAAAATAAAATTGACTGGGGATTTAGAATCTGGTGATGGGATTGAAATTTGGACTGATCAGGGAGAAAATCCTGGTACTCAGATTCATTCTATTCAATTTTCTAAAGGATTAATTAGTGTTCCAATAAGAGGGAAGGTCATGCCAGGTGATCCTGTTTATAGGACATCTAAGAAGAGTATGCTTGATGAACTATCACAGACTTTTTCTAACATTTATCAGCGTAAAATTGATCTCTTTGGAAAAATTCGACTTCAGCCTGAAGAGGTAATTTCTTTTGAGCTAAGAGATCAATCAGGGATTTGTATTCAAGTAGAGAGTGATGAAAAAGTTGAAAGAGCTAAAAAACAACCTTTATCTAAAGAAAAGGTGGAGGAACAGATTAGTAAATTAGGGAATCAACCTTTCTGTCTTGTGGATTTGAGTGTTGAAATGAATGAAAATATTTTTGTGCCCATCTCCAAATTAAATGCCTTGCGGAGAAAAGCAGTAGACAGAATGATTGAAGCTCGAATTTCCAAATTTAGAAATTCACGTTCTGGTAATTATACCAATGATCAAGTTATGCCCTTACCTGATAAAGTAAAAGATAATTCGAGCATTAAGAAAGAACTGGCAGTCTATCTAAAAGGGCCACATTTTGAACCTAGTCAGTTCATTAATTTAGGGGTTCACAGACTTTATCTTGATCTTGAACGTTTAAATAAGAGAAGAATAGAAGATTTAAAAAAACTTTCAAAAGAAGAAGATGTAAAAATATTTGCCGTCCTGCCACGAATTGCACATAATGATGAAATGATAAGAGTCAAAGAGAAGGTAAACTCTTTAGAAGAGTCATTGTTAGATGGATTTATTGTTGGAAATTTAGGTGAAGCAGAAGTTTTAAAAGACTTTTCAAAACCATATATTGTTGATTATTCATTAAATGTTTTTAATCATTACACTCTAGATTATTGGCAACAAACTGGAGCAAATAGTGTTACCATTTCACCTGAATTGAATTTAAAAGAGATAGGAAATTTGGTTCAATGGGGGGAGATTGGGAAAGATGTGATTGTCTATGGTTATTTGCCTGCCATGATCAGTTCTTATTGTCCAATAGGTGCTGTTGAGGGTGGAATGACTGAAAATCGCCCATGTAGCTTTTCAGGCCGTTCAAAGGCCTCTTACGTTCTTCGAGATCGTAAGAGGATGGATTTTCCGATATTAACTGACTGCAGAAGATGTCAGAGTGTGATTTTAAATTCACGACCTCTATTTTTATTGGAGCAATTAGAAGAAATTATGAAGATGAATTTTTCTGTTCTAAGAATGGATTTAACTATAGAAAACCAAAATGAAGGACTTGAAATGGTAAGAGCTTATTTATCAAGGTTGAAAGAACCAATACAGCCTTTTCCAATAGAGATAAAGGAATTAGTAAAGAGAATGCAAAAAAAGGGTTTTACTAAAGGACATTTTTATCGTGGTGTAGAATAGAGAAGTATTCATCAAAAAATTGTTCTAAGAACTATTATTGTTTGTATGAGTATAAAGGGGGATTTAAGACGTGTATCAAATTTTACGAAAATATCCAACAACCTTCGTTATTTTTGGTATTATCTTGTTGCTTTTTATTTTTATTAAGTATTTACCAAATGTTACGACTTATGTTTTAATTGCAGGTTTTCTAGCTTACCTTTGTTTACCAACTGTCACCTTTTTTACAGATCGTAAAGTCAATCGAAATCTTGTTATCTTTATTATTTTTATCATTGCTTTAGCAATTTGTATTTTTCTTTTTTCTCAATTAATTCCACAATTAGTCTCACAAGCCATTCAGTTTGTGAAAGAGATTCCTACAATATATGATTCTATTGTTAATATGATTAATACAAGTGATTCTAAAATATTAGAGATATTAGATTTAGAGAGTTATTTGGTGCAATTCGGAGAAAATATTGCAAAAATATCAACTACTATTTTAAATCTAATTTCTCAAAAAGTTCAAGGCTTTGGTTCAAGTCTAATTTTTATTCCTTTACTCTTTTATTATTTTTTACGAGATTTTAAACTTTTTCCTGGATTAGTTGATACACTTTTCCCAAAATCATATTACTCAGAAATTCATGATTTTTTTACAGAATATAATAAATTATTAGCATGTTATTTTCGAGGTCAACTGATTATTGCCGCATTGGTTGCAGTTTCTGCTTGGCTTACTCTAACACTTTTAGGAGTAGATTTCGCGTTGGTGGTTGCAATCTTGTGTGGTATATTAAATTTTATTCCTGTTCTCGGGCCAATTATTGCTACCGTTCCAGGAATATTGCTAGCATTGATTAAGTCACCATTAACAGCATTAATAGTAGCAATCGTTTTATTTTTTATAAATCAAGTAACGTCAAATGTTGTTTTTCCTTCACTGATTAGCAGACAGATACATTTAAGCCCAGTGATTATTATTATTTCGGTTTTAGCTGCTGGAAGTTTGCTTGGACTTGCTGGATTTTTAATGGTTTTACCGATTATTTTATTGATTAAGCTTTTTTGGCTTAGGTATATTAGGCCTGAATTAGATCAATTATAATTGAATCGGGCGGACATAATTTCGAGTCATGTCCAAAAAAGGATGGCAAAATTA
>JAGMES010000110.1 GCA_023128035.1 Halanaerobiales bacterium | reverse complement strand
CACGCTAAGTCTATCTGCCTAAATTTTGGTATTGCTCGTGATTATAAGGGACTTTGCAACTTAAGATTTGATGATACTAACCCGAGCAAAGAAGAGGTTGAGTATGTAGAATCAATCCAGAGAGATGTTCAATGGTTAGGTTTTGATTGGGATGATCGGATGTATTATGCATCAGATTATTTTCAAAAATTGTACGAATATGCGATTCAGTTAATCAAGATGGGCAAAGCCTATGTTTGTGATTTAACCCCTGAAGAGATCAGAGAATACCGAGGTACCTTAACTGAACCTGGTAAAGAAAGCCCATATCGTAGTCGTTCGATAGAAGAGAATCTGGATTTATTTGAGCAGATGAAAAATGGTGAGTTTGACGATGGCTCAAAAGTTCTTAGAGCAAAAATAGATATGGCTTCTCCAAATATTAATTTAAGAGACCCAATCATCTACCGTATTTTAAGATCAACACATCATCGTACAGGTGATGAATGGAGTATTTATCCGATGTATGATTTTGCGCATCCTCTTTCGGATTCTCTTGAAAAAGTTACCCATTCAATCTGTACTCTAGAGTTTGAAGATCATCGTCCATTATATGATTGGTTAATCAATACCCTTGATTTAGAATATAAGCCACAACAGATCGAATTTGCACGACTTAATATTACTAATACTATAATGAGTAAAAGAAAACTTCGCCAATTAGTAGAAGAAGGCTATGTTGATAGCTGGGATGACCCAAGGATGCCAACTATTTCTGGTTTGCGCAGACGTGGTTATACTTCTGAAGCGATTCGTGACTTCTGCGATAGAATTGGTGTCGCAAAAAGCAATAGTGTAGTTGATGTAGCATTCCTTGAACACTGCATTAGAGAAGATTTAAATATGAAAGCACCTCGTGCAATGGCTGTTTTACGCCCTTTAAAGGTGATCATTGATAACTATCCTGAAGATCAGGTTGAAGAGTTGGAAGCTGAGAATCATCCTAAAGCACCAGAGATGGGAACACGTAAGATGCCATTTTCCAAGGTATTATATATTGAAGAAATGGACTTTGCAGAAAATCCACCGAGAAAGTTTCATCGCCTTACTCCAGGTAAGGAAGTACGCTTAAAGCATGCTTATATTATCAAATGCGAGAGTGTTGTAAAAGATGAAGAAACTGGTGAAATCATTGAAGTTCATTGTATCTATGATCCTGAAACAAAGAGCGGAAGTGGACAAAGCACTAAAAAAGTAAAGGGAACTATCCATTGGGTTTCTGCTGAACATGCAGTTAAAGCTGAAGTACGTTTATATGATCATCTGATTCTTGAAGATAATGAAGAAGAGGGTGTAGAGGATTTTGATTTTAAATCAAAATTGAATCCAGACTCTTTGGAGAGATTAACGTTATGTATGGTTGAACCAAGTTTAAAAGACGCTAAATCAGGAGATCGTTTTCAATTCTTACGACAGGCTTATTTTTGTGTTGATTCTGAAGATTCAACTGAAGACAAACTTGTGTTTAATAGGATCGTTAATATGCGCGATACTTGGGCCAAACTTCAAAAAAAACAAGAGAATAAATAGATAGTAGTGAAAGCAGATTGCTTAAAAAGTGATCTGCTTTTTTTTTATGAGGGAATGAGATTCTTTAGGGGGTTTCGGGTATGAAAAATATATTAACTGAATATTAATAAGTTGGTTTTAAAGGTAATATTTAATTGTTGTCGAAAATATGTGTATGTGTAAAATTTATCAGATAAATAGGTCACAGGATTGGGTGAAGTTAAGGATTTGTATGAGTTGTTAAGCGAAATTGTGCAAGAGCGAAAAACAAGCAACAAAAACCTATCATTAAAGAAAAATAATCAAGTAGGTGAAAATTTATTTATTCATCTCTCCACTTTTGGAAACATAGCATTATTATTATCTTTTTAGCTAGTCCCATTTCTACAACAATATAGTTGGAATTTAGGATAGTTGGCTATTGTTTAAGTGCTAGTTTCATGAGGAGTGTTCAATGTTGAACTAGATGAACCTCCTAGTGATTATCAACACCATTTTAGTTGCTAGCTTGTTTTTGATTTCTAGGTACTATTTTCAAGGAGGTAATCTTAATGGGCCTGGTATTGGAAGAAAAAACTAGACGGAAATTAGAAGATGACAAACGGGCTATATTCACTTTATTTGCCTTCACGGATGACTTTCACTCTAATAACGACGAAGGATGCTATACGTGTAATGTCAAAATATTTAACTCTAATAATCAGGTGGTTGATGAGTACTATAGGCGATTTCTTATTGATGATTTTAACTATAAGCACTATCGTAATTTCATTAAGAAATTCTGTATGAATAGAGACTATAGTAAACAGTTTAATGTAAAAAACGAAATAAAAGAAGAACGGCAGAATGGTATTGACGATGAACTTGTAGATATTATCGATAAACTTAACAGTTTAGGACTAAAAACATGTTATTCTTGTCAGGGAACGAAAGATCCATGGTACGACAGACCTATGAAGAGCGATGGTCATGGTGTACTAGCATACATTAAATTTATTGAAAAGTTACCAGTCAATTTTCTTCAACTGGCAAAAAGATGCGAGTATCTCGATGTTTCTAATAATGAGATTTGTTCACGTAAACGAAAGTTTAATATTTTTTTCGCTGAATGCATGTGTAAGATCATTCAACAGTGGGTAGCAAAATTACCTGGCGAATAATGAGATTTTTTCATAATGGAATAGTTTATCTTTGAAACGCTACTGGTGTGTAGCCTAACACAAATGAAGTAATCAATTAAAATTATTATAAAGATAAGCTTGATATAATGAAAGTTTTCTAAAGAGAAGGTCTGGTGTTTTAATGAGGGAACTTCGCAGAACATCGAATATGTGGTTCCGGCTATCGCCTCCACCCAAATATTGTCTCCACTCCCTCTACGACAAAACTTCAAATATCCAGGATGTTGTTCTGCGAAATAGCCAATTGTAGGAAAAATTAAATTAAAATTTTAGATAATTTTTAAGAAAAAGAAGGTAATCGACAATTGTCAACGAAATATAATGATAGTGGTAATTAGAAAAAATGCAAGGGGTGGATATATATGCTAAAAAAATTTATCCCAGTTATTATGAGAACAAATTTCGCGTTGAATTCTGATATCTTCGAAAAATTAGAGGATAGTCATTTTACAAAGATTAAAAAAAAATATGATTTCGAGAAAGTTGAAATAAGTAATGAAAGAATTGTGTTCCAAGAAGGGTTTCCAATTCTGACTTGTATTATATCTAAAGATTCTCTTATGGTTGCGGCTTTTTCTTTAAAAGAACAATCTGCCATAGAAACGACTGTTGAATTTGTTGAACAGCTAAATAATTTGACAGGTATAAATATTCAAATTTTGGAGGGAGTTGAAGCAGTTGATTTTCTAAAATTTGAAAATAATGAAGATATATTTCAATTTTATTTAAATTGTAATGAGTTTGTAGAGAATGAAGATGTATATAATATTAGTTTATCTTTTTCTATTCGTGAAAAAGAAAATAGAATAAGGTATTCTTTTAAAAATGAAGATGAAAAAGGTTTTGCTTCAATTTCTACTGATTTTTCCGAAAAATTTCATACTATTGATGAGTTAACTGATTTGATCAACCAGCAGGCAGGTCAACTACAGATAAAAATGACATCATTCTTAAATACACGCATTGGAAGTTTTTATTTGTCAAATGAGGTGAGTCGCAGTGAATAATAGTGCTAAAAAGCATAATACTTTTGATTATAATATATATTTACACCAATTAGGCAATTCTAAAGATTCGACTTTAGAACCAGAAAATCTTGAACAGGAAATTGAGAACTTATCAAAAAAGGCTATGACACTTTACAATATGGCTTTTGCAAGTGATGATGAGGCAAAACAAAAACTCCATAAAGGATGTCTAAGTGTATTAGAAACAACTGCAACATATATGGATTTAACCTATGAAGAAATATCTGGTAATTATACTAAGAGACATACATATTCTAAAATTAAAACGCATACACTAAACCAACCAAATAAAAAGGTTGGGGATGCAATAATGAGTTTTTTTGGAGGTTTTCCAATTATTCAAGTTAATGAAGTGAAACATGCTTGGGAAACATTTATTGAAGTGAGGACACCTAAATTATTTTATTCATTGCTTGGAACAATTTTTACTTTAATTTTTGGAACCTTTTCAATTTTACATTGGACTTTCTTTGTGATGACTATTTTACACTTTATAACTCGACATATGGCTAATCATTTTAGGAATCAAGATGATTATATTAATTTTCAACGTAGTATCCAATTATTTTTTTGGCCGTATTTATTGTTAGCTGGAGGAAATGCTTTAAGTTATATTATTACTATTAATGGATTTCCTGAAGGTTCCTTTTTCGCAGCACTTATGTGTTGGTTAATCTGGGGTGAAGTCAAAGGATTTGTTGAAAATGCAAAGACCGCTAAATTGCCTATTCCACCCATAATCGAAGAAATTGTTAATAAAAAACAAAAAGGTAATACACCTCTATAATTTAAATTATAGAGGTGATTTTTTTGTCAAACTAGAATTCCATCAGTTTGAAGAATGTTTATACATATTTAGGATGTTATATGATCACAGATAATAAATTTATGTTTGTTAAAAGATTTTTCATAAAAAGAGTAAATGTAGGTTGTGGGAGATTACTTCGGAGAACAAGAGATATACTAGAGTCAGGTTTTCAGTAAACGTTTGAAGCAATATCTTTAAAAATAATAAAAAAATAAAATAACCATGTGATATAATGATAATATGTGGTAAAATAAATAATAAGGATTCTATTATTACTAGAAGGGGGAGGAGACATGAGAGATATTTTGAGTCGAATTCCAGAAAGATATAACAGGATATAAAGTTAGCAATTGAAATTCTCAGAGGTGAAGGATGTACAGAAATTTATCTTTTTGGATCATTAGCTGAAGGAGAATTCAGAGAAGATTCAGATATAGATTTGGCAGTTAAAGGATGTCCGCGAGATAGATTTTTTCATGTATTAGGAAAACTATTGCTTGAGTTAAATCATAAAGTAGATCTGATAAATCTCGACGGAAAAGATCCATTTGCAGAATATTTAATTAGTGAAGGTGGGTTGATTCATGTCGCGTGATAAAATGAAATCGCAGTATTATTCGAAATAAGGCAAATTGATCAGTTGTTTGAAGCATATAATTAATTGCTGGAGAAATGTAAAGAATGTGAACCTGATTTGATTGAACTGACAGCTTTAGCTTCAGTTTTGCATTCATTTTACAATGGAGTGGAAAATATTTTTATGCAAATAGCCAAAAAAGTAGATGGTTCTATGCCAAATAATAATCATTGGCATAGAAATTTACTATTACAAATGTCAGGTGAGCAGGATAATAGAAAATCAGTAATTTCAGAGGAAGTAAAATTAAAATTAGTTGATTATCTTGGTTTTAGACATTTTTACAGACATTCATATTCATTTTTCTTGAGTTGGGGAGAGATGGAGAAATTAGTTAAACCATTAGAAGAAGTATGGAATCAGCTATGAAAAGAGCTTTCTGATTTTCTAAAAATAAATAGTGATGAATCTTGATTATAATAGAGCGTTAAAAGTCCATTATGTAGGATTTTTAACGTTTTTATTTGAATGAGTGAAATAAGAGACAGTGAAATTCAGGAATTATTTGAGAAAGTCAGTAATCGCAATTATGGTAAGTATTTGAATGCATTGGAAATGGTAAATATCAGAGGATTTAAAAAGCAAGTAGTTAATTTCGATTTTCTAGTTACTGCAATAATAGGACTTAATGGTTGTGGTAAGACAACAGTTTTTGGTTCGGCAGTTTCCAATTCTTACGACAGGCTTATTTTTGTGTTGATTCTGAAGATTCAACTGAAGACAAACTTGTGTTTAATAGGATCGTTAATATGCGCGATACCTGGGCCAAACTTCTAAAAAATAGAGATGATGGTACATTTAATCCAGTGCAATATGAGCCCAAAAATTAACAGAGGCATATGTTTTATTAGACTTTTTCACTAAAGAAAAGATAAATAAAAAAAATAGGTTAAGTAATATTGCACGAGATTCAAAACATGTACTTTATGCTCATAAGGCTAAGTGTTTTATAACAGAGGATGCAGGTACACTAAAGAAGGCGAAATTATTTTTAAGGCTTTTAAATTAAGACAAAGATTCATTCAATAAGTGAATTTAATAATCTCTTTGATATAATTTAAATTACTTGGTTTTAACACAGACTTCGCCTTACATTTCCGCCGTATGCGTCATTTCTTCCGCTAACGCTCCAGAAACAACGCATATGGTGGAAATGTAAGATGTAATTGGGCTGGCTTAGAGAATTTATTAGGTTTAATAAGATGTAAATTTTTTATAAATAATTATCGGGGCATTTATATGTTTAATATTTGATCACCTTTATGAATATACTATATTGCAAAGTAGAGAGTAAGAATGGTATAATAGAAATAGGATCCACATTTATTTCGAGTGAACTGGGATCCTATTATTCAGGAGGTGGTGAGCATGTTATTTGTAAAACAAGATTTTATTGTCCCTAATATATCGAACATTCCCACTAACAAGGAGAAATTTTTTAATCTAATTGATATTTTCTATCAAAGGTCATATACATTGAAAGAACTAAACTCGCTATCAGTATTTGAAAAAATGAAAGTTAGTAAAACTACTTTTAGAAAAATTATTAATCATTGTGTTATATTAGGGATATTGTGTAAGATGAATAATAAGTATGCTTTATCCAAGGATACAAAGAGGTTGGCAGAAGGTGATTATGAATTTGAAGAATTTATCTATAAATTGATATCTAGAAATAAAGGTTTAAATAGAATAATTACAATTATAATTCTTCTACTTAAAATTTTTACTTCTTTACGTTCTAAAACTTTGTACACTATATTTGCATTTATTGGGAAGGACAGAGTTGATGATAGTGCAATTTCTTCAGTAGGAAGGAATTTACGAGCAATTTTTTCTTTGTTAAAAATGTTGGATATTATACAAGTAAAAACTAATACTATTCTTTTAAACAACTTTCAAGGAGATTTATTTGAGTGCTTTAATGTTTTGTCACTAGAATCTAATTTTTTTTCAGAAATTATATATATAGATACGGTGACAGATTATTTATCTAAATTTTTTGATGTAAATGTTTCCAAAAAGATTTTAGCATGTGTTTCGACATATGAAATTAGGAATTATATTTGGACTAAGGGTAGTTTGTTTAAAGACCAAGGGGAAATAAAAAATTTACATGGCGAATATATAACAACGGTTATGTTAAATGAAAGGAGATAAGCATAATGAAGAGTTTGTTAGATAGTTTAAAAATTTCATTAGATAGAATTGTTCCTATCAATGACCCAAATTATATTATTGGAGAAGAAAGTTTGCTTAGAAAGTTTCAATTTTGGGTAGACAGTACACTTTTAGGACAGCAAGGGTTTTTAGGTACTGTTGTTATTGGACAAGTTGGGAATGGAAAAACTCATTTTTTAAGATATGTGAAAAAACACTATAATGAGTCACCAGATTTTAATGTACATGGGATTTATATTCCTGATATGTTTGTTGGTGGACCCTTTGTAACTGCTCTTAACTCAATCTATAAATTTATATTTTCAGGGACGGGGAACTATTCTTTACAAAATTACTATGATTCTTGGAAAAAGTATATTTCGCAAAACAAAGATAATATGGAAACTTTGAGCAAAAACATAATATTTAGATATTTGTTAAATTGTAACAATAGAGATGAAGAACAATTAGTTTTATCGTATTTTTCTAATGAAACTCTCTTTCCAGATCAACTTAAGTTTTTAAGAAGTAAATTTGGTGCAAAAAAAAATTTCATAACAAATGATGTAGAATTTGCTGCAAGTATCTGTGATGGCCTTGAATTTATACAACAAATTACAAACAAAAGTATTTTATTATTATTTGACGAAGTTGATAAAGTGTATTCTGCTGAAACTAATAGTTCATGTTTATCCCGAGTAGGTGTTAAGATTCTTACTGCATATAGGCAGTTATTTGATCAATTAAACTTACGAAATATTAGAGGTGTGATATGTGTAGGAACTACTCCAGAAGCCTGGAAAGTACTATCTAATCAAACTGCCTTTGAACGTAGATTTAGAGATAGAAAAATTATTCTTAAAGTACCAAAGGATAAGTCAGATTGCGTGAAATTTATAAAAAACCGGCTTGAGGAAGTGAATTACGAATTAGAGTCTAGTGATGAAGAAACAATCTTTAATTTGGTAAGTAATCTTAATGAGGAAAAAACAAAAACCTGGACTGACGTGATATCACAATTAAATTACAAATCAGAAGTTACAAAGGATGCAATTGTTTCTGAACCAGCAGATATAATTGTACAAATTTTAGAAGATGATATTACTGCTATGTCATGGGCAGAGATAAAAGCTAAAAATGCAGTCTTGCAAAAAATGTATCCTAAATCTGCCCCTACCCCTATTTTTACTAAATTAGAGAACCTAGGAAAAATAAAAATTCTTTCTACTAGCCCAAAAACTTATGAATCTGTTATGAGTGAGGAAGATAGTAATGAATAACGAATATTCGAGAGCTATACCAGATGAACATTTAGATTCTTATAGATCTGAGCATATTAGAAATAGATTGGCTCGTAAGCTAGATAACCAGCCTTTAGAAGAAGTTATTGGGCCCAAATATATGGCTGATGTTTTGGAGTGCTTAGATATTTTAGATATTGGATATCCAGTAACAGCTATTGGGATTTTGGGGAGAGCATTGGAGGGATGCACAAAAGAGTACTGCCAAAAAAAAATTAAAAGTAAAAAAATGTTTTCAATTAATACTGGTGATTTTTCGATTAAAACAATAAGAAAAAAATTTTGGATTAAGGGTAATCATGACAATCGCTTAAAGCTTTTGAATCAACAAGAGATTACTGTTGCCAGTAATCCATTTAAATTAAATAAAAAATTATTGAAAGATGATTACTATGGGTATTTGATATCGATTAAAAATGCTCGAAATAAGGCCTTTCATGGTTGTACTGAAGAAGATTATAAAGATTTGGAGGCTCTCTCCTTAAATTATATTGAATATGGCTTAATTATTTTAATTACATTCATTAAAGCAATTAATGAAAAATAAGAGATTACTACAACCGAGGGGCCCCTATCCAGTGGGCACTAAATATTTATTATTTGTTGATAAAAAAAGAATTGATCCATTTTATCCAGAAACTAAGGCAAATAGGGAAGTAACAGTTCGAGTATGGTACCCAGCGAAGAAATTTAATCAAAATTTAATATCAAAATATCTGAAGAATCCAACAATAGTGATTAAGGAATTAAATTTTCCTCAGTTTTATAGTACAATCGAGACTCATTCTGCAGAAAATATTCCGTTATCAAATGATGTAGAGACCTTTCCAGTGCTTATTTATAACCATGGGTGGTGTGAACATTTTGGTCATAATACAATTTTAATGGAAGAATTAGCAAGTCATGGATACATAATATTTAGTATTGCACATCATTGTGAAGCTAAATTTTCTTTTTATCCAGATGAAAAATTTATTTCAAAGGATTTTTATCACTAAAACATCTATTGAACAAGAACAATTATTTCACGAGTGCAATCAAGTTATGCCTATCTTTTTGGTTGATGGATCTCGAGTATGGACTGATGACATAAGTTTTATAATTGATGAGTTATATTTCATGAATGCTAATAATGACTTTTTTAGATCAAGATTAAATCTTAATAACCTTGGAATTATGGGAATGTCTATGGGGGGAGTAGCTTCAGGTTTGGTCTGTGTAAAAGATAGTCGTATTCAAGCAGGAATTAATATGGATGGAGGGCTATTAGGTGATCTTATTAATTACAAAATAAATAAACCGTTTATGTTTTTTAATAGTGAACGGTATCGATATTATGACGACATTTTCTTAAATCATGTTACAGATAATGGAATAGCAATAACCGTTAAAGATGCTGATCATCGTAATTTTTCAGATTTATCAATCATTGAACCTAATGCACCCTTAATTGGAAAAATTGATGGTAATATTATGATAAGTATATTAAAAAGCTTTATACTCAATTTTTTGATTATCATTTAAGAGGTATGCAAGAAACTAACATTAAAGATTTAGCAAATCATTTTAATCATATGATAATTATTAACAAAAATTAAAATTGATGTAATGACGTGGTTAACATGACTTAAAGAAAGGAATGCAATAATGAAACGACCTTACGTAAAGTTGGAAACAGAAAACATAATCGGAGAATTGAGAAGTCATTTGCAGGATACACTTACGTTGTTAAAAGCGTTACCCGGAGTAGTAGGTGTAACTCTCAATGGTGGAATGTCACGAGGATATGCAGATTATTTGTCTGAAATAGATGTAACAATTTTTCTGGATAGTAGCGAATATGAGAAATTGAAAAATGGACAAGCTCCAATATTTAATGGAATAGTAAAACTAAATGGATATCTTTACGACATCAAGTATGTAAATTGGAATTCTGAAATAAAAAAATCTTGGAATGACATTGAGTTATGGGATTTATCCTATGCTGAGATACTTTATGATCCTTATGGTAAAATTGATGAGCTTTTTCAAGAAAAGTTGAGAGTATCATTTGATTTAGACAGAATGGAAGGGTTTCTTTTTAACTGTTGGTGGCATTTTAAGTTTGCCGGAGATATTTGGATACATAGAGGCGATGTGTTGCAGGGCCAGCTAATGTTTAACGAAGCAGTAAAATGTTTAATTAAAGCATTATTTGCTCTAAACAAAGAATTCATACCTCATGAAAAATGGATTATTCATATGAGTAGATCGTTAAATTGGAAACCAGTAGATTGGGAAAACAGACTAACAAAAGTAATGGATACTGGTGATATGACAGTAAGAAGTCTAAGAGATCGTCAGAAAATAATCCAAGAACTTTGGAACGAAATTGACAATTATGTTGTTGAATCTAATTATCCTGATTTACCGATTAATTTGATGCAGAAGTCATTTTATGACCTTTTGCAGGTTTTGGCTCAACAAAAAATAGTACCAAAAATTGACTGGGAATCTATAAGTAGCTTAGAACTACTTAATAATGAACCTTTTCATTCTGTAGTAACAGTAGAAGAGGATAAATTTTTAGATATTAGTGTGGATGATTTGTATTCCTGGCATTAGGAAGTATTGGATGCTGTGAGAAAATCGATGAAGAGATAAAAGTTTTGTGTGATTATCTTAAGAGAATTTGATTTATTGTTATCGATAAGTATTTTTGAAAGGAGAACTGTATGAAAGTATATAGTATAAATGAAAAGGAACTTGATAAATTTTCAATAATAACAGAAAAAGATGTTGAATTCAAAGATGTTGTGAATTCACTTTGGAATAATAATTCAAGTTTTCCAGAGTGGTGTTTTGTAATTGAAGAAAATGATAAAGTTATTGGCCGAATCGGATATTGGTTAACCCGAGATAATAGAAAAGAAATTTATATTTTTGGTTTACTTTTACCTTGGGAAAGGGAAGATGTACAACATATTGGAGATATTTTACTAAAAGAGAGTTTGAAGCAGATGAAGTCATTAGGTACAAAATCTATTGAGTATAGGCTAGATTCTGAGTGTTTAGAGTCTTTTCAAAAAAGTAAAAAGCTATATGAATCTATTGGGATGCAATTAATTCAGGAAAAAAGAGATTTATATTATCGAATAAAGTTTTGGATTTTTCAAATAGACTATCTTATAAATCTTTAAATGATGTTGATGAGAAAAAGTTTATAGAGGCCATTAAGGAAGTGACAAGAGATACTTTAGATAAAGAGGATCAATTATCTATCAAAAGTTTAGGTGAAGAAGAGACTGCGACTAAATACTTTGCTATATTGAAAGATATTGATTATAGAGTGGATTATTGGAAGTTAGGATATATAGAAGATTCCTTAGTAGAATTAATAGTTCCACAAAAATTTAATGAAGAGGTAGGAGCGATTAATTATATTGGTGTAGTTCCAGAGACAAGAGGAAACGGATATGTTGTTGATTTATTACAGAAGGGAACAGAAATATTATTTAATGATGGTGTTAAAAAAATTATAGCAGATATTGATAAGGAGAATTTCCCAATGGAAAATGTTCTTATTAAGATAGGTTTTAAAGAGGAAAATATCGTGTTGATATATACATATAATCTATAAAATTTATAATGTATTAAATTGTTTAATTCAATAATAACTGTATTATAAAAAATAGTCAAGAAACTCAGTCATCCAAGTTATTTGAAAATAAAATGAGGAGTATCATATTATGAAAATTGATTTTCGTGAAAAAATGGGTGTACTTGTTACACTAAGTTGTGATTGCAAATGTAAACATTGCTATATTGATAGCCAGCCAGTCGGGTCAACTACAGAATTAGCTTTAAACGTTTGGAAAGAAATTTTAGATAATTATAAAAAAAGAGGCGGGAAGGAACTTTCTTTACATGGTGGTGAGCCACTTCTCTATAAAGATATAGATGCCTTACTTCTTTATGCCCATAAAATAGGATTACAAACTAGCCTTATAACAAATACATTGTATTTAGACGATTTATTAATAAAAGTATTACATGATTTTTCATATACTTGTTCTGTGACAAAATGTTTATTTCTTCTTTAGTAAATATCTTTTTACTCATTTTCATCAAAGGTTACTCAGAGTTGGTGGAATGATCAATATGAATTACTGGCGTTCCATAAGTATCCGCTTGTCACTCATCAGGCTATTTTCCCATATCCTTACTACTAAAGGAGATTTATTGTCCCAATTTGCTTTTAAGGTTTCAAAATGCTGTTTGTGCAACTTCGTTACTTACTGCATGGGTATTTTGTTTTTTATAATCTTTACAAAAGCTTTTGCAGCTACCTACTTATGTATTTTATGGTATTTATCGTTACGTAATAATACAGCATTGAGCTTGTATCCACGGGAAAACAGCTTCTATAGCTTTTTTTAAGTTTTTTAATCCGTCTATACAAGCTATGAAAATATCTTCTATACCACGACCCTTAATCTCATCTAATACAGATAACCAAAATGAGCGCTTTCGGTTTTACTAATTCATAACCCTAACACATCCTTATAACCTCTTACATTAACTCTAATAAAACCGAATAACAGCTTTTTTTGATTGAACGATGACCTTCTTTAACAGACACAAACTGGCATTAAAATATACAAACGGTTGTATTAGTGAAAGAGGATGTTCTTGCCACTCACGAACATAAGGCAGTATTTTATCTGTAATTCGAGATATTGTTTCATGAGTTGTTAGAATGCCATAAATAGCATGTAATGTATCCACAATTTCTGCATACATGCTTAAGACTTTGTCTTCAATGTATGAACGTCTTTTTCCCTTTTAGGAACAACCTGTGGTTGGAAAGAACTATCCTGATCTCTGGTAACCTGAATTGTAGATTCTCCAAATTTATAGACAATTTTTTAGATTTTGACCAATTTCGAGAATTTGAATTCTTTTTATTTTTATGATCATATTTTAGAATAATCAAGATGGTTGTTCAGTTCTGCATTTAACATATTTCCAGGCTATGTGAAAACAACTCTTTTATAGTATCATTCAATCGTCAATGTTCTCTATATTAAAAGTATCAACAAATTCTTGAATCATTTGTTTGTGTTTCTTTCTATTCATATATGTGACCTCTTTCTTATTGGCAATTTCTATTATTGATATCTAGTGCAACATAGCTTAATTAT
>JAGMES010000011.1 GCA_023128035.1 Halanaerobiales bacterium | reverse complement strand
CATATAAAATAATGTCTATATTTTAGAATATATATTTTGAAATATAGGGTTTAATTAAGCTATGCTGCACTAGGAGTTTACACACTTTATTTTACATGTTACTGTATAGATAAATTTTAGATTTGAATACATTATTAACTAAAATAATTTAATAGTTTCATTTTAAAAAAAATTGTTGAAAAGAAGGAAAATTGATATTTTAAATCGAAATTCATAAATAGGATATCTTAAACAACGAATAATAGTTAACCACATTAAGAGCAAAGGATTTGGTTTATATTGAACTCATTATTAGATATGAGCGTTCAACAATAAATTATTAAGTGGAGGGATTTACAATGAATCAAATTGAAAAAAGATTATTAAAGGTGTTTCAAGAGAATCTTTCAGGTCGTGAGATTGAAGAATCTACACTGATGGATACCGATCTGGTTGATTTAGATATCAATTCATTAAATTTTATTAAAATTGTTGTAGCATTGGAAGAGGAGTTTGATATTGAGTTTGAGGATAGCCAATTGAATTTCGAGCTATTTGGAAAAGTGTCAAAATTAATGGCTCTTATTGAAGAAAAAATAAATGAACAATAATTAGGTATACGCCTAACAAATTGGAGTTGAAATAAGTGCGAGTATGTTTAATTAATCCATCGATTGTATCAGATAATACCATTAACTCACCACTCAGCACTCGGAACAAATACTACATAAATCCCTATAACTTACAGCATATTGGTCTTGGCTATATAGCTGCTGTATTAGAAAAAGCCGATTATGAAGTCGAAATTATAGAGTGCGCGAGAATTGGAGCGAGTGTAAAAAAAGTTTGTGATTTAATCGTTAAAGGTAATTATGATATGGTAGGAATATCAACTTACTTTTTTAATTACATGAATGTTGTAAGAATTATTAGTCGTTTAAGAAAACTTAAACCATCAATTTTTATTTTTCTTGGTGGTTTTTTACCCAGCCTATCTTATGAAATGTTATTGAATAATTTGGATACTTTTGAATGTTGTGTGATTGGGGAGGGTGAAGCAACAACTTTAGAGTTGGTAGAAAAGGTGGTGAAAGGTAAAAACTGGCGAGATACTCCTGGTATTGCTTATCGGGAGGGTAAAGAGATCATTTTTACTGGCAAGAGAGAATTAATTGATAATTTGGATATGCTGCCATTTCCTAAGCGACAATTTATTTCTGAAAGAAAGATTGTTTCTGTTCTGACTACCCGCGGTTGTTATGGACATTGTACATATTGTGGAATTCAAGAGTTTTTTAAAACTTGTGAGGGTAAAAAAGTAAGAAGACGGACACCAGAAAATGTGGTAGCTGAAATCGAATTGTTGGTGAATAATTATGAAATTGAGTATATTACCTTCAATGATGGTAATTTTCATATCGCATCGGTAGTAGGAAGAGCTTGGTTTAACCGATTCTATGAATTAATTAAAGAAAAAGGCATTAAAGTTTATTACTTATGTGACTTTAGGGCCAACGAGGTTGTAAAATCTCGGGATATTCTCGAAAAATTCATTGAGATTGGGTTATATAATGTTAATGTGGGAATTGAAAGTTTTTTGCAACAACAGTTAAATTTTTATAATAAGCAAATAGTTGTCGAGGAGAATGTTAAGACTATTCAGATTTTAGAAGATCTTAAGCTAAGGTACACCATCGGAATACTACTTTTTGATCCGGTAATTACTGTGCCAGAAATTATAAAATTTATCAACGTAATGAATGATATGGGCTTTTATGAGCAGGATTATAATATCATTCGACCCCTGTCAATCGGTAGTACTGTTATCGCCACTACCGGAACACCACTTTTTGATTACGTTGTTAAAGAAGGATTATACACACCAAATGATAAAAATTATAATTTTATGGATATTAAAACAGATTTATGCTACAAGGTTGTGACAAAATGGTCTAATCGAGTGAGTCCACTCTTTAATAAAAATTTTATCGCTTATCTGGCAGATGAAAATGGAGAAGAAGAGAAGTATGACATCATTAAAAAGGTATATCAGAAGTTATTTAAACTGGATATGGAGTTCATTCGTGAAGTCTGTAATCAGATTATGAATGACAATGATGGCACTGACTTCTTTGATTTGTTAATTGAAGAGTGGAAAGAAAAATTAATTCCTTTAAAAAACCAGTTAGCAGGACTAGAAGAATACTTACTCAAATATTATTAATTGCAAAATGGGCAATTGAAAGTTGCACACATAAGGGTCATCTATTTGTGTGTGCATATTTCTCCTTAACAAAAAACGTAAAAAAATCTCAGATGAGCAGATAAAAGAGTGGTTATGTGAACTAGTCAAGCCAAACAGGTTTATTGTGGTGTAATATATTAAAACTGAATTTTCTACAAATCACACAGATAACTACTTTACATTTCTATTTCAGGGAATTAGTTACCTGAGTGTCAAAAAAGGAGATGAAAACTTGTAGTGTTAGCTCACACTATACAAGTGTAAAGACCTTGTATTATGTACATTAAACTAATGTTTAAGTGTATGAGAAAATGTTATAATCTTTACTTTAAAAAGGTTATATAGATTTTTCAGAGCTGACTAATGAATATTCTCTTTATCCATAGCGATACTTTGGAAAAAAATATTTATAAAGTTAGTAAGGAAAAACCATTATATGCTAATGATGAAATTCAGTTTGGAATTTCTTATATATCTGCGATGTTAAAAAATAATAATCACCATATAGATTTATTTATCATTTCAAAAAAAACGCGTATTGTAGAGATAGAACAGGTAGTTGAGAGATGTAAACCAGATTTAATTTGTCTCAGTGCAGTTTTTCGAGAGTATGAGTCTATTGTCAATACAGCTAATAAACTGAAAGCTACATATCCAAATACATATTTACTTGGAGGTGGACCTCATATTACCCTAAATCCAGAGGTGGCTATTCAAGAAGCGTTTGATGCTATTTGTATTGGAGAAGGGGAGTTTGCAACTTTAGAATTAGTCGATCAATTAGAAAAGGACATTAAGCCCCATGGGATTCAAAACTTGTGGATTAAGCAGGATGCAAGTATAGAGCGTAACCCTACTCGTAAATTTTGCGAGAATTTAGATGTATTTCCTTTTCCAGATCGTCAGATGTGGCAAAAATATATTACAAATCCTAAAACTCCGCATGTTATTCTTGTCGGGAGAGGTTGCCCTTTTGATTGTACATATTGTTGCAATCATGCTTTGCGGGAAGTTGCTGAGGGCAGATATGTAAGATTTCGATCGCCAGAAAATGTAATTGAAGAAGTTGATCAAGTAATTAAACAATTTGCTGAAAATGATACTATATACTTTGAAGTGGAAGCGATCAATATTAACGTAAAATATTTGGAATATTTTTGTACAAAGTTAGAGGAGTATAATAAAACTTTGAAAAGAGATGTATTTTACGGTGTAAATTTTCGGATAATCTCATCCCAGGATGTAAACCATATCTTCCATCTTTTGCGAAAAGCTAATATTACATATCTTAATATTGGTTTAGAATCAGGAAGTGAACGAATTAGACAGGAAATGATGAAACGAAATTATTCTAATGATGATGTTCGTCAAGTCGTCAAGTTGGCTAAAAGATATCGAATTCTTTCGATGTTGTATGTCATGCTTGGGATACCAACCGAAACAGTGGAGGATTTCCATGAGACTGTGAATCTGGTGAAGGAATGTCAGCCACATTTTGCTCAGTTAAATATCTTCTGTCCTTACCCTGGCACCTATTTATATGAATATTGTTTGGAACATAATCTAATCAAACCTTCTTTTAGAGATCATGGTAGAAATGTCGCTGTTCTTGATTATCCACAATTCTCTGCAAAGGAGATTCAGAAACAATATTATCTCTTTTACCCTGAAGTATATGCAAAAAACAAAGGTCATCGCTTTATCTTAACTATCTTATCATATCTAGTACAAAAATGGAACTTTACATTCTTGTATGATTTCGCAATTAAATTTATGCGTTCTCCCAAATAAGCTGAATTCAAAAATAATGAAGTAAAGAAAGGGGAATAAGATGAAAGAAAAAATTAAAAATTTAGGAATGATGGGAAATGCATTTCGCGTCATGGCTGGATTGGATACCGTTTATGGTTATGACGTGGCAGTGGATGATATGTTCCGGGCGTTAATTGCTCATAGTTCTTTAGAAGAAGTGACTTGTTTTTATGAGCCCAATCATTTTCAAGAGAGCGCGATTCTGCGGAAGTATCGTTCCTTAAGCCGTGCCAATAAAGCCTCAGCAAAATTAAACCTATTTTCGGAATTGGATATCTTACAAGATCAAAAAAAAGTAGATATTGATATATTACACAATGTTAGTATGGAGTTTATGCCATTAGTGTATTTGCGTGAATTTTTTGCTAAGTCCGCTTTTCCAATTACTTACACTATACACGGTGCTAGTTATCCGAACTACATTGAGAGTTTTTACTTAATGAAACTACTGATGCCATTTAGACCGTATGATTCTTTAATATGTACTTCTAGAGCAGTAAAGTACGCAGTAAAAGCGATGTTGGAAAATATAAGTGGTGCTTTGAATGAAAGATATAATACCAATATCAAATATGAAGGGCGTTTAGATATTGTTCCACTGGGAGTAGATACAGATAAATTTATTCCAATGGATAAAAGAGAAGTTCGTAATAAGTTAGATCTTCCAGTTGACCCATTTATCATTCTTTGGTTAGGAAGATTTTCAGCTTATGATAAAGCAGACCTGTTGCCGATTATTTTGATGTACAAGCGTTTGCTAGAGAAGAACCTAGATAAAGATCTATTGCTGATTTTGGCGGGTCATGACCGTAAAACTATACCTTTCATACCAGCAATAAAGTCTTATTTTACAGAACACGGAATTGAAAATAAAGTAAAGATTATTCCAAACAATGACGTAGCCAATCGAAATCTGTTATTTGCGGCAGCTGATGTTTTTGTTTCTCCTATAGATAATGTACAAGAAACTTTCGGGATTACACCCATCGAAGCTATGGCTTGTGGTACACCTCAAGTTGTTTCTGATTGGGATGGTTACAAAGATACTGTTATTGATGGTGAAACCGGTTTTTTGATCCCAACTTATTGGATGAAATGTGATGAAGATATCAAAACTGCTGCTATGTTCCCCTCTGAGCCGACTCATCGTACTGTATTGCATCATTTACTGATGGGGCAATCAGTTGCTTTGGATTTGCAGGAATATGAGCAGGCAATTCAGAGATTAATTGACCACCCCGAATTGAGAGAAATGATGTCGGAAAATTCAGTTAAAATTGCCAGGGAAAAATTTGGGTGGGCTAATGTCATTCGACTGTATGAAGATTTATGGTCAGAACTGCGTGAACAGCAGAAGGCAACCCCTGTTGAGGATCGAAGAGAGGATTTGACCTTTATGCAACCAATCTATTGTGATGCTTTTAAGCAATATCCAACTCGTTTTCTCAGTGATCAGGAGACTTTTGTAATTACGCCAGAAGGGGAGAATGTGTTAGATGGTAAAGAGCCAATTCCGAAACATTATCAAATTGAAGATATTTTGCAGGAATATCAGTTAGGACCAATAATCTTACAACAACTAAGAGAAGTAGGAAGTAAGGGTTTAACTGTCGCCCAAATTTTAACTCAATATAAAGGTCTTTATCATGAAAGTGTAGTTAGAAGAAGTACAATGTGGTTATTTAAACATGGTCTTTCATATTTAAGAAAATAGAATTGAAGAGGAAGGAAGAGAACACTATGATATTTAAAGATCAAGCATATACAAGAGAAGATTTTTCTGAAATTCGCGAGTTTTTAGTAGATCGAGAGATTTATTTCAGAACTCCTCAGGATTGGGACTATACTCGATGTGAGATGTGGATCTATACTCATGTTGAGCGAAAAGATAATGTTGATTTCTTCTATCAAAATTGCCATATCTGGAGAGATGAGACTGGAAAGATCGTTGGTTTATTTATCTCCGAAAAAGGGAAAGAAGAGTTTTCTATTATTCCTGCTCCAGAAGTGAAAGAGATTGGGGAGGTAATTCTAGATTGGGCAATTAATGTTTGGGGGGCTGAAAAAGAGAAAATTTATTGTGATCTCTTTGAATATGAAAAAGATTTAATTACTTTATTAACTTCCAGAAACTTTAAAAAAAGAGATGGAATCATTTCCCATGGATGGAAATATGATTTAACAAAGGTCGAATATGAGATTCAACTAGAAGATGGTTTCAAAATTTGCAGTATTAATGAAGATCATGATCTGAAAGAAAGGTGTGAAGTAGTCTCTGATGCTTATAATAACGGCGATTTGACTAAGTTTACTTTAGAAGAGTATGAATGGCGTTGTAGTGCTCCAGGCTATAATTCTGATTTTGATCTTGCTTGCATTTCTCCAGAAGGAATCTATGTATCATGTTGTACAGGTTGGCTGGATCAACACAGTAAAAGTGCTATTATAGAGACTGTAGGTACTCGGCATGCGTTTCGGAGAAAAGGATATGCTAAAAAGGTAGTTGCTGAATGCTTTAACCGACTTCGTACAGCAGGAGCAAAGGTTGGTTATATTAGATCTTTTAACGAAATAGCAGATAAGACATATGGTTCACTAAAACCTAGTGAAGAGATTCATTCATATATATATATTTTAAGAAAGTGACGATTGTGCTAAACATATAGTATTTAACCTGAAAGGGTGTTTCAAAATGGGCAAAGGAAAAATCATTTTGGTTGATGGGTCCTCAAGTGCAGGTAAGACTAGCTTAGCAAAAGAATTGCTAGCTGTCTTACCTGAAGAATACTTATACCTATCATCAGATGAATTTTATGAGCGAATGATGGAAGATGTTATGAATCTGGGTTTAACGAGTTTAAAAGATAAGGAAAATATTAATCTTCTAAAAGGAAGGGAGTTACTAAGTTCAGGCATTATGGATTTATTTTATCATATTGTGAAAACGATTTCCGAGTTGGGTATCAATGTTGTTCTTGATCATGGTATAAATAAAAAGAATCTAAAAAAAAGTATTATTTTTTTTGATAATTATCCGGTTACTTTTGTTGGATTAACTTGTCCTTTACACGAGTTAGAAAGGCGAGAAAGAGAAAGAGGAGATCGTTATATGGGCACTGCTAGGCGTCAAAATAAAATTAATAACTTCGCGAAAAAACATGATATTGAAGTAGATACCTATATTTCAAATATAGGTGAATGTGTAGAAGAAATTGTAGAGTTTTTAAAAAATACAAACCAACAAGTAAGTGCATTTAAAAAGCTTCGAGATGAGTTAAATGCATTATAGGCAATCTTAATGTGAAGGATGATTAACATGAACAATAAAAAGTTAGAAAAAGTAATTCCAAATTTGAAAGTTGGTAATGGTTGCATGTTAATGAATGTGTCAGGAATACTTGAATATGAAAATTATTTATCTTATTCTTTAACATATTCAACCTTTGATTTTCTGTATGATTTCGATCATTTAACAACCTTTCTCAATCCGAAAAGACCTGAGGAATATATCTCTAAAGATAATGAATTATTTATTGTAGGTGGAATAGATTCTCTCTATCATGAGGATTATGAGATCTACACTAGAAACCATTGTCAGCAGTATAATCTTTTTCAAGGGGTGCGAGTTTATGAAGGGGAAAAAAGACAAAATTTAGAGGTCGAAATAGAATATATCCAAAAAGATATTCCCCTTATTTTCTGTTGTGATCAATATTATCTATACGAGTACTATAAAAAAAAGAATTCTGCAATGAATTTAGATCATAGTTCAAGCCATTCAGCAGTTTTAGTGGACATAGACCTTGACAATAAGCAATGTACTATTATGGACAAATTTTATGATGTAATTGTAGAAGTTCCATTAAAGGCATATATTGAAGCAAAAACGTCTGATCATTTAAGAAGAAGCTATTTTGCTCAAGTGATTATTCAGAGGATGGATATCCCGGAAAATGAGCGGATTCGTTTATTATTGAAAAAAAATTTGAACCAGACTTTAGAAGAGACTGCAACAATCGAGGGAAGGACGTATATGAAAAACCTCAAAGGTTTGGAAATGCTAATAAAAGATTTACCAAAGTTTTTTAAACTAATGTCGGAGTTAAAAGGAAAATATGCTCCTCAGTTTACGACAAAACTTTTAAGCCCGATGATTTTAGAAAAGGTAAGCTTTAAGAATCTGATGAGCTATGTAAGTAAGACGATCATAGAACTTCAAAAGATCAATGAACTATTAAATAATCTAAGTACTACGTGGATGCTGGTTGACAAATTATGTGATAAGTGTTTTTTAAAAAAGCATCATATTGTCGATTATACTGATCGTTTTGCTACAATATTTAAAAATATCTATGAAATGGAGTGCCAGGTGATCGAAACCTTAGCTTCAGTTGAAAAATTATTGTAGCTCAGACCAATTATAGAGTAAAGGAGTTTTGGGAAAATGAAGGATAAGTTTATAATCTTAGACTTGCAACCTTACTTTAATGCAGATGCGATTAGTTCGAACGATAATCGAATAGACGGAATGTTTGGTTTGCTTACATCTTTTCCGGCTGAAGAACTTCCAGAATCTAAAGCAATCGTTACTGTTAATGAAGTTCCATTTATGATTCCACCTAAAGAAGATGGAATCAATAATAACATCGAATGTTATAGTGAATTGATCGAGGTTCCAGAAGGTAAATACTGTAGATTACATATACTTGGTGGTTGTGATAACGGAAGTTTTGAAGAAAAATTTACCTTGATCTATTCAGAAACTGAAGAACAGTATAAAATTGGATTAAGTAATACAACGCTGATGAGATCAATGTTTAAAGAGCAGTCTGCTTTCAAATTTACACATTTACATGCCAAAGATGGTGAACATATTGTTAAATCAACGATCTGGCATCAGTCTCAGAACATAGAAAGCTGGCGATATTTGCAAAAAATCAAACTGCCTGATAACCCTTGCTATCATATTTTTGCGATAACGTTAGAAAGGAATGATAGATAACGTGAACCCTATAGTTAATCAGTTTTCTGATAAAAACGATTATCGGTACTTACTATGTTATGCCACTTTATTGCGTGATATATTACTACATTATGGGTACACAGATCTTGCAACTTGTATAGGTAAGGAGTACTGCTACTATTACATTGAAGATGAATCCTGTGTTGAGTGGTTCCGTAAAAGGTTTTCTGTATGGGATGATTTAAAAAAAAATCAAAATTTCACATTAAAGCACCATCAATTTGCGAACCTAACTAAAGCTCTGACTCATTTACAAGCTAACTTAGAAAATGGTATTTTGAGTATGTCGTTAGTTGACGTCTTTTTTTACCCCTATGATGGCCAAAGCTATCAAAAAAGCCACGCTACTCATTATGTTACTATTACTGGGATCAGTTTTGAACAAAAAAAAGTCACTCTTTTAGATTCAATCAATGGATATTATAACGTTGAACTTGGGTTTGAGCAGCTTGAACAAGCATGGTGTTTTAATTGGGATAGCAAAGAGTTCAAATTTTACTGCTATGATGTGATTCCTCCTGAACAACCAGTAGTTCATACTAAAGAAGATTTTTTGCGAGTTATGCAGCAAAACGTGCAAAATATGCTTCAGCCTAATCTGGATTTCACTAATGAAGCAGCACTACGAATTTTAAAAAAATCTAATAATTTTCTTGCTGGTTTATCTGGACTTGATCAGTTAGGTAATAGTGTTGCTAAACTCATCGAGTTAGGGCATGATGATATATTTAGCATATTTTTTCAACTAACTACCATTCCCGAACAATTAGAATTACATTCTAATTATCTAAAAAACATAGCAGTCAAATTTGACTTGCCGCAATTTCTACCTCTAGCCGAGGATATGTTCAATATAAGCCAAACTTGGGCTATTACCAAAAATATGATTGTAAAAACTTTATTCAGAGATTCAGATAAGTATTTTCAGCGGTGTATTGAACGTTGTAATCAGATCGCACAGTTGGAAAGGCAATTTGTCAACAAGTTGCAGGAAACATTAATAAACTTATAAAACTATAAGTTTTACAAATTGTCCTTTTACTTTTTGACAATAAAAAAAGTGATTCTATTGACAAAAGGGTCGCATGAAAATATTGGGGTGTTAGCTATGAAATTACAAAAAGAAAATATTGATGCTATTATTAAATTAACACCGCTACAGAAGGGAATACTCTATCACTATTTAAAGAACTCAGATAGTGATGAGTATTGTAATCAATTAGTGTTAGATATATCAGGAGAAATTAACTTAGAGTGTTTTCAAAAAGCTTGGAATTTTGTTTTAGAAAGTAATGAAGTCCTTAGAACTTTATTTAGGTGGGAAGAGATCCGAGAACCAATTCAGATTAGTTTAAAAACTCCTGAATTGAAGTTTGAATTTTATAATCTTATGTCCGAGCGAGATAAACTTCAAGTATTCAAGAAGATCATTGACCAGGACAAAGCAGATAAGTTTAATCTGATGGAAGTTCCATTTAGAATCAAATTGTGCCAACTAGAACAGTCATTATTCAAAATGATCATTAGTAATCATCATATATTGTATGATGGTTGGAGTACTGGATTGATCTTAAAAGAATTTTTTGCTGCTTATCAGCGAACGATTGAAGGGAAAGAATTAATTAAGCCAGTCAAAACTAAGTTTCGCGAATTTGTTAATTGTCTAAAAAAGCGCAATCATGAAGAAGATCAGACTTTCTGGCAAGAATACCTAGCAAACTACGAACCGTATAACCTATGGTTTCAAAATAATCAGGAAAAAATAAATGAGGTTCAAACCAAAGCTTTTCAATTCCTCTCTGAACTAACAGAGGAGATCAATGTTTTTGTTAAAAACCAGGGAATTACCTTAGCAACACTTTTCTATAGTAGTTGGGGAATATTGCTGCAAAGATATACTAATAGTTCAGATGTAATCTTTGGCACTACAGTATCTGGTAGGAATGAAAACGTTAGGGATATTGAAAACATTGTTGGCTTGTTTATCAATACCATACCTCTTAGGGTCACATCGAATCCTCAAGAACAGGTAAAAGATTTGTTATCTATGGTTAATCGTGTGCTGCAAACGAGAGGAAGTTATGAAAGCACACCTTTAGTTGATATCAAGAAGTATAGTGGCATAAAAGCAGATGAAATACTGTTTAATTCGATAATGGTTATAGAAAATTATAAATTGGATCAGAGTTTAAGTACTAAAGAGAATATACTGTCGATAGAGTCATATAAAATCTTTGAACAGACTAATTTTGATCTGACAGTGAGTATCACTACATTCGAAAATCTAGAAGTTAGTCTATCATACAAAAAAAGGGTTTTTCCTGAGCAGATTATTGAGCAGATAACAAACCATTTTAAAAATCTCATCAGTAATATTATTAGGCTACCAGTAGCCGAAATGCAACATATAGATATGTTAAATGCTGTAGAGAAAGAAACGATACTCTCTAATTGGAATAACACTACAGTAGCTTATAATCAAGACCTATTATTCTATGAATTATTTGAAAGACAGGCTGAGTTACATCCAGAGCGAATTGCGGCTATCTTTCAAAACGATAAGTTGACATATAAAGAGTTAAATCATAAATCCAATCAATTAGCTAGACGGTTGCGAGCAAAAGGTGTTAAACCTGAAAGTATTGTTGGTATTAGGATAGCACGTTCTCTGGAGATGATCATCGGGTTATTGGCGATCATAAAAGCAGGCGGGGCTTATTTGCCACTTGATCCTAAAAATCCATTGGAAAGAAGCAAATATATCTTAAACGATAGCAGAGCCTGTTTATTACTATCTAGAACAAAGGAACAAGAAGGTTTTTTTGCTCAGGAAGTTCTTGATTTATCAGATCAAAATCTATATACAGGAGATAACACTGATTTAGAAAAAACTGTCAACTTAACTAATCTTGCTTATGTAATCTACACTTCAGGTTCTACCGGACAACCGAAGGGAGTAATGGTTGAACATGGTAGTTTACTCAATTATTTGCAATGGAGGCAAAGAACTTATCCTTTGCATGAGGATGATCTAATTTTGCAAAAAACACCCTTTACCTTTGATGTATCGGTTTGGGAGATATTCTTGTGGGCTATTGTTGGAGCTAAAGTCTGTTTTTTGGTTCCAAATGGTGAGAAAGACCCTGAGGTTATCATTGATACGATAGCTTTCAACCGGGTGACCGTAATGCATTTTGTGCCCTCAATGTTGAGCATTTTTCTAGAATATGTAGAATCTCATCGTAATTTTATACAATTGACTAAACTTAGCAGTTTAAAATCTATCTTTGTTAGTGGTGAAGCTTTGACATCAGCTCAAGTGAATGCTTTCAATGAACTTTTATATACCAAATTTCAGACTAGATTAGTGAATCTATATGGTCCTACTGAAGCGACCATTGAAGTAGCATATTTTAATTGTTCTCCAGATGAAAAATATATCAGTATACCTATCGGAAAACCTATTGATAATCTGAATCTATATATTGTAAGTACTCATAATACTCTCCAGCCAGTAGGTTTGGCGGGAGAATTATGCATCGCTGGAGCAGGGTTGGCTAGAGGTTATCTGGATCAACTAGATTTAACTGAAGATAAATTTGTCAAAAATCCTTTTGGCTCAGGCAAAATGTATAAGACTGGGGATTTGGCATGTTGGCTCTTAGATGGGAATATACAGTATTTAGGGAGATTAGACTTCCAGGTTAAGATTAGAGGTAACAGAATCGAATTAGGGGAGATTACAGAATGGTTAGTTAGACATGAAAAGATTCAGGAAGCTGTGGTTTTGGCTCGAGTAGATGGAGTTGGAGATAAGTATTTGTGTGCCTATTATGTTCCAAAAGAACAGGTTAGTACTAATGAATTACATGATTATTTAGCTCAGGTTTTGCCTGAATACATGATTCCAGCATACTTCATTAAGCTAGAGGAGATGCCATTAACCACAAACGGTAAAATCAACCGTAAAGCTTTACTAGAAACTGAAACTACTCTTAAAACCTATGTAGAACCGGAAAATGAACTCCAAAAAAGGTTAATCACGATTTGGAAAGAGATTTTGCAGGTCAAAAAGATTGGGATTACAGATGAATTCTTTAGTCTAGGAGGCCATTCTTTAAAGGTAATCTCGTTAGTGTTAAGAATCCAGCGGGAATTTGGACTGAAAATAGAGATTGCAGAATTTGATAATATATCGACAGTTAGTGCTCTGGCAGAGTATATCCAGACCCATCAAGCAGGTGCTAGAGAGGAGATACCTGATGTAGTTGCAAGGAATAACTATCCCTTAGCATCAGCTCAAAAAAGATTATATTTCCTACAGAAAATGCAACCTGAAGCTTCTAACTATAATATGACCGAAGTTTTATTTGCGGATCAGCAGATCGACTACAATAAGTTAGAAAAAGTTTTTAAATCATTAATTGACCGGCATGAAAGTTTACGTACTAGTTTTATTTTGGAAAATGACGAAGTCTACCAAACGATTTGGCCAAAAGTTGATTTTGAGATAAAGGTATTCGATCTTCAACAGGATAAATTAGACGAAGCAATTCGGTCATTTGTATGTGCATTTGACCTTTCTAAAGCACCACTGTTTAGGGTTGGATTAGGAAGATTAGATGACGGGAAATCTATCATTATTCTTGATATTCATCATATTATTTCAGATGGGCTCTCTAACAATCTGCTTATCAAAGATTTTCTTGATCTCTATACCAATACAGAACTGCCACCCTTAACGAAAATGTACAAAGATTATGCAGTCTGGCAGCAGCATCGGAAGGAGAGTCTTCAAAGTCATAAAGAATATTGGCTAAATGAGTTTGCTTTAGGAATACCTGCATTAAATCTGGTGACTGATTTTCCCCGGCCTCAACTTCAAAGTCTTGAAGGGAAGCGGTTTAGATTTACCCTGAACCAGGAACAGGTTCAAAATCTGAATCAGTTGGCGATTGCTGAAAAGACTACATTATATACACTATTACTATCTTTCTGGTTTATTCTTTTGCATAAATTGACAAATCAGGATGATATCATAGTTGGTACAGTAACCTCTGGGCGAACCCACCCTGATTTTGAGAAGATAGTAGGTATGTTTGTCAACACATTACCCATTAGGGCCAAAATCGACAAATTTGCGCAGTTTTCTGATCTGGTGCATACGGTAAAGAGTAAGCTTTTAGTAGGGCTAGATCACCAGGATTATCAATTTGAAAATCTAATTGATGACTTACACTTAGAACGTAAGATGGATCGCCATCCACTTTTTGATCAAATGTTTGTGATGCAAGATCCTGATAGATTAGCTTTTAGCTTACCAGAGATTAATTTACAAAGATATGATTATGAACGTAGTGTATCCAAATTTGATCTTACTCTCTTTGCCACCCTGATTGATAACCGGATACATTTTGAATTGGAGTATTGTACTCATTTGTTTAAGCAAAGCACTATTGAAAGGTATGCAACTTATTTTAATAGAATCATTTCTGCTGTGACAGCATCTAAGGAGATTAGTATTTTGGATATTGATCTGCTATCTTCAGAAGAAAAGCGTCAATTGGTTCATACCATTAATGATACTCAAGAAGAATTTTCTCATCAGCATACGATTCAGGAATTATTTGATGCACAGGCTGAAGAGACACCTGAGAATACGGCAATTTTATTTAATCGTGACAAAATGACTTATAGGGAGTTAAAAGATCGTTCAACTCAATTGTCAGCGAGTCTTGTTCAACGCGGGGTCCAAAGAGGAGATATTATCGGGATTATGATGGATAATTCTTCAGAAGTAATTGTGAGTATTTTTGGGATATTAAAAACTGGAGCGGCTTATTTACCTATTGATCCGACTTTTCCTAAAGCTAGGAAAGAGTTTATGTTAAAAGATTGTCATTGCCCTCTTCTGTTAACTCAAAGTACGGTAAAAAGTGAAGGTTTGAGTGATATAGCAGTTGTGAATGTAGATGAAATAGATAATTACTTTTCTGAACCTAAAGAGTGGAAAAGTAAAGGTAGTTCTGAAGATATGATCTATATTATTTATACTTCTGGCTCGACTGGAACTCCCAAGGGCTGTATGCTCAAACAGAAAGGTGTAGTTAACTATGTAGAGTGGGCGATAAAAGAATATTTTGCTGATCAGCAGATCTATTTTCCTTTCTATTCTTCGATAGCATATGATTTGACTGTTACTTCTATTTTTACACCACTCTTAAGTGGTCAAACAATTAATATCTATCAAAATCAGATGGGAGCCATAAATTCGATTATTAATGATGGAATATCAAATATTATTAAAGTAACACCTACACATTTGCGTTTACTTTTAGATATGGATTGTCGAAAGAGCAGACTGGAAAGAATCATAGTTGGTGGTGAACAGTTAACTACTGAACTGGCTCGAAAGGTAGTTGAAAAGTTTGGGTCAAATATTGAGATTTATAATGAATATGGGCCTACGGAAACGGTAGTCGGCTGTATGATTCACAAGTTCAATCCTGAGCAAGATATAAGAACTGTGGTTCCGATTGGGATTCCTGCACAAAATACTCAGATTTATCTACTAAATGAAGATTTGCAGGTGTGTCCAGTGGGAGTAGTTGGCGAGATTTATATTGGTGGAGTTGGTGTGGGGGCGGGATATCTTAACCGACCTGAGATTAATTCACACGCTTTTCTGGCTGATCAATTTTCTGCAAATTCTGAGGGAAGATTATATAGGACTGGAGACCTTGGGGTTTATCTAGATAATGGTCTAATCGAATATGTAAGTAGGAAAGATACACAGGTCAAAATCAGAGGTTATCGGATTGAGATTGGAGAGATTCAGAAGGCGATTTTAGATTATCCCGGGGTTAGAGATGTAGTTATCTTGGTCAAGGAAGGTCATCAAAAAGATAAGTTTCTATGTGCATATTTTATTGCAGAAAAATCTATTGAGATTACTGATCTAAAAACTGAGTTAGTTGATCGGTTACCTGATTATATGATTCCGACATTTTTTATTCAGATCTCTGCTCTGCCTGTAGCATCGGGTGGTAAAGTTGATTTAAACGCTTTGCCAGAACCTACATTATCGACTACGAGAGTGATCCAAAATCCAATTACCGAGGTTGAAACTTATTTGCATTCGATCTGGGAGCAGAACCTAAGTATTAGTGACTTTGGGATTACTGATAATTTTTTTGAGATTGGTGGAAATTCATTCTTGCTGATGAAAATACATAATCAGATTCAGCACCAGTACCCTGGAGTAAAGATTACAGACTTTTTCAAATATCCGACAATCCAGTCATTGGCAAAATATATTTCAGATTATCTATATTCACAATACTTAGATCGTAGCCACTCAGATCAAAAAAATGATAGTCATAGCATACTGCCTGCAAGGGAACAGCCAGAAGGGCAGAAAGAGTATGCTGATGAGGGAATTGCAATTATTGGAGTCGGGATTAGATTGTCTCAGGCTCAAACTCTTGAGCAATTCTATCAGGTATTGAAGAACAAAGTAGACTGTATTGGTTACCCTGAAAAAGAACGGTTGCAGGATATTTTGGATTATTTAAACTTTAAAGGAGTAGATCCCTCAACATATCAGCTGACTGAAGCAGCCTTTTTAGAGGAAATTGATAAATTTGATTATTCATTTTTTAAAATATCTTACAAAGAAGCCTGTTTAATGGATCCTTATCAGCGGCTTTTTATGGAAACAGTCTGGAGTACATTTGAGGATGCTGGCTATACAAAAGATAGATTAAAAGATTCCAGAACAGGTGTATATGTAGGTCAACCCCATACAACTGAATACTACAAAAGGATTGTAGAGATTGAGCCAAAAATGGCGATCATGGCTGGCCCAGGTAATATTGATTCTATTATCTCAGGAAGAATTTCTTATATGTATGATTTATCTGGGCCAAGTCTTTTAGTGAATACAGCCTGTTCCTCTACCTTGACAGCAATTCATCTGGCTAGTCAATCTATAAAGAATCATGAATGCGACATGGCTCTGGTGGGAGGAATTAATATTTTGATTGAGCCGATTCACTATCTAGATGCAGAAGTTCCTGCTATCGAGTCATCGACAGGGAGAGCACGAACTTTTAGTGATGATTCTGATGGTACAGGCCGTGGTGAGGGGTGTATCGCTATTCTCTTAAAGCCATTAGCAAAAGCACTTGAAGATAGAGATAATATTCACGCTGTGATAAAAGGAAGTGCTCTTAACAATGATGGGAGATCCATCGGAGTGACTGCTCCTAATGTTGCGGCACAGGAAGATGTAATCGAAAAAGCATGGCAGAATGCTAGACTAAACCTAGAGACAATTGGCTATATTGAAGCTCATGGGACAGGGACGATCTTAGGAGATCCCATCGAAGTTGAAGCTTTGACCAATGTTTTTCAGCGATATACTGATAGAAAACAGTTTTGCGGTATTGGAGCAGTTAAGACTAATTACGGTCATCTTGATTCAGCTGCTGGATTGATTGGTGTACTTAAAGCTGTTGTATGTTTAAAAAATAAAAAACTATTACCAAATATTAATTTTACTTTACCAAATCAGAAGATAGACTTTATTAACTCCCCACTCTATGTGGTTGAGCAAGTAGAAGAATGGGAAACTAGAAAAGGAGTTCTAAGAAGATGTGGAGTAAGTGGTTTTGGTCTCAGCGGGACAAATTGCCATCTGGTGTTAGAAGAGGCTCCTAAACAATTTCAAAATGAGCAACGACTGCGTTACAATATTATGTTGATTTCAGCGAAAATGGAAACAGATCTTTTACAGAACATCGAGAATTATCTTGGTTTTTTGCAGGTTAAAAGTGACTTGAATCTTAATGACGTATGTTATACAACACAAATTGGTCGTGATCACTTTGAGTACCGTGTTGCGTTTATTATTAAGGATCTTTTCGGAGTTATATCTAGCTTGCTCAGATTGAGAGTTAATCTAGAAACTAATTCTGCACATGGTATTTATTATGGAAAGTGTAAACCAGATGGTCATCTTGGTGTACAAGTCAACCAGAAGGAGATGACTGAGCAGTCTGAATACCAGCAGATAGCTAAAGATTATGTCAATGGGGCGAAGATTAACTGGCATCCTTTTTATCGCAAAATGCCAGGAAAGATAATCAGCCTTCCAGGATATGCTTTTCAAAGGAAACGTTGTTGGGTAGAGATTCCTGTTGAGAGAAAAGAGAGTCAGAAATCAAAGCCAACTATATACGAGGGAGCAAGAAGGGATACTATGATAGATAAAGTGAAAGCGAATCAAAATGAGATAGTGCATGATCTGCAAAAATTTGTTGCCAATATGTTTGCTATGGAACCAGCAGATATTAATCCGAATCTTGATTATTTCGAGTTAGGTATTGACTCTATATCAATCATTCAATTAAAACAAGAGGTATATCATTTGTATAATCTTGAAATTTCAGTTGAAAAGTTATTTGGTGAGATCAGTACTTTAAATAAGTTAGCTGAGTATATTCAAGAACATACGCTGACTGAAAAATTGGCCGATTCTGTTGCTGTCTCTGTTGAATCTGAACTTCCTATCCAAAGATCTGAAATCCAGTATGTGACAGATAGTGTGAATGTGATGGAAAAGTCACTAGCTCCGGTAAGTGGCAATAATGATATTACTAATTTGATTAATAACCAGTTGCAGATAATGTCTCAACAGTTACAGTTAATGCAAAAATATGCTAATTCACATTCACATTCACATCAAAAAGAATCTGTTCGGAGAAAACCGAAGGCAGAAAAAAACAATGAAGATAGGCTTTTACAAAAGTTTATCGTCAAGACGCCACCTGTTTTGACTACCAAACAAAAGCAGTTTTTTGAGAGTTTTATCAAACGCTATGAAAAGAAAACAGGTGATTCGAAACAATTAACCCAGCATTATCGACATGTCTGGGCTAATGGAAGGGCAACACAGGGATTTTCTAAACAATGGAAGGAGATAACTTACCCAATTATCTCTAAGCGAGCGAAGGGTGCCAGAGTCTGGGATGCCAATGGTAATGAATACATAGATTTCGCCATGGGTTTTGGTGTTAATCTATTTGGTTATAATCACCCGGCTATCAAAGAGGCTGTTACTGTTCAGCTAGAGGAAGGAGTTATCTTAGGTTCATTGACTAAACTGCCTGGTGAAGTTGCGGAATTGATTGCTGAAATGACCGGTGTTGAGAGGGTAGCATTTTGTAATTCAGGTACTGAAGCTGTGATGAATCTTATGCGGATTGCTAGGGCTACAACTGGAAAAGAGAAAATTGCTATCTTTTCCGGGTCGTTTCATGGAACTTTTGATGGAGTATATATGATGCAAGATGCAACTAATCCGCAGGTTCAGCCAATCCCTTTAAGCCTTGGCACTCCAGCAAAGATGGCAGAAGATATTATCATGCTGGACTATGCAGAGGAAAAATCACTAAAATTGATCCGGGAATATGCAGACGAGTTGGCTGCTGTGTTGGTAGAACCCGTGCAAAGTCGTCGACCAGATCTTCAGCCTAAAGAGTTTTTACATGGTCTTCGCCAACTGACCGCTGAGTTAGGAATTGCACTCATTTTTGATGAGATTATTACTGGTTTTCGAAGTCATCAAGGTGGTGCACAGGCTTACTTTGGTGTGGAAGCAGATTTGGTTTCTTATGGAAAGATTATTGGTGGCGGTTTGCCAATAGGTGTCTTTGCTGGTAAAGCAAAATATATGGATCGGGTAGATGGAGGGATGTGGCAATATGGGGATGCTTCAACCCCTAGTGGATTTTTAGCGCAAACTGGAGGAACATTTTGTCATCATCCGCTTGCTATGGCTTCAGCTAAAGCAACATTACTTTTACTCAAAGACGCGGGGAACTCTTTGCAAGAGACTTTAAATCGCCGAACAAAGGAAATGGCTAACTGTTTGAATGATTTTTTTGCGAAGGTAGAGTTTGATCTTAAAGTGGTTTATTTTGGTTCATTGTTTATTTTTAAGACAAATACGCCAACTTTACTCCGTTTTCTGTACTATATGTTAATTGAGAAAGGATTCTATCTTTGGGAAGGTGCTACTTGCTTTATCTCAACAGAACATACATTAGATGACATAACAGAATTTATTCGTGCTATTCAGGAGTGCTGTGTTGAACTAGTAGAAAATGAATGCTTTACCTTTAGGTTGCCTGCCAAAGCTCTAGAAATTGAAAAAGCTCAATTAGGTATTGAAGAGACTTATCGTTTGATTACTCATGAGAGAGATAGAAATAGAGCTGCTGAATTAGTTGCTCAGAATCCAAAGATTGAAGCAATCTATCCATTATCACCAATGCAGGAATTGATTTTGGCTCAAAATATCAATTTCAGTAATACAGGTAATGATAACTCTTTAGTCAGATATAGAGTCTGTGGAGAAATCAATCTGTCAAGTTTTAAAGAAGCTTGGCGGATTGTGATTAAGCGGCATCCGATTTTGCGGACAGGTTTTCTGTGGAGAAGATTAGTGGAGCCTCTCCAGGTAGTTTACAATTCTGTAGATGTAACTTTCAATATATTAGATCTTACTGACTTACATTCTGAAGAACAGTTGAAAGCTTATCAAGCTCATATAACTAGTGTGAAGTCCAACAGTTTTAATATAGCTACTCCTCCATTGATTCAATTTAGTTTAATCAAATTTACCTTACAGGAATGGCGGTTTGTGTTAAAATATCAGAATTCACTCTTTGATGGTTGGAGTTCAAACTTATTATTTAGTGAATTCATTGAGATTTATAGTTCCCTGATTACAGGTAAAAAAATAGATTTAGCAGACAGCTGTCCTTATATCAGTTATATTTCCTGGTTAAAAGATCAGGAGTATAAAGAAACAGAAAAATTTTGGATCAATGAGTTACAAGGTTTTGTTACGGATGATTCTAGTAAGAATGGTTCTACCTATCAGATAAGGAGTTCTTTTGACCCAGGTGAGTATATCATACAGATGGATGAAACTGAAGTTAGTAGAATTAAAGATTGTGCCAGAGAACATAAGTTAACTCTATACACTTTGTTTCAGGGAGCCTGGGCAATGTTACATAGCAAACTTCAAAACACCGAAGAGTTGTTGATTGGAACAGTGTGTTCTGGTCGTCCAGAGAGTTTAAAGAACAGTGCTAAAATTGTAGGGTTATTCTCGAATGTACTTCCGATTAGAGTCCAGTATAGTGCTAATATGACTATATCTGTTTTCTTAAAAGAGCTACAGGATAAGATTCTAAAGTTAAAAAACTATGAACATACGACGATTAATCAAATTGCCCAATGGTCACAAATTCCTTTAAAGACCTTGCAGGAAGCTATTTATACCAGAGTACTAGTTTACATGAATTATCCTCAAGATAGTAATAAAAGTGATTCAGGAATCAATATCGAACTTGAAGATGAACAGACTTATGTAAATGTGCCATTTAGAGTATTTATTGAACCATTTGATGGATTTAGGTTAATAGCTAGATATGATAGGAATTGTTTTACTGACCAGGCTGTTGCAGTAGTAATGAAAGATTACAAAAAAACTCTTGGCGAAATTATTATGCAACTGCAATAATTGTCGCATGAAAGGCACATACAATATTTAAGGTGAGTTGATCATTTCGACCTTATATATTGTATGTGTGAAAAAGCAGCTTTATTGAGGATTAATGGTACATAAAAAGTTTATAGGTGCGCATACGTATGACGTACTAAGTGAATTAAAATTTCATAAAAAAGAAGGGATCACGATGAAAGATGGATACTATCTCTCAATATACACACATATTGATGAACTTGTTCATTTAAAAGAAATTGATTTACGTCATGACCATCATATGGCGTTATGGGAGAAAAAGCATGAAGATATTGAATTAATTCATTTTTGGGAGTTTGAAAGAATTTCTGGCCGTAAGCATCATAACCAATCATTTTATAATGTTGAACATGCTTGTGATGTTATCAATGAATTGCTTAGTGTGTATGATATTTCTCTAGATGATATTGTAGAAATTTGGGGTACCCCTAAGTTAGAGACCAGTGCAGATTATCATACATTAGATGAGTATCCAGAGTATGCCTATCACAGCTTAGCACATCTGTTTTCCACAATACTTCTGGATACTGATAAATTCTATAATTCGCAGATGATTGCTCTGGCTGTAGATGGTGGACCTGATAATGTTATTGACTATTTTGCAAGAGAGAAAGATTTTTACATGGGGGCATATTGTGACTGTGGTAAGATTAAGTTATTTAGTGTTCCTTCTCCTGGTTTATTATGGATGTTAATGAAATTACGTTATAAATTAGAAGAGGGTTCTTTAATGGCTTTAGGTAGTGCATCAACTAGTAAATGCACTATACCGATTGAAGAATTCATGGAAGGTTTAGTTAGTATTAAAAAATTGAACGATATTTTTCCAACTTCTGAGTGGCTTAATCAGGTAGCAAAACGAATTGAATGTATAACCGCCGTAGATCAGGATTCGTTGTTCAATGGATTTGATGATCGATTTTCGGAAAAAGAAAACCGAATCAGTATGGTTGTTAAAGTAATTCAGGAGATTTCAATTAAAATGATAGAAAACACCGTGGAACAAATTATTACTGAATATGATGTTGAACCAACAGAAACATATCTTGCTTTAGCTGGTGGGTATGCCCTCAATTGTCCTTCTAATTCATACTTAATGGACAAATTTAACTTTAAAGGCTTTATTGCTCCACCGTGTGTAAGCGACACTGGTATTGCTTTGGGTATGGGTTTATACGCTTTTTATAAGAAACTCGGCAGATTCAATTTCAAATTTAAAAATGCTTTTTACGGTGATGACCATACTGATGTAGAAGAAATTTTGCGCAGTGAAGTTTATAGCGGATATATTCAAAGTATTTCTTCGCTGGATTATTCACAACTAATCAGAGATTTGCAAAATCAACCAATTATATGGTTTAATGGCAGGGCGGAAATAGGGCCAAGAGCTTTAGGAAATAGGAGTATATTGGCAGATCCTCGCAATCTAAATCTCAAAGATAATTTGAATGAGATTAAAAAACGCCAATGGTGGCGTCCAGTTGCCCCGATAATCCTGGAAGAATATGTAGAAGACTGGTTTCAAAATGGACGTCCATCACCATATATGTTAGAAACTTTTACAGTTAAAGATGATAAGAAAGATGTCATACCAGCTATTTTACACCTAGACCAATCAGCAAGAATACAAACTGTTAACAAAGATGAAAATCCTGATATTTATCAGATAATTAAAGAATTCTATAAACAGACTGGTGTCCCGATTATTTGTAACACTTCTTTAAATGACAAAGGTGAACCAATAATAAATCGAGCAGAAGAAGTCTTAAATTTAGCTTTACGGAAAGGTGTTGCAGTTGTGTATATCAACAAAATGCGAATTGAATTAAAGAATTTTACCCAATTTCCAGCTACAAAGCCTGAAAAACGTATGGATAAATTCTGCAATTATCTTTCGAAAGAAGCGCGAGAAGCACGTTTGAAAGAATTAAATCCCTTCGGTTTGTTTGACCGGGATCTAATATTCTATTTTAACAATCCTGATTTATGCCGATATGATTTAAGAATTGAGAAAGATGTTAAAACTATTTTGAAAATTATTGAACGGATTAAAGGTAAGATGCTCCATGATATTGAGTTGGAGACTGCCTGGTAATCCTTGCTTTAAACATTCTAAGATAGTAAAAATTTACAGAGGGAGGTTGGAAAATGTTTACTGAATTAGAAAAGACCAGATACGCTCGTCAATTTATACTGGATCAATGGGGTGAAGAGACTCAGGAAAAGTTAAAGAATACAACAGTATTTGTAGCAGGAGCAGGTGGATCTGGATCACCTATTATCACTCAGCTGGCTTTATTAGGTGTAGGAAAAATAAGAATTTGTGACTTTGATACAGTGGATCTTTCCAATTTGAATCGTCAATTTCTTCATTGTGTATCTGAAGAATCGAGATTAGGCCAGCAGAAAGCAGTTTCAGCAAAAAAGACTGTACATTACATAAATCCTCATGTTGAAGTAGAAATTTTTCAAGAGAAGATAACTGCTGATAATATTGATGAGATAGTTGGAGATGCTGCGATTATAATGGATAGTGTTGATAAAATTGAGACAAAATTTGTACTTTCAAAGTGTGCAATCCGTAAAAATATCCCTCATTTGTTTTATGGAATGATGGATATCAATTCTTTCGCCTGCATATTTTATTCTCCAAAAACCCCATGTTTCCATTGCTTATATGATTTTAATAAGGTTAAAGAGATGCTTGAATTATCAAAGGTCAGCCAGAAAGAAGATACAAAAACTCCTGTATGTTGTCCTCCTGTATTTTTAAGTGCAGGTTTTATCATGACGGAGTTAGTGAAAATATTGCTCGGTATTGGAGAGCCTGCTTATAATAAGTTCTATCTTTTCCTACAAAAAGGTAATCAACGGGTAATAGAATCAAATGGTTATATGGGAATGCGTTTTTGGAACTCTGAATTTTTCGATGAAATTTCTCTGAATCAGGGCTTCGACTGGAACAAAGGTTGGAGAGGAAATTTAGTGGAAGAATTAGAGATTAAACCAAATCCTAACTGTGCTTGTTGCTCAAGTATAGATAGTGAAGAGAAAGAAAATGATGAAGAAGAAGATGTAACAGTTAATATTGTTTTTAAGCAATTCTAATGATTCGCCCACAAAAAGTAGTCACACTCACATACTATATATAGTATGTGAGTGTGACTACTTTTTGTGGGCGAATCATTCTATGACTTATATGTTTGAGTCTTAAAAAGATAGAATAAAGAAAACATCCCCATCATATTTATCTAATGACTGATAAAATTAAGGGGATGTTTTATATGCGTTTAGGTGATATTGTAATTAATCGTAATGATCCAAATAGTCTAGTTTTTCAAATTACAGGATTTGATGGAGAAAAAGCATTATTGAAGGTTGTAGATTTACCTTTAACTACTATTTTGCCTGTTAAATGTCTTATTAAAATCTCCTCTTCACCTGTAACACCTCCTTTTAGAGTGATCAAAGTTGACAAAAAAGAATCACCATAAAATAATAAGTCGCTGAGAATATTTTCAGCGACTTATTATTTTGTCCGAATATTATGCATATGAGAAATATTTAATAAAAAGCAGGAGTTAACCGTCCACTATAGAAACTATGTAAGGAAAATATAATATGACTAATGAATAGAGTAGAGAGTGGAAAATATAGAGGATAAGGAGGGATTTAAAGCCAATGAAAAAAATTACTACTGATATAATCACTAGAGAAGTAGCAAGACTTTGCCAGGAAGCAAACTTTTTTCTAGGAGAAGATGTAATTAAAGCTTTTAATAGGGCTATATTAGAAGAAGAATCTGAGATTGGACAAGAAATATTGAATCAGCTGATAAAAAATGCAGAGATTGCCAGTCGTGAACAGGTTCCAATGTGTCAGGATACTGGATATACAGTAGTTTTTCTTGAAGTGGGTCAGGATGTGCAGATTCAAGGAAATTTAGAAGAAGCTATCCACGAGGGTGTACGTTTGGGTTATGCGAATGGATTTTTACGAAAATCAATTGTGGGACATCCATTTCGTCGAACTAATACAAAAGATAATACTCCAGCAATAATACATACTCGGCTGATCCCTGGCGATACTTTAAAGATCACTGTTGCTCCTAAAGGTGGAGGCAGTGAGAATATGAGTAAAATTAAAATGCTCAAACCTGCGGATGGTAAAGAGGGTGCAATGGATTTCATTCTTCAATGTGTGGAAGAAGCAGGGCCAAATCCTTGCCCACCGATTGTGGTAGGTGTTGGGATCGGCGGAACTTTTGAAAAAGCTCCATTTCTTGCAAAAAAGGCATTGCTTAGAGAAATCGGAAGTTCTAATCCTGATTCAGAGATTGCTGAAATGGAGAAAGAGCTTTTAGAAAAAATTAATCGACTGGGCATAGGCCCAGCAGGATTAGGTGGAAGAATTACTGCACTGGCTGTTCATATTGAAATTTTCCCATGTCATATTGCTAGTTTGCCGGTAGCTGTTAATCTAAACTGTCATGCTGCTAGGCACAAAGAAGTTATTTTGTAGGAGGTGATCTGGTGAAACATTTAACTACCCCTTTAAAGAACGAAGACTTAGAAGGATTACGAAGTGGTGATAGAGTATTTCTATCAGGAGTAATTTATACTGCTAGAGATGCTGCCCATGCTCGATTGATAAAACTTATTGAAGAAGGTAAGGAATTACCTTTTGATTTAAAAGGCCAGGTCATTTACTATGTTGGCCCAACTCCTGCAAAGCCGGGTAAGGTGATTGGCTCAGCAGGGCCAACCACTAGTTATCGTATGGATCCATACGCACCACGTTTGATAGAATTAGGTTTAAAGGGCATGATAGGCAAAGGTTTTCGTTCTCATGAAGTAAAAGATGCTGTAAAAAAACATACAGCAGTTTATTTTGGTGCTGTTGGAGGTGCCGCCGCTTTAATCGCAGAACGAATTAAAGAGGTAGAAATTATCGCTTATGAGGATTTAGGAGCAGAGGCGATTCGCCGTATGGTTGTAGAAGATTTTCCTCTCATCGTTATAAATGATACAAATGGTGGAGACCTTTATGAAGAAGGTCGGAGTCTCTATAAAAGATAAAAATGTCGATGTAACAAAGGGAGGCAATTAAAAATGAAAAATTTAGCTGAAGAAGCATTACATATGCATCGTGAGAATAAGGGAAAACTAGAAGTGAGAAGTAAAGTTCCGGTTAAGGATGCTCGGGATTTGAGTCTTGCTTACTCACCTGGAGTAGCCGAACCTTGTAATGAAATATATGCTGATAAAAGTAAGGTAAATGAATATTGTGCAAGAGGAAACTTAGTAGCAGTAGTTTCTACAGGAACTGCTGTTTTGGGTTTAGGGAATATTGGCCCAGAAGCAGCATTACCAGTAATGGAAGGAAAAAGTGTACTTTTTAAAAATTTTGCAGGTGTTGATGCTTTCCCTTTGTGCATTGGGACTACTGATGTTGATGAAGTAGTTAATTTTGTTAAGTTGCTTGAACCAACTTTTGCTGGAATTAATTTAGAAGATATTGCAGCACCAGAATGTTTTGAAATTGAAACTAGATTAAAAGAAGAAACAAATATGGCAATTTTCCATGACGATCAACATGGAACAGCTATAGTTGTTTTAGCAGGGCTGATTAATGCCTTAAAATTAACAGGAAAGAATTTAGCTGATATTAAAATAGTAGTCAATGGTGCAGGAGCAGCTGCGATGGCTGTATCAAAACTGCTCTTTTCATCGGGTGCAGATCCTAAAAAGTTTATTATGTGTGATTTAAGTGGTGCTATTTACAATGGACGTACTGAGAGCATGGATAAATACAAAGAGGAGATTGCTAAATTAACAAATGGCTATAATCTTCAAGGAGATCTGACAGAAGCGTTAATTGGCGCAGATGTATTTATAGGCTTGTCTGCTGCTAATGTTATGACAAAAGAAATGGTTGCTAAAATGAATCCAAATCCAATTCTCTTCCCAATGGCGAATCCAATTCCAGAGATTATGCCAGAAGAAGCGAAAAAAGTTGGGGTAAAGATTATTGGTACTGGTCGTTCTGATTATCCAAATCAGATTAATAATGTTTTGGCTTTCCCAGGACTTTTCCGTGGGGCTCTTGACGTTGAGGCAACTGATATAAATGAAGCGATGAAAGTTGCTGCAGCTCATGCGATCGCTAACATAGTTACTGAAGAAGAATTAGCAGTAGATTACATTATACCAAATCCTTTTGATGAGCGCGTGGCTCCACAAGTTGCTGCTGCTGTGGGAGAGGCTGCAATTAAATCAGGAGTTGCCAAGAAAAATATTTCCAAAGAGGAAATTATCAACCATACAAAATATTTATTAGAAAAAATAAGATAGTAAAAAAAATTATTTGCAAAATAGTGAAAAAAGTTTTAATATTCTTGCAGGAACTTCGATATTAAAATAGAATACTATAACTAAAGATTGAAGATTGTCGAAAAATTTCACAATGTACTGGATGATGTATGCGGGAGAGACTCGGAAAGGCTATTATTATTCGAGCACCGAAGGAGAAATTTTTGGGATGAACCGATTCCATAGAGAAACTCTCAGGTCAAAGGGACCGCATTCTGACAGAACTCTGGAAAGTCCATTTTGGACACCGAAGGAGCAAATTCTTTGATTGATATGGTCAAAAGAATAATCTCTCAGGTTTAGGACAGAGCAATATTGGCTTTATGGTTAATATTGCTCTTTTTTTGTGCAAAAATATTTATTTGAGATTTTTTAAAAACAGAATAATTTAGAAGTTTGTATTATGTTTTAGAGATAAAATGGTATGAATTTTGTGAAAATGGATAAATTAAATTGAGAGTTTCTTGAGAGGTGTTAATCTTGAAACAGATTTTGATTATTACGAATAATCCTTCTGTTGTAGAAAAGTATCAGAATTATAAGATGATTGAGAAAAAAACATTTGAGGAAGTGTTAATTCAGACTAGAGATTTGATTCATCAAGGACATAAATTGATCACACATCCTCTATATGGCAGTGTTAAACCTAATGAATCACCTTACCGTTCTATTATTGTTAGTCTAAATCCAGAGAAGTTATGTTTTAAGTCATTATCTTTAATTGAGAATGCTATTCGAAAATTTGAGCAATTTAAGAATGATGCTGTGGTTAGAGAATGGCCTGAGAAAGTTCTTCAAGATTTTCAAGTTGTGGATATAACTTTATTTACCAGTGGATTTGAATCTCTGGTTGAATAAATTCAGTAAATTTTTCAAGGGAGTGGATATCAGATGAGTAAAGAATATGATCTGTTAATCGTTGGTGGAGGTCCTGCAGGTTTGGCAGCAGGGATTTATGGTTCTCGTGCAAAAATGGATACTGCTATTATTGAAAAGAAAAGAACTCTAGGTGGACAGGCTGCTACTACCGAAGAGATGGAGAACTATCCAGGTTTTGCTGAAGGTACAACCGGGCCAGATTTGACAAAAAAAATGGCTGAGCATGCTAAAACATTTGGTACTGAGTTTATAAAAGCTGACGTGAAAGAGATTAAATGTGAAGGAGACAAGCGAATCGTTGTAACAAGCGAGGGTGATTTCGTTTCTAAAGCTGTAATTATAGCAACTGGTGCTGAACCAAGAGTTTTAGGAATTAAAGGTGAAGGTAAATATAGAGGTCGTGGAGTTTCGTACTGTGCAACCTGTGATGCTGATTTTTATACTGACTTAGATGTAGTAGTTGTTGGTAATGGTGATGCAGCGGTTGAAGAAGCAATTTATCTGACTAAGTTTGTTAACAAAGTAACAATCGTTGTAATCCATGATGAAGGTGTTATGGATGCTACTAAAGTTATTCAAGATCGTGCTTTTGCTAATCCTAAAATTGATTTTATCTGGACTTCTGTAGTTGATGAGATTACAGGTGATGATCTTGTGAATGGTGTAAATGTTAAGAATATTAAGACTGGCGAAATTACTAATTATCCATGTGATGGTGTTTTCTTCTTCGTAGGAACTGTACCAAGAACTGATTTTGTCAAAGGTCTTGTTGAGATGGATAGCTTTGGTTATGTTCCAACAACTGATAAAATGGAGACTAATGTATCTGGTATCTTTGCTGCTGGTGACATTCGTCAAAAATATCTTCGTCAAGTTGTTACAGCTGCTGCTGATGGAGCGATTGCTGCAACTGCTGCTGAAAAGTATATTGCTGAAGAAGAAGGTTTTAAAACCGACGTACTTGATGTAGACAAGCCTGTTCTCGTAATCTTCTGGAGTCCAACTGTTGAATCTACTTTTGAAACTATTAGTATGTTAGAGAATCTTGGATTAGATGAGAAAAATATCAAGTTAGTTAAGGTTGATACCTATAAAAATGGTTTGATTGCTGATCGTTATGAGATTAAAGCAATCCCAACTTTACTCTACTTTGTTGGTGGAGAAGTTAAAGGCCGTACTGAAGATGTTACAAAAGAAAATGTTTTAAGTTTGATTGAAGGCTAATTTATATTTATCTTATAAGATATTTGAAGGGAGGTGAAACGCGTGCTGGAGGTAAACAAAACAAATTTTGAAGCTGAAGTATTGGAAACATCGAAAACTCAACCAGTTATGGTTGACTATTACAGCCCAAAATGCGAACCTTGTAAAGAGCTTATGCCTGGAGTTGAGGCGTTAGCTGAACAGTATGGTGCACAGATGAAATTCTGTAAATTAGACATTACCCAAAGTCGTCGACTCGCTATTGGTCAACGGGTTATGGGCTTGCCTACTATATGTTTTTATAAGGATGGCGAAAAAGTTTCTCAGTTAAGTGGTGAAGATTTGACTGCTGCTGAGATTGAAGAGGAGATCAAAAAGTATATTTAACGACATTTCAGAAGGTGAAATTCCTCTACACCTACAGGTGTGGGTGAAAATCTAGATAAATATCAAAACTTTAGTGGGAGTATCAATCTCCTTCTGAAGTCGTTAAACTTAAGATGTAATAACGTAGTTATTACATCGGCTTTAATTTTTTTGGTTTATAAAAAGCAGGGAGGTGAACTTATGCGTCTAGAGTTAGGTAAAATTAATATTAAAGATGTACAGTTTGGGGATAAGACTGAAGTTAAAGACGGAATCCTGATGGTTAACAAAGAAGAACTGATCAGTAAAATTAGTGGTGATGATCGGATTGCTTCTATTGATGTTGACTTAGCTAAGCCAGGTGAAGAGGTTAGAATTATTCCTGTAAAAGACGTTATTGAGCCACGGGTTAAGGTGGAAGGTAATGGTGGAATATTCCCAGGTTTTATTTCCAAAGTTGAAACTGTTGGTTCTGGCCGGACTCATGTTCTGAAAGGTGCTGCCGTTGTGACTACAGGTAAGATTGTTGGTTTCCAGGAAGGTATCATTGATATGACTGGTCCTGGTGCTGACTATACTCCATTCTCTAAACTCAACAATATCGTGATTATTGCTGAGCCTGTTGATGATTTACCACAACATGAGCATGAGGCTGCTATTCGTATGATCGGCTATAAAGCTGCTGTTTATCTTGGTGAAGCTGGTCGTAACGTAGAGCCTGATGAAGTTGAAACTTTTGAAGCACTTCCTTTATTTGAAGGTGCAGAAAAGTACAAAGATCTACCAAAAGTTGCATATGTTTATATGCTTCAAAGTCAGGGTCTCTTGCATGATACCTATATATATGGTGTTGATGTTAAGCAGATTCTTCCAACACTCATTTATCCAACTGAAGTTTTTGATGGAGCGATTACAAGTGGTAACTGTGTTTCTGCATGTGATAAAAATACTACATACCATCATCAGAACAGTCCTGTTATCACTGATATGTTTAAATATCATGGAAAAGAGTACAACTTTGTTGGTGTTATCGTAACTAATGAAAATGTAACTCTTGCTGATAAAGAACGTTCATCAAACTATGTTGCTAAATTAGCTAGCATGTTAAATCTGGATGCTGCTATCGTTTCCGAAGAAGGTTTCGGTAACCCTGATGCAGATTTAATCATGAACTGCAAGAAGTTAGAAGTTCAAGGCATCAAGACAGTTCTTATTACTGACGAATATGCTGGTCGTGATGGAGCTTCCCAGTCTTTAGCTGATGCTGATCCAGCTGCAACTGCTGTTGTAACTGGTGGAAATGCTAACGAAACTATTACTCTGCCTCCGATGAAAAAGCTTATCGGTCATGTAGAGCCTGCTGATGTTGTCGCTGGTGGTTTCGCTGGTTCCTTAGCTGAAGATGGTAGTATTACTGTTGAGATTCAAGCTATCACTGGTGCAACCAATGAGCTTGGTTTTAACAAGATGTCTGTAGAAGGTTTTTAATTTGATATTAAAATTTCTTTATAAATTTTAATGGAGGTGACGATATGCTTAAAGGCAAAAAAGTTGCAATCATTGGCGACCGCGATGGTATTCCGGGTCCAGCTATTGAAGAATGTATTAAGACAACTGAAGCCGAAGTAGTTATGGTAACTACTGAGTGCTTTGTCTGAACTGCCGCAGGTGCTATGGATCTGGGAATTCAGGCAAGGATCAAAGATCTCGTCGAAAAACATGGCGCAGAGAATTTAGTAATCGTTTTAGGTGGAGCTGAAGCAGAAGCTTCCGGTCTCGCATGTGAAACTGTTACTGTTGGTGATCCTACCTATGCAGGTCCATTAGCTGGAGTCCAGTTAGGACTCTCGTGTTATCATGTTTTTGAATCTGAAATTAAAGATGCAGTTGATGCTGGCGTTTATGATGAGCAAATCAGCATGATGGAAATGGTATTAGATGTAGATGCAATTATTGCTGAAGTATCTGAATACAGAAACCAAGGCTGCAAATTACTGTAAAAACATTTTCGGAAGGTAAAATTTCCTAATTTTATAGAGGAGTAAAATCTTCTTCTGAAAATTTTTAAATATAATTTATTTGGATAAATAAATTATTAATCTCATATAAATCCAAAAAAAAAGGGGGGGGAGATTGATGAGCAAAAAACGTATTCTTCATTATATAAACCAATTTTTTGGACAAATCGGTGGAGAAGAGCAAGCTCATATTGAGCCAATGTTAAAAGAAGGCGTAGTTGGTCCTGGTGCAGCTATTAATGCTGGATTGGGTGACGTAGCCGAGATTGTGAATACAATCATTTGTGGTGATAGCTACTTTAATGAAAATTTAGAAGATGCAAAAGCAAAAATGCAGGAATTTGTCAACGAGGTTAAGCCTGATCTTGTAATCGCTGGCCCTGCTTTTAATGCTGGTCGTTATGGTATGGCTTGTGGTCATATGGCTGAAGTAGCAGCAAAAAATGGTATCCCTGTAATCTCCGGTATGTATGAAGAGAATCCTGGGTTAGAAATTTTCGCTAAATTTGCTTATATTTTACCAACATCAAACTCTGCTGCTGGTATGCGTAAAGCTATTCCTGCAATTGTTGCTTTTACTAAAAAGTTTATTGAAAATGATGGCAAGGTTGGTAAACCTGATGCAGAAGGTTACTTCCCTCGTGGTATTCGTAAGAACTTCTTTACTGATGAGCGTGGTTCAATGCGTGCTGTTGAAATGCTCCTTAAGAAGATTAAAGGTGAAGAGTTTGTTACAGAATATCCAATGCCAAACTTTGATCGGGTAGAACCAAATGCACCAGTTGCAGATATTAGCAAAGCGAGAATCGCTCTGGTAACTTCTGGTGGTATTGTACCAAAAGGTAATCCTGATCGAATTGAATCTTCCAGTGCTTCTAAGTTTGGTAAATACAACTTAGCTGATATTAATGATTTAACTGTTGAGAATAGTGAGACTGCTCATGGTGGTTATGATCCAGTATATGCTAATCAAGATTCTGACAGAGTACTGCCTCTTGATATTATTAAAGAGATGTTAGCTGAAGGTAAGATTGGTAGTTTACATGATTACTGGTATTCGACTGTAGGTAATGGTACTTCTGTTGCAAACTCAAAGCAATATGCTAGTGATATTGCTAAAGACCTCATAGCTGATGGAGTTCAGGCTGTAATACTTACCAGCACTTGAGGAACTTGTACTCGTTGCGGTGCAACGATGGTAAAAGAGATCGAAAGAGCTGGAATTCCTGTAGTTCATATAGCTACCGTTGTTCCAATTTCCTTAACCGTAGGTGCTAACAGAATTGTACCTGCTGTAGCTATTCCTTATCCATTAGGTGATCCTAAGAAGGATCTAGTGGAAGAGAAGAAAATCCGTCGTGCTTTAGTTGAAAAATCTCTTAGAGCTCTAGAAACTGAAGTTAACGGTCAAACTGTTTTCGAAGACTAATTGCGCTGTGCGTAGAAATACGGGTAATGGGTAGTGATAAAAGCATTACCCATTACCCGTATTATTTTTACTGGAGGTGACAAAAATGACATTACCTGTAGCTAAGGGAGCCAGTTATGTTCTGGTTCAAACTCCTGCAACTTTATTTCATTATGGTTCTACTCAAACTCAAACTCGGGCCAAAGATCCAAATGCTGAGTATCTGAAAAAAATTCCTGAATTCTTACGGAGTTTTGAAGATTGTGTAGCATATGGTCCAAACCAAGCGTATATTGGTAACATTTTACCAGATGAGTTAGAAAATATGGCTCAGCCATGGTATGAAAATCCTATGCAAGATGCATCCCGCTATGGTGAGCAGGGTGAAATAATGCCTGAAGATGAATTCATTGGTCTGGTTAAAATGAATGATAGCTTTGATTTAGTTAAATTAACAAAAGAGATAACTGCTGAGATTAAGGCTAAATTAGAAGCACACCCAATTTTCAGCAATAAAGATTTAAAAGCTTTAGGTGAGGGTGTTGAATTGAGTGAGATTGAAGATTTTGTTAATAAGCATGTGGCTGAAGGATTATATATAGGTGAAAATCTGGTTGGTTGTGTAAGACAAGCTCATGAAACTGATCCTAACTTAAATGCTCATGTTATGTTGGAAAATATGATGACCAAAGCTTCTGGTGTATTGGCATTGTTAAACTTAGAGAAGCAAGGCCACGATATTTCTGATATTGAATATGTTATTGAAGCTTCTGAAGAGGCTTGCGGTGATGTGAACCAGCGTGGAGGCGGTAACTTCGCTAAAGCGATGGCAGAGATGGCGGGATGTCTGAATGCAACTGGCTCTGATACCAGAAGTTTCTGTGCGGCTCCAGCACACTCTCTAGTTAATGCAGCTGCTTTAGTAAAAGCTGGTGTATATAAAAAAGTAGCAGTTATCGCTGGTGGTGCTGTTGCTAAATTAGGTATGAATGGTAAAGACCATACTGCAAAAAAATTACCAATCTTAGAAGATTGTTTAGGTTCATTTGCGATCTTAATTACTGAAAATGATGGTGAAAGCCCAGTAATCAGAACTGACTTAGTAGGTCGTCATACTGTAGGTACTGGTTCTTCTCCACAAGCAGTTATAACAGCTTTGGTTACAAATCCATTAGATCGAGGTGGTCTTAAGATCACTGATGTGGATAAATATTCAGTTGAGATGCAAAATCCTGAGATCACTAAACCTGCTGGTGCTGGAAATGTTCCAGAAGCAAACTATAAGATGATTGCTGCATTAGGCGTTAAACGCGGTGATTTACAACGTACTGATATTCCAGGTTTTGTAAAAGAACATGGTATGCCTGGGTTTGCTCCAACTCAAGGCCATATTCCATCAGGTGTTCCTTTTGTTGGCCCGGCAATAAAGATGATGAAAGCTGGTCAAATTGAAAAAGCAATGATCATCGGTAAAGGTAGTCTCTTTCTTGGCCGGATGACCAATCTTTTTGATGGGGTATCATTTGTAATGGAACGGAATTCTGGCGTTGTTGAAGAAGCAACTCATGGTGAAGATGATGTTAAATTGAAGAAAATGGTTGCAGGTGCTATGCGTGAATTAGCTGGAATTCTGCTTAAAGATGCGGAATAGGCATAAGGGGGTGAGATTGTGCCAGGTTTAGATTCAACAAAAAAGTTAGGTCAAATTTTCAATCAGATCGCAGATGCTATAGAAACTGGGTCATTTGGCAAAAAAACGAGAGTTATTTTAACTACCCTTGGCAGTGAGCATGGACATTTAGAATTAGTCAAAGGTGCTGAGATGGCTCAGAGTAAAAATACTGATCTGGAAGTGGTTCTCATCGGTCCAACTTGCGATACCACTTTAGAACTTCATGAGACAAATTGTGATAAGGAAGCTCATGAAAAGATGGAAGCTATGCTAAAAAGTGGTGAAGCAGATGCTGCTGTAACCATGCATTATAACTTTCCAATCGGAGTTTCTACAGTTGGTCGTGTAATTACTCCAGGTACTGGTCGTGAGATGATTATTGCAACAACTACTGGTACATCTGATACTAATAGAGTTGCTGCAATGGTTAAAAACGGTATTTATGGTATTGCAGCTGCTAAAGCGATTGGTATTAAAGAGCCTAAAATCGGAATTTTAAATGTAGATGGTGCTCGTCAATGTGAAAAGATTTTGAAAGACTTAAATGAAAATGGATATAATGTTCATTTTGCTGAATCAGCTCGTGCTGATAAAGGTGTTGTAATGAGAGGAAATGACCTCTTAATGGGAACACCAGATGTTATGATTACCGATACTTTAACTGGTAACCTGTTAATGAAAGTTTTCTCTAGTTTTACTACTGGTGGAAGCTTTGAGGCAATGGGTTACGGTTATGGTCCTGGTGTAGGTGAAGGCTTTGGCATGATTATCGGAATTCTTTCTAGAGCTTCAGGTGCACCTGTTGTTCAAGGAGCTATCCGATATGCAGCTGATGCGGCTCAAGGTAAGATTACTGAGATTGCTGATGCTGAGATTAAGAGTGCTAAGAAAGCTGGATTGAATGATAAGCTAGAAGGATTGAAAAAATCAGCAACTCCAGCGGCTGAAGAAGTTAAAGTTCCTCCAAAGGGGATTGTTGATGAAGAGATTCCAGGAATAGATATTCTTCAGTTGGATGATGCTGTTAAAGTATTATGGAAAGAAGGTATCTATGCTGAGACTGGTATGGGGTGTACTGGCCCGGTAATATTAGTTTCAAGAGTTCATGAACATAAATCTAAAGAGCTTCTAAAAAAAGCAGGATATATTATATAAAAAAGTCACATTTCAATAAAAAAAGCATAGTATACAAAAAGGGCTTCTGACGCTTGCTAAAAGGCACGTTGGGAGTTCTTTTTATTTTTTTGAGTAAATTGGGTCTTTTTGAGTTGATTTTTTAGGTGTCGAGCTGACTTAAAACGTCACATATTTTCCTAATGTATTTATTACAAAAAATTACCATTTCCCTAAATCTACTATTACAACAGTTCACAATTACATGGTTTTTATATTCTATTTAGTTGAATTAGTACATAAATCGGCGTGTTAGCAAATAAAATATCTTGACTGATAAAATGAAAAGGGGTTGAATGATGGATAGACAAGACTTTCATGAGTTAGATTCTATTATTGAAAAGTATAATGGTCAGTCTGGAAACTTGATCCCTGTTTTGCATGAAGTACAGAATATTGTAGGTTATCTGCCCTTGGAGGTTCAGAATTATGTTGCGAAGAGATTAAATATACCTTTCAGTAAAGTTTATGGTGTAGTAACTTTTTATTCTTTATTTTCAACTGCTCCGAAGGGCAAGCATACTATTGGAGTTTGTATGGGGACTGCTTGTTATGTGAAGGGAGCAGAGGCAGTTTTAGAAAAGATAAAAGAAGAATTGGGAGTTGAGATTGGGGGTACCAGTGAAGATAATCGTTTTACGTTGACTATAACTAGATGTGTTGGAACATGTAGTATGGCACCAGTTATGATGATTGATGAGAAAGTGTATGGACAATTGAAACCTGAAAAGATACCTGAAATTCTCTCTAAGTATTAATATGTTCATTTAAATCAAATTGAAGGGAGATAATTATGGGAAAGAAAGAGATATTCATCTGTGTAGGTACAGGTTGTTTATCGTCAGGGGCTAAAGAGATTGAAGCCAAATTTGTAGAAGTATTAAAGAGATATGATCTATTTGGAGAGTATAGCATTCACGAAGTGATTAAAAAAACTGGTTGTTTGGGTCCGTGTAGTATGGGGCCAACAGTTATTATTATGCCAGATAAAACTTTTTATGGTAAGGTCACAGTGACTGATGTCCAAAAAATTGTTGAAAAACATTTGCTAAGAGGAAAGGTAGTGGCATCACTTTTAGTAGAAGAAAATGGTCACAAAATAACTGACTATACAAAATTGAGTTTCTTTAGAGGTCAGACTAGAATTGCTTTAAGAAATACGGGATTTATTGATCCTAACAATATCAATGATTATCTTAAAAAAGATGGATATCAAGCTTTGAAGAAAGTTTTAACTGTGATGACACAAGAAAAAGTAATTAAAGAGATCAAATCGTCTGGTTTAAGAGGGCGTGGAGGGGCAGGTTTTCCTACGGGTTTAAAATGGGATTTTACATATAGAGCTCAAGATGGACAAAAATTTGTGGTCTGCAATGCTGATGAAGGAGATCCAGGAGCTTTCATGGATCGCAGTATTCTTGAAGGTGATCCTCATAGTGTGATCGAGGCTATGGTAATTGCTGGTTATGCTATAGGTTCTAATCGAGGTTTTATATATGTAAGAGCTGAATACCCTCTGGTAATTAGAAATCTAACAAAGGCAATTGCTGATGCGCAGAAAGCAGGATATCTTGGACAAAATCTTTTTGGCACAAAGTTTTCTTTTGATTTAGAGATTCGAGTAGGAGCTGGAGCATTTGTGTGTGGTGAAGAGACCGCTCTTATCGCCTCTATTGAGGGCAAACGTGGGCAACCTAGATCTAAACCCCCATATCCTGCAAATTCAGGGCTATGGGGGAAACCGACGCTAATTAATAATGTTGAAACTTTTGCGAATATTCCCTCGATTATCCTTAAGGGGAGTCAATGGTTTAGCAGGATAGGAACTGAAAAAAGCAAAGGCACAAAAGTTTTTGCAATCGCAGGAGATGTGAATGAGACTGGACTTGTAGAAGTGCCCATGGGAACTACATTGCGTGAAATTATTTATAATATTTCAGGTGGAATTCCAAATGGTAAAAAATTCAAAGCAGCTCAAATAGGTGGCCCATCTGGCGGAACTGTTCCAGAAGAATATCTTGATTTACCTATTGATTATGAATCCCTTAAAGAGATCGGAGCGATTATAGGTTCAGGTGGATTAATTATTATGGATGAAGATACTTGCATGGTAGATGTTGCACGATTCTTTTTAGACTTTACTCAGGATGAATCCTGTGGAAAATGTACTCCTTGTAGAGTTGGAACGAAGAAGATGTTGGAAATTTTAGAAAGAATTATAGAGGGAAAAGGAGAACCTGGTGATATCGAAAAATTAATATCTTTATCTGAAATGATTAAAGAAACATCATTATGTGGTTTAGGCCAGACTGCTCCAAATCCTGTTTTGAGCACAATAAAATTTTTCCGAGATGAATATGAGGCTCATATCAACGAAAAGCGCTGTCTAAGTCGCCAATGCAAAGGGTTGAAGAAGGGGTTGATATGAAATGTTGATAACGATAAATAATTTTCAATATAAGGCTAAACCAGACCAAACGATTCTAGAGGTAGCTCAGGAAAAAGGAATCAAGATTCCTACTCTTTGTCATGATCCAAATTTGAGCAATGTTGGGGCTTGTAGAATGTGTATAGTCGAAATAGATGAAAGTAAGAGATCCGGAGAGAATAAACTGGTCGCTGCTTGTACAACTCCTGTTATTGAGGGGATGAAGATATTTACAGATAGTGATAAGGTAATCAGATCTAGAAAGACAATTTTGGAATTGTTATTAGCAGACCATCCTTTAGATTGCCTAACTTGTGAAGCAAATGGTAACTGTTCTCTTCAGGATTTGGCTTATGAATATGGAGTAACCGAATCAAGTTATGGTAGTAAAACTAAATCTAGGTTTGAGATTCAGAATGAAAATCCTTTTATCGAAGTAGATCCAGATAAATGTATTTTGTGTGGTAAATGTATTAGAGTAGATCAAGAGATTCAATCTTCCTATGCAATTGAGTTTGTAAATAGAGGTTTTCAATCCAAAGTCGCCACTCCTTTTGATAAGGGTTTAGGAGGAGATTATTCTAGTTGTGTATTTTGTGGTCAGTGTGTGGAGATCTGCCCAACTGCTGCTTTGACTTATAAACCATCAAAAAGAAGGGGTAGGGCTTATGATTTTAAGAAAGTCCAGACCACCTGTCCTTATTGTGGAGTAGGTTGCCAACTGGAACTTCGCATAAAAGATAATAAAGTCATTCAGGTAGGCTCAGTATATAAAAAAGATTCACCAAATCCGATGGGTGAATCTTGTGTAAAAGGAAGATTTGGTTATGACTATATCAATCATGCAGATCGTTTAACAACTCCATTAATTAAGAGAGATGGTAGCTTTAAAGAAGTTTCTTGGGATGAAGCATTGGATTTTGTAGCAAATAAATTAAGTGAAATAAAAATAAAATGTGGAAGTGATTCTATTGCAGGATTGAGTTCTGCTAAGTGTACAAATGAAGAAAATTATTTGATGCAGAAATTTATGAGGGCAGTAATTGGAACAAATAATATAGATCATTGTGCACGGCTTTGTCATGCTTCAACGGTAGTAGGACTTGAGAAAGCCTTTGGTTCTGGAGCTATGACAAATTCTATTGAAGAAGTAGAAAGGTCAGATGTTATTTTTGTAATTGGCTCAAATCCAACAGAGAATCATCCAGTGATTGGGAGTAAAATAAAAAGAGCGATTAAAAAGGGCGCTAAGTTAATTGTTGCAGATCCGAGGGAGATTGAACTTTCATCATATGCAAATGTAAACCTGGCTCAAAGACCTGGTACAGATGTAGCTTTAATTAATGGATTGATGCATGTAATAATTAAGGAAAATCTTCATGATAAAGAGTTTATCGAGAAAAGAACTATTAATTTTGAAATAATCGAGAGCATTGTAGCAGAGTATACTCCTGAAAAAGTAGAGAAGATAACAAAAGTTCTTGCTGAAGATATTATTAAAGCTGCTCGTCTTTTTGCATCTAACGATCGGGGTGCGATCTATTATGCAATGGGGATTACCCAGCATAAGACTGGTACGGATAATGTTTTAGCTTTAGCAAATTTGGCCCTGTTAACAGGTAATGTTGGTCGGGAAAGTACAGGGGTCAATCCTTTGAGAGGGCAAAACAATGTGCAAGGGGCTTGTGATTTAGCAGCCTTACCTAACGTCTACCCAGGATATCAAGTTGTTAATAATTCAGCTAACTGTGCGAAATTTGAAAAAATCTGGCAAGCTAAGTTATCTGAAAAAGTGGGTCTAACTATTCAAGAGATGCTAAATAAATCAGGAGAAGATATAAAAGCCATGTATATCATGGGAGAAAATCCTGTTATCTCTGATCCAGATCAAAACCATGTAATTAAAGCTCTGGAAAGTCTTGATTTTTTAATTGTTCAGGATATATTTTTGACTGAGACAGCAGAGTTTGCTGATGTTATATTGCCTGCCTCAAGTTTTGCAGAAAAAGATGGAACTTTTACGAATACCGAAAGAAGGGTTCAATTAGTTAATAAAGCAATTGAATCACCGGGCCTTGCAAGAGCAGATTGGGAAATAATCGCAGATCTTTCCAAACGGATGGGATATGAGATGAAGTATAATTCAGCAGAAGAGATTATGAAAGAGATTGCTAAAGTGACTCCGATTTATGGTGGTATTTATCATGATCGCCTAAAAGAAAAAAGTCTTCAATGGCCATGTTTGGATAGGAAACATCAAGGCACAAAGTTCTTGCATGCTGGTCAATTTGCAACACATGCTCATGGAGGAAAAGGTAAATTCTTTTCTGTTACATATATTCCACCAGCAGAAGAACCAGATGAAGAATATCAATATATCTTGATGACAGGTCGAATGTTATATCATTTCCATACTGGGACAATGACCAGACGTTCAAAAGCTATTAATGAGTATGAATCAGATGCGTATGTTGAAATAAACAAAAAAGATGCAGCCAAACTTAAGATTCGAGATGGAGATCGAGTGAGAGTTATTTCACGACGAGGGGAAGTGGAAACCTTTGCTAGAGTATGTTATAGGGTACAAACTGGTCAATTATTTATGCCTTTCCATTATGCAGAAAGCCCAGCGAATTGTTTAACAAATCCTGTACTTGATCCAGAAGCAAAAATCCCTGAATTAAAGGTTTCTGCAGTAAAAGTCGAAAAAGTGTGAATATTTAGATTAGATGATCCTATTTTGAGCTCTTCAGGGTAAGGGCGTTTGACTTTATGCCTGAAATGGAATATAATATTAAATTGGTGAACTTAATAAAATAATCACATTAAAGTAAAAGGAGTGTGTGAAATGGGGTATTATATTCCATCAGAAATTGCTCAATTAACGGTAAATAGTGGAGTTAAAAAGGCAAATCAAAAGTTGAATGCACTATTGATTTCATCATTTTTAGCGGGTGCATATATCGCTATTGCAGGTGTAGCATCGACAATGGCGAGCCATGATACTTCACAATATTTAGGACTTGGTGTTGCAAAATTTTTATTTGCTTCAATCTTTAGTGTAGGACTGATTCTAGTACTAATTTGTGGCTCTAGCCTTTTTACTGGAAACACTTTGATTTCTATGGCCTATCTAGATGGTAAGACTACTTTGAACAAAATGTTTCGTAATTGGGGAATAGTCTTTATAGGAAATTTTGTTGGTGCAATATTTGTAGTTTATATTATGTATAAGACAAATCTTTGGGAAGGTAATAACCACCTGGTAGGCGCATCAATGCTAAAAATTGCTAATGGAAAGGTAAATTTGACATTCTCAGAAGCATTTTTTAGAGGAATTATGTGTAACTGGTTGGTATGTCTAGCAGTATGGGCTATGACTGCAGCCAAAGATATTGCTGGAAAAGTTTCTGTATGTTATTTTATTATCATGGCTTTTGTGGTCAGCGGTTTTGAACACGTAGTTGCAAATATGTATTTTATACCTATGGGATTGTTTATTAAAGGTAATAGTTTAGTTGTTGAAACAGCAGGATTGGAAGGAGCTCTTTCCTCTTTAAACGGGATGAATATGTTGGTGAAAAATTTTGTTCCTGTAGCTTTGGGAAATATTGTTGGTGGAGCGATTTTCGTTGGAGGAATTTATTGGGTATTATATCAACGAAAATCTAAAAAAGAAGTGATGGAAATTCGGACAGATGTGAATCAAGCAGCAAAGTAAAATTAATAATAATAACTTTAGAGCAGTGGGGTGAATTCATTTCACTGTTTATTTTTTAAATTTTCATTGAAAAATGTTACAAGTTATGAAGGAAAATTTTTGTCTACGACGAATTCAAGGATAGAGTAGAAAGAGGTGACAGTATGAGGAGTATACATTTTACAAAAGCGCAAGATAAAGATTTAGACTACTTAGCCGAAGTACTCGAATCTATCCTTCCTATGTATAAACCAATTTTACCTGGAGTTTTCGAACGACAGATTGATAAATTTAGGAATCAAGGCAAATTTTCATCTAAGTATGAAATTTGGTTAATTCTCAATCTGGGTGATCCTATTGGATTTATTGGTTTGGATTCTTTATCTTCAGAGGTGATATATTTTGCAGCATTCTATATTCATGCTGATTACCATAGATTGGGATTCGGAAGTAGGACAATGGAAATGATCTGTAATTCTTTCAAAGACAAAGGATATAAAGAGATTCTTCTCTTTGCACATTTTGAAGCAAATTGGGCAATTCAATTCTATCTTGAATTAGGTTTTGAAAAAATTGCGACAGATTATCAGGAAATTCTAAAATATAGAGATGGACTTCTCAAGGGGTATTTTTTACCACGACCTGTTTTAATGCGTCGAAAACTGTATTAATGCCGAGATAATAACTCCGTTATTATCTCTTAATTTTAACGACTTCAGAAGGAAATTCAAACTCTCTCTGAAGTTTTGAAATTGTTGTAAGGTTTCCACTTCTACCTATAGAGGAGGGGAGTCTCGCCTTCTGAAATGTCGTTAAGCAATAAAAAAAGAACCTTTAAATTAAAGGTTCTTTTTTTTATGTGATTAAAGGGCTCTTTCAACCCGGCCAGACTTAAGGCAGTTAGTACAAACACGTACTCTTTGAGGGCTACCATTAACAATAGCTTTAACTCTTTTTAAGTTAGGTTTTTGAGTTCTGAGAGAGATACCAGTAACTTTACGACCAACTCCGCCTAGTCTTTTAGCCTTACCACGTCTAACGATGGATCTAGCTTTTACGCCACTTTTTCCACAGACTTGACATACCTGTGCCATCTATTACACCTCCTTATGTTACATTTAAAACAGTGTAATACTAATGTTTTGCGCGAACGCGCCTTCTTAATTCTAACACAAAGATTTCTGTCATGCAAGTGAAATTCATATTTTATTGAAAATTAAGAAGGATTTTAAGAAAAATAAGAAGGATTTTAAGAAAAAAATGTTGAATAATTTGAAGAGTAAAAGTTATGGAAAGAAAAAGTCTAATAAATTTTCTTTAAATCGAAGATTTTAAGACTAGGTAAAGTGGATTTGTGAAGGAGGGTATATAATGGGGCAAGAATTAAGTAACGATTATGGAAAAATAAGTATTTCGCGTGAAGTTATTGCGATCATTGCTGGGCTCGCTGCTGTTGAGTGTTATGGCCTGGTTGGCATGTCTTCACAAACATTACAGGACGGTTTGGCAGAGCTTTTGGGACGTGAAAATTTAAGTAAAGGTGTATCCGTTAAAATTGAAAAGGATGATGTACTTATTGACATCTATATTATTGTAGAATATGGAGTTAACATCATGGAAGTTGCTAACAATGTTCTTGGTAAGGTGGATTACACTGTTGAAAAAATGACAGGAATTAAGCCTGCTAAAATAAATATCAATGTTCAGGGAGTGAGAATCGGTGCTACATACTAATGAATCTGATCAGCGAATGATTAACATTGACGCAAAAGATTTTAAGAGAATGATTTTAGCTGGTACTTGTTGGCTTAATGAGCATAAAGATTATGTTGATTCACTTAACGTTTTTCCTGTTCCAGATGGTGATACTGGAACTAATATGTATTTAACTGTATTAAATGCAGCTAAAGAAGTTCAAAATTGCATCGCTGAATCTGTTAGTGAAATTGCTGAAGCGTTACAAGAAGGAGCTTTAATGGGAGCAAGAGGAAATTCTGGAGTTATATTATCACAATTATTTCGTGGTATGTCTCGTAGTCTCAAAAATAAAAACACGATGAATGCGAACGATTTGGCAATTGCATTGAATTCTGCTTCTGAGATGGCTTATAAGGCGGTTATGAGACCTGTTGAGGGAACTATATTGACTGTTGCTAGATATATGGGTCAAGGCGCATTAGAAAGTGCTATGGAGAATGAAGATGTTATTAAGGTATTAGAAGATGCTATCGCTAAAGGCAATGAAGCACTTCAAATGACTCCAGAACTTTTACCTGTTTTAAAGGAAGCTAATGTTGTGGATGCAGGTGGACAGGGATATTTATTCTTTATAGAGGGTGCTTTAAGAGTTTTGAAAGGTTTATCAGTAGAAGATGCTCTAACCGTTTATGATAATCAGAAATTCGAAAAGAAATCACCTAGTGCGACTCCTCCATCTACAATGGATATAGAATTTCAATATTGTACAGAATTTTTGATTATGTCAGGTGAAGTACCTATTGATCAAGTTCGTAATCATCTTGAACGTATGGGAGATTCTTTATTAGTTGTTGGTGCAAAGGGAGCAACTAAAGTCCATGTACATACCAACAATCCTGGTAAAGTTTTAGATTATGCTCTGAAATTTGGTTCTCTTAATAAAATAAAAATAGATAACATGGTTGAACAGAGTCATCGCCACTTAGATGAAGTAGAAGAAAAAATTAAAACTAAAGAGAAAAAAACTTTTGGTATTGTTGCAGTTACTGCTGGAGAAGGTCTTTCTGAAATAATCGAAAGTTTAGGGGTCGATGAAGTTGTTATGGGTGGACAATCGATGAACCCTAGTACACAGGATCTTGTAGATGCAGTAGAGAAAATTAATTCTGATCATATTATTATCTTACCAAATAATAAGAATATTATTTTTGCTGCTGAACAAGTTAAAAACATCAGCAGAAAAGAAGTTAGTGTAATTCCAACTCGTTCTATTCCTCAGGGTATCTGTGCTTTAATGAGTATAAATCCTGAACAACAATTTGGAGAAATTGTTGATGGAATGATTAATAGTGTTAATGATGTTAAGACTGGTGAGATTACAATTGCAGTGCGTGATTCTAAGGTCAATTCTATTGAGATTGGTGAAGGAGATTGCTTAGGACTTATGGATGGTACGATATCTGTGGTAGGTAGCGATTTCGAATCAACTTCTTTAGAACTTCTTTCGAAGATGGTGACAGAAGATAGCTTTTTAATTACCATCTATTACGGTTCAGATGTTAGTGAGGAAAGGGCAGAGACGTTACTTGCTAAAGTTGAAGACCAATTTAGCGATCAGGATATTGAGTTATATTATGGAGGTCAACCTCTTTATGATTTTATCTTCTCTGTCGAATAAGTGTTTACGGAGGTAAATGATGACACGAATTAAGATTGTTACTGATAGTTCTACCGATCTCCCACGAAAACTTATTGAAAAACACGGAGTTTACGAAATACCAATCATCGTTAGATTTGGGGAAGAAGAATATCGGTCTGGTGTTGATATAACAACAAGTGAATTTTATGCGAAGATGAACGAGCATGATGTGTTTCCAACGACAGCACAGATCACTCCTGGAGAATTTACAAATGTATATCAAGAATTAGCTGATGAAGCTGATGTTATTATATCTATACATCTTTCTGGAAAAATGAGTGGGATCATGGATTCAGCTAGATTAGCTGCTCAAAATATGGAAAATGTGAAAGTAATTGTGTATGATTCAGAAAGTGCTTCTTTTGGGGTTGGTTTTCTTGTCTTAGAAGCTATAAAGGCAGTTGAAGAAAATTGTGCTGTTCAAGAGATTACCAGGCGTTTAGATCAAGTTAAAGAGTCAATGAGGGTATATTTTTCTGTTCCAAGCTTAGAGCATTTACAAAAAGGTGGACGAATTGGCAAGGCTGCTGCATTTTTAGGAGGGTTATTAAATATTATCCCTTTATTGACGATAGAAGGTGGTTATGTATCGCCATTTGAAAAAATTAGAGGTAAAAAACGAATTTTGAAAAAGATGGTTCAGCAATTAAACTCAGGATTAGAAGAATTGGGTGGAAAAGATCAAATCACTCTTGGAATTCTCCATGCAGAAAATGAAGAAGGATATAAAGAGTTAGTACAGAAGATTAGAGAAGAGTTAGGAATTGAAGATTTCTTATTTAATGAGGTTGGGCCTATCATTGGTACTCATTCTGGCCCAGGAATTTTAGCCATATTTTTTCATAAAAAAACTGGCTAGTTTAACAAAAATGAAAGACGTATGTCATTATTGCGGCATATGTCTTTTTTGAGGTGTGAGGAAAGGGGGATAGTGGCGATGAAGCAGATTATGAAAAAACTAAAGCGTCCCTTTAAAGTTGAAATTAAAACAGGTTGTTTGAATACATCTGTTTTTGGTGGATTTGATCGTTACGTCTTAAATTATCTAGATCAATTGAAAGCTAGACTAGAATCGAACTTTACAGAGTCTTCTCCAAAACTTATAGAAATAGTAAGTCAACTTAAGATTCTATTTTTAGATTATAAACGAGTTTTACCAGATGATAGAAGAGAGATAATTCGTAAAGTTATTCCTTTGGTTCAACAAATAGACCATGGAATTGAAGGATTAGAAAATATAAAAAGGCCCGTAAAACAGGTAAAAGAACCACCTCAAGTTAAACCACTCAGGAGTGAAGAATCTCCGAAAATGCAAAATTTAAATTCAAAGGTAATTTTAGACCATATAGAGATGTTGGCTAGACCAGTACAATATGTCAAAGGGGTTGGGCCAAAACGAGCAAAAACTTTAAATAGATTAAATGTAGAAAATGTAATGGATTTGATCTATTATATCCCTAGAGAGTATTCTGATCGTTCTCAGATCATGTCTATTTCTGATATTAATAAATCTCAATCTCTTATTAAAGAAGAGGTTACGATTGTCGGTAAAGTTGTGGCCATCCAAGAGATGCGAGTAAAACGTGGTATGAAAATTATTAAAGTTGCAATTCATGACGGTACTGGTTTGGCATTTGGGGTTTGGTATAATCAGCCTTATATCAAAGATCAATTTAAAAATGATGAAAAAGTTATCTTCAGTGGTAAAGTGAATTTAAAAAATTATAATCGTTATAGAAAAATAGAATTAAATAATCCCGTGTTTGAACGTTTAGAATCAGATGATCATCTCCACACCAGTCGTATTGTTCCAATTTATCCTCTAACAGAGGGCTTAAGTCAGAAAAATATTAGGGAGATTATTAATAATGCAATTGATCAATATATAAGTTATCTGCCTGAATTAATTCCTGGTATGCTAAAACAAAAATATAGCTTATTATCTTCAGACCAGGCTCTAAAATTTGTTCACTTCCCTGAAAATAGAACGCTATTAGAAGAAGCAAAAAGAAGATTAATTTTTGAAGATTTCTTTTTTTTACAGTTGGGTATATTATATAGACGAAAATTAATGCAATCAAATAATGAGGGATACTCATGTAAAGAAGATCAGGAATTAATTAGTACTTTTATAAATGTTTTGCCTTTTTCTCTTACCAATGCTCAGAAAAGAGTTTGGGAAGAGATATCTTATGACCAACAAAAAACCAAGCCTATGTATCGTTTACTTCAAGGAGATGTAGGTTCTGGTAAAACAGTAATTGCTGCGATGTCTTTAATAAAAGGGATTGAAAATGGCCTTCAAGGTGCTTTAATGGCTCCTACAGAGATTTTAGCAGAACAGCATTACCTATCTCTTAAAGGATGGTTTGAAACTCTGGATTTACACGTTGAATTGATAACAGGAAGTTTGAAAAAGAAAAGACGAGAAGAGATTTTAAATCAATTGAGCACTGGGAAGATAGATTTAGTAGTCGGAACTCATGCCTTAATTCAGGAAGAAGTTCAATTTAAAAAATTAGGTGTAGTCGTTATAGATGAGCAACATCGTTTTGGGGTAGAACAGCGTGAACTTCTTCAGAAAAAAGGAATTCATCCTCATGTATTAGTAATGACTGCCACACCGATTCCTCGCTCTATGGCATTAACAATTTACGGTGATTTGGAGCTTTCGGTGATAGATGAGTTACCACCTGGACGCAAGCCAATTGTTACTGTTTGGCGTCAACCTGAAACCAGAGATAAGATATATTCTTTTGTAAAAGATGAGTTAAATCAAGGTAGACAAGCATATGTAGTCTGTCCATTAATAGATGAATCTGAGGTAATTGATGTGGAATCTGCAACCCAAATGGCAGAATATCTTTCTTTAGAGGTTTTTACTGATTATAAGGTATCTTTACTTACTGGACAAACTTCTCGTGATGAGCGCGATCAGATTATGCGTGATTTTCGGGATGGTAAAGTGGATATATTAGTTGCTACTACTGTCATTGAAGTTGGTGTAGATGTACCAAATGCTAGTATTATGTTGATTGAAGATGCTCAGCGTTTTGGGCTGGCCCAGCTTCATCAACTCAGAGGAAGGGTAGGGCGTGGAGAGGCTCAATCCTATTGTATTCTTATTGGAGATACAACTACTCCAGAAGGTGAACGAAGATTAAATGTAATGGTAGAGACAAATGATGGATTTAAGATAGCTGAGGAAGATTTAGCTATCAGAGGTCCTGGAGAATTTTTTGGAACACGTCAACATGGTCTGCCAGAGTTTAAAGTTGCAAGTTTGATTAGAGATTGGGAAATGTTAGAAATTGTTAGGAATGAAGTTAAAGAATTATTGAAAGAATATCCTGATTGGATTGATCAGGAGTTATTGAAAATTATATTTGCGATTCGGTTTAGAGGGAGTCTTTTATTGGATAAATAATAGAAATTGGTGATCATTCAATCACCAATTTCTATAAGGGAGAGGAGAGATTTGGAGGAAGAGTTAATGGGGGAGGATTTAAAACCATATAACTCTTTCCCATGCGCAAGATACGCACTAAAAATCACTAATTCTAGTTTATCGATTTTTTTACTGTATTATGCGTTAATAAGTGAATTTTTTTAGGGGGTATATAGATGCGTGTTATTGCTGGTGAGGCAAGAGGTAGAAAACTTAAAAGTGGGAAAGGATTAAAAGCTAGACCTACTTCTGATCGGGTTAAGGAAGCTTTATTTAATATCATTGCAGGAAATGTGATTGAAGCAAATTTTCTGGATTTATTTGCAGGATTTGGGGGTATTGGTATAGAAGCATTAAGCCGTAGTGCAAACAAAGTGGTTTTTATAGAAGAAGATCCTCAGCATGTGAAAATTATTAAAGAGAATTTAAATATGGTTAATTTTCAAAATCAGGCTAAGGTTACTAGGGGAGATGTGTTAAAGCTTTTGCCTAGTATTAATCAAAACTTTGATATTATTTATCTTGACCCACCTTATCAAGCTGGTTTGTATGAAAAAGTGCTTGAATTAATCTTAGCTAACAGTTTAATTAAAAAAGATGGTATTATTATATGTGAACATAGTACAGATTTACCACCCCAAATTCCAGAACTTCTGGAAGTGTTAAAAAGTAAGTCATATGGTAGTATTAGTTTAACCTTTGTTGGGGTAAAGGATTAGAGAGGAGATTTAACAAATGACGCAAATTGCAATTTATCCTGGAAGTTTTGACCCTGTAACCAATGGTCATCTTGACATCATTGAACGAAGCAGTAAGATTTTTGAGCATGTGATTGTGGCAGTTTTTATGAATCCTTTTAAAAAGCCATTGTTTACAACTGCCGAAAGGGTAGAGATGCTAAAAGAAGCAGTAAAAGATTATCCCAATGTTTCAGTGGATCATTTTAACGGGCTTTTAATTGATTATGTTGACCAAAAAAATGCAAGAATTATTATACGAGGGATTCGAGCAGTATCTGATTTTGAGGGCGAATTTCAGAATGCTTCTATGAACAAAAAATTAAATCCTTCTATTGAAACATTAATTTTAATGAGCAGTAATGAACATGCTTTTTTGAGTTCTACTGCAGTTAAGGAAGCCGCTTTATTTGGGGGCTGTATCCGTGGCTTGGTGCCTCCTGGTGTTAACAGTAGGATGATTGAGAGAGTAAAAGAGATGAAGAGTCAATTACTTATAGAGAAGTGATATGTTAGCCTGACTTCTATGTTGATAGGAGTCAGGTTTTTTAGTGTTGAAAATAAAAAATCTTTAAATAAAAAATCTATTGACTAATTTGTGACACTATGTTACAATGAGTGTACTTTGTGATAATATACACATTTATGTAGAAATATCGAGTTAGGGATTAGGTTTTACTCTAAAGGGTAAAAATCCTTACTCATTACAATCTAGGCAAAAGAAATTATGCTGATAATAGAGATGATAGTTTTTATAATTTTACCAATTCTTTAATGTGATTTTAGTATCAACTATAATTTATCAGCGATATCTAAAACTTAATTATACTGACATACATAGGCTATTCGCTCTAGGAATTTTGGCTATTATCGAACTCCAGCATTAGAGATTGTGAGTAATGGATTTACTAATCTCTGCGCTAGGAGTTTTTTGTTTGTGAATTTTTGCCACAAAGTTTGTACAATTATTGGAATTATTTCATTGAAAATAATGAAGCAAGATGTGGCAAAATATATATTACTCAGGTAAACCCTTGAGTACCAATAGATTTAGGGAGGAGGAAGAATCAGTATCTGAATATTGTGAAAATTCACACTTGCACAAACTTATTGTGAGGGGAGGTATTTTTCATGTCAACTGTTTTAAGTCCAGTAAATTGGGAAGAGGTTAATCCAAAGTTAGATGTACTGATAGAAGAATATCGGGGTGATAAATCAGCATTAATTGAAGTATTACATAAAGCACAAGAGGTTGTTGGTTTTCTGCCAGTAGAAGTGCAAGCTAAGATTGCAGAAGGATTAAATGTTTCAATGAGTGATGTGTATAGTGTTGTTTCCTTCTATTCTCACTTTTCTACAAAACCAAAGGGTAAATATCATATTGCACTTTGTCTTGGAACTGCCTGTTATGTAAAAGGAGCTCCTGATATTGTAGACAAAATGGAGAAAGAATTGAATCTTAAGTCTGGCGATACTACTGAAGATGGATTATATTCATTAGAGATAGTTCGTTGTTTGGGAGCTTGTGGATTGGGTCCTGTTATGACTGTAAATGGTGAAGTATATGGTCTTTTATCTCCAGATAAAGCCATTACTATTCTTAAAGATATTACTGACTGATTAAGTGAGGTGATAATATGAAATCATTAAAAGACTTACAAGCAATTAAAGATAGAGTGATGGAAGATATCAAGCTTCGTGAGAAGGATCCCAATAATATAATTATTGAGATTGGGATGGGAACTTGTGGAATCGCTTCTGGAGCCCGTGAAGTAATGCAGGCTATGTTAGATGAGATACAGAAGCGGAATGTACAGGGTGTAACTGTAACCCAAACTGGTTGTATTGGTCTTTGTGTTGAAGAGCCTTTAGTAATTGTGAAGCAGCCTAATAAGGGTGAGATTGTTTATGGAAATATAGATAGTAATAGAGCAAGACAAATTGTTTCCCAGCATCTTGTCAATGGTGTTGTAGTTGACGAGTGGGTTATCAAAGAATAATTAGAAATAGGAGGTGAACTAATTTGAAATTATTTCGGAATCATATATTAATTTGTACTGGTACCGGTTGTGAAGCTTCCGGTAGCGAGGAAGTAAGAAAATGTTTTCATGAGGAGATTAAGAAACGGAATCTTGAAGATGAAGTGAAAATAGTCGACACTGGTTGTTTTGGTTTTTGCCGTTTTGGACCAAATATGGTAATTTATCCAGAGGGTGTATTCTATACATGTGTAAAACCAGAAGATATTCCTGAAATTGTTGAAGAACATTTGATCAAAGGTCGAATTGTGGAGCGTCTGCTCTTTACTGAGCCAGAAACTCCAAAAAAATCTGCAACCTCTGATGACATAAAGTTCTTCCAAAAGCAAAAGAGAATTGCTTTATATAACTGTGGTCACATAAATCCTGAATCGATGGAAGAAGCGATTGCTAGAGATGTATATTTTGGTTTTGGTAAAGCTTTAACTGAGATGACTCCAGATCAGGTTGTTGATGAAGTTTTTAAGTCAGGTTTACGTGGCCGTGGAGGCGGTGGTTTCCCAACGGGTTTAAAGTGGAGATTTGCAGCGAAAGAAACTGCTGATCAGAAATATATTGTTTGTAATGCCGATGAAGGCGATCCAGGTGCATTTATGGATCGGAGTATCTTAGAAGGTGACCCTCACGCGGTGGTTGAAGGTATGGCTATTGCAGGTTACGCTATTGGTGCTACAAAAGGTTACATTTATTGCCGTGCTGAGTATCCATTGGCAGTTAAACGTTTAAAGAAAGCGATAGTAGATGCTCGTGCTGAAGGTATCTTAGGTGAAAATATCTTTGATAGTGGTTTTGATTTTGATCTAGAGGTACGTTTGGGCGCTGGAGCATTTGTTTGTGGTGAAGAGACAGCTCTCTTAAATTCTATTGAAGGTAAACGTGGTGAGCCTCGTCCAAAGCCACCATTCCCTGCAATTTCTGGTCTCTGGCAAAAACCAACTATCATTAATAACGTAGAGACTCTAGCAAATCTAGGTATGATCGTTCGCAATGGTTGGGAATGGTTTAGAGAGATTGGTACTGAAAAGAGTCCTGGAACTAAAGTATTTGCTTTGGCTGGTAAGATCAATATTAATGGTCTTGTAGAAGTTCCTATGGGTACAAGATTAGGAGAAGTTATTTTTGATATAGGTGGCGGTATTCCAAATGGCAAGACATTTAAGGCTGCTCAAACTGGTGGACCTTCTGGTGGATGTATTCCAGTAGAACATCTGAATGTTTCAATTGATTATGATTCCTTAATTGAATTAGGAACTATGATGGGTTCTGGTGGTCTTATCGTAATGGATGAAGACACTTGTATGGTTGACTTAGCAAAATTCTTCTTAGAATTTGTTAAAGACGAGTCTTGCGGTAAGTGTACAGCTTGCCGGATCGGTGTAATTCGGATGTTAGAGATCCTTGATCGGATCACAAAAGGTAAAGGTAAAATGGAAGATATCGATCTTTTGATCGAACTGAGTGAAGATATTAAGTTATCTGCTCTTTGTGGTTTGGGACAATCTGCTCCAAATCCAGTATTGAGCACTATTAAATATTTTAGACATGAATATGAAGCTCATATCAAAGATCATTATTGTGAGGCTTCAGTTTGTGCGACTCTCTTTAATTCACCATGTCAAAATGTCTGTCCAGCCAATGTAGATATTCCTATCTATATAGATCTGATCAGACGTGAAAAATATCGTGAAGCTTATGAGTCAATCCGTGAAGAGAATCCATTACTATTAACTTGTGGTAGAGTTTGCGACCATCCATGTCAAAGTAAATGTAACCGTAGTAAAATGGATGAGGCGATCGCAATTCGTTCTCTGAAGCGATATGTTACAGATTATGTACGTGAAAATGAGGGCAAATTGCCAGTTCCTGAAGTTAAAGCTCCCAACGGTAAAAAAGTTGCTGTTGTAGGTTCTGGTCCTGCTGGCTTGACCAGTGCTTTCTATCTAGCTCGCAAAGGCTATGATGTAACAATTTATGAGGCATTACCTGTATTGGGTGGTATGCTTACAGTTGGTATTCCAGAGTACCGTCTGCCAAAAGAATTGTTGAACGAAGAGATCAATGTGATCAAAGAGATGGGCGTAAAGATGGTAACTAATACATATATCGGTAAAGATATTAGCGTAGAAGATTTGAAGAAGGACTTTGATGCTGTTTACATCGCTGTAGGTGCTCATGAGGAGAGAAATATGGGCATTGAAGGTGAAGATTTAGATGGCTTCATGGCTGGAACTTATTTCTTACGTGACCAAAGTCTTGGTACTGAACATGACGTTAAAGGTAAGAAAGTAGTAGTTGTCGGTGGTGGTAATGTTGCGATTGACGCTGCTCGTTCAAGTGTTCGTTTGGGTGCTGCTGAAGTGACTTTGGTTTACCGTAGAGATAAGAAAGATATGCCTGCAATCGCTATTGAGGTTGAAGAGGCTGAGCATGAAAAAATTAATATTTTGACTATGGTTAATCCTGTGAAGGTACACGGCGAAGATGGTAAGGTAAAGGCTATTGAGTGTATCAAGATGCGGGGTGGAGAATTTGATAGAAGTGGCCGTAAGAAGCCTGTAGAAGTAGAAGGTTCTAACTTTATGATCGATGTTGATGTTATCATTCCTGCTATTGGACAAAAAGTTGATTTAACTTTTAATGGTAATGAAGCGATTGATATGAAGTGGGGTAATGTGTTAGTAGATGAGTCTTCTATGACTAATGTTGATGGTATCTTCGCTGGTGGTGACTGTGTGACTGGCCCTGCGACAGTGGTTAAAGCTGTAAAAGCAGGTAAAGATGCAGCTATCGCTATTGATAAATATTTAGGTGGAGATGGCGTTATTTTAACGGAAAATCAAATTCCACGCGAAATTGCCTATACTCTCCTTGAAGAAGAATGTCCACGGGTTCAAATGCCTCTTCTAAACGATGAAGAAAGATTGAGTGGATTTGCAGAAGTTGAATTAGGTTATAACAAGGAAACAGCGTTAAAAGAAGCAAGTCGTTGTTTACGCTGTGATGTTAAAGACAAGTAGAGGAGGGGTGAAACGTGAATTTGATCAACTTATATATTGATGGAAAACAAGTACAGGTTCCAGAAGGTTCAACTATTCTTAAAGCTGCTGAAAAAGTTGGAAAGAAGATTCCAACACTTTGTTACTTAGAAGGAATTAATGAAATTGGAGCTTGTCGGGTATGCTTAGTAGAAGTAGAAGGTGGACGTACTCTGTCTGCTTCTTGTGTAACTCCTGTTACTGAAGGAATGAAAGTATGGACAAATACTCCAAAGGTGCGTAGGGCACGGAAATTACAAGTTGAGTTATTGCTTTCTGATCATGATATAAACTGTCCAACATGTATTCGTAATGGTAGTTGTGAATTACAAGCTATTGCAGAAGATTTAGGAATTCGCGAGATTAGATTTGCTGATGCTAAGAAAAATATAGCTCCAATTGATGACTCAACCTCATCGATTATTAGAGATCCTAATAAATGTATCCTTTGCCGTCGCTGTGTAAGTGTATGTAGTAAGGTTCAAACTGTTGAAGCTATCGCTACAATGGGGCGTGGTTTTGATACTGTAATTGCTCCTTCATTTATGACTAGTTTAGCTGATACTGCTTGTGTGAAGTGTGGTCAATGTACACTTGTTTGCCCAACTGGAGCATTAGTAGAAAAAGAATATACTAATGAAGTTTGGGAAGCTTTAGCAGATCCTGATAAGCATATTATCGTTCAGACTGCTCCTGCTACAAGAGTAGCAATTGGTCAGGAGTTCGGTTATGAAGCAGGTAGTATTAATACAGGTCAAATGGTTGCAGGTTTAAGAGGTCTTGGTTTTGATAAAGTATTTGATACTGATTTTTCTGCTGACGTAACTATTATGGAAGAAGGTACAGAGTTACTTCACCGTATTCAAAATGGTGGAACTTTACCTATGATTACTTCCTGTAGTCCTGGCTGGATAAACTTTATTGAGTATTTCTATACTGATGAGCTGGATCATCTGTCTACATGTAAATCTCCACAGCAGATGTTTGGTGCACTTGCTAAAACCTATTATGCTGAGAAATATAATATTGATCCTGAGAAGATCGTTAGTGTTTCTATAATGCCTTGTACAGCTAAGAAGTTTGAAGCAGGACGTCCAGAGATGGGTACAGATGGTAGACCAGATGTTGATTATGTTCTAACTACAAGAGAGCTAGCAAGGATGATTAAGCAAGCTGGAATAGATTTCACTGGTTTGGAAGAAGAAGAATATGATGCACCCCTTGGAATATCTACAGGAGCTGCATTAATCTTTGGTGCAACTGGTGGAGTTATGGAAGCAGCTTTGAGAACTGTTTATGAAGTTGTGACTAAGAAAGAGCTTGAAAATCTCGATTTCGATTTTGCTCGTGGTCTTGAGGGCGTTAAAGAAGCAGAGATTGATTTGGATGGTACAAAGGTAAAAGTTGCCATAGCTCATGGTCTGAAAAATGCTAGAGTTTTGCTTGATCAGATCAAAGATGGTACTTCACCATATCACTTCATTGAGATTATGTGTTGTCCTGGTGGTTGTATTGGTGGTGGTGGTCAGCCAATTCCTACTACTATTGATATTAGAGAAAAGCGAATTGAAGCAACCTATCAAGGCGATCGGGATATGGCAATTCGTAAATCTCATGAAAACCCAGCAGTTAAGGCTTTATATGAAGAGTATTTGGGCCAGCCATTGGGCGAAAAGTCTCATCATCTACTTCATACACACTATACAAAGCGTGATTTGTTTAAGAAGTAAAATAAATAGAGAGTACTCCGTAAAAGGAGTGTTCTTTTTTTGTATAATCATTGCTCATTTATCAAAAAATAAAATTAGATTTTAGTGGAGGTGTTGCAATGATTCAACTATATTATTGGATGGGTTTGATTATTATATTAGGTTTAGGATTAATTATTTTAGTTCCAATTGTGCGAATTCGTCAATTAGTTCTATTTGGATTATTAGGTGGAATAGGACTTGCAGTTGTAGTGTTTTATATAGCTGGGGCTTTGAATTTATGGAGAATAGTTGAGGGTTATGATGTTATGGGTATTCCATTATTGCCAGTGATTGCATGGTTTTTTCCAGTAGTGATCTTTGGAAATTTTTTTCCGAAAAATGATTCACTCTTATCAAAGGTTATATATATATTAGTTTTTGCTGTCGGTTCAGTTATTACAAATTATATTTTTGTATTTCTAGGGATGTGGAAAAGTATCAATTGGAACTATCTGTATACTTTTTTCCTTGCATTTACAAGCCATTCACTCTTAACGCTTTATATAATGTATACAGAACAATATTTAAAGGAAAAGTGAAAATAGAAAATGATATGAGATTAAATTGAAAAAGTTAATTATCTAAGTTTTGAACCACATTGTTATCGCAATGTGGTTTTTATATAGAAATTTTACTCAAACTATAGTATAATAGGTAAGGTGATAGAATTCATTTTCAACGAAAAGGAGAGATATATTGTATGCTAGAAAATGCTCAAAATCTTTTGAAAAAATATTACGGATACTCAACTTTCAGGGATGGACAAAAGAAGGTAATCCAAAGTATTTTGGAAGGAAAAGATACTTTTGCAATTATGCCTACTGGTGCTGGTAAGTCAATATGTTATCAGATTCCTGCCCTTTTATTACCTGGGTTGACTTTAGTTATTTCTCCTTTAATTTCTTTGATGAAAGATCAAGTGGATTCGCTTCAGAATAACGGAATACCAGCTACATTTATAAATAGTTCACTTAAGACATCAGAAGTACAAGATCGTTTGAGAAAAGCTCAGGATGGATTTTATAAACTTTTATATGTAGCTCCTGAACGTTTAGAATCTCAACAATTTTGTCACATACTAAACTCCCTTGAGATTTCCTTATTAGCTGTAGATGAGGCTCATTGTGTTTCTCAATGGGGACATGATTTTCGCCCTAGTTATCGCTTTATTTCTACAATGCTCAATCAAATTCCAGTTAGACCGATTGTTTCTGCCTTTACTGCAACAGCTACAGAAGAAGTGAAAGAAGATGTTGTAGGTCTTTTAAAGCTGACCAATCCAAACGTTTATGTTACTGGTTTTGATAGACCTAATTTATCTTTTGCTGTAATTAAAGCCGGAAATAAAAATGATTTTATCCTAAACTATATCGAAGATCGTACTGGTCAATCAGGTATTATTTATGCTGCGACTCGAAAAGAAGTAGATCGTCTATATGAAAATTTACGTGGGAAAGGGTATCGAATAGGAAAATATCATGCTGGATTAAGTGACAATGATAGAAAAAAAACCCAAGAAGCATTTTTGTATGATGATGATAATATTATTGTCGCAACAAATGCTTTTGGAATGGGGATTGATAAGTCAAATGTTCGTTATGTAATTCATAACAATATTCCAAAAAATATGGAAGCTTATTATCAAGAGGCAGGACGTGCGGGGCGTGATGGAGAACCTAGTGAATGTCTATTATTATTTGCAGCCCAGGATATTCATGTTCAAAAATTTTTGATTGAACAGTCAGTTTTATCGCCTCAGAGAAAAGTGGAACAGTATAAAAAGCTGCAAGCCATGATTGATTATTGTCATACACCGAGATGTCTTAGAAAATATATCTTAGAATATTTTGGTGAAAAAAATGTTTTTGAAAATTGTGGGAATTGTAGTACTTGTAATGACGATAGTGATTTATCAGATATTACAATTGAAGCACAGAAAATCTTTTCATGTGTTTACCGAATGAATCAAAGATGGGGAACCGCTCTTGTTGCGCAGGTTCTTAAAGGATCTCGAAATAAAAAAGTCTTAGAAAATGGATTTGATCAATTATCGACTCACGGCATTATGCAAGGTTATACGATTAAAGAAGTGAGAGATATGATTAATATATTGATTGCTGAAGAATATTTAGGTCTTACGGATGGGCAATTTCCTGTTGTAAGATTACGTGAAAAAGCAGGAGCGGTATTAAAAAATGAAGAAAAAGTGTTTCAAAAGATTCAGAAGAGAAAAGAGAAGGTTGCAACAGATAATTCTCTCTTTGAGATTCTGCGTAGTTTACGAAAAGAAATTTCCATGCGAGAACAGGTTCCACCATATATTGTTTTTCAAGACAGTTCATTGCGAGAAATGTGCGAGTATTTTCCAATTGATGAAGCATCAATGCTTACCATAAAAGGTGTAGGAGAAGCTAAATTAAATAAATATGGTGAAGAATTTATTAATGTGATTAGAAATTATGTTGAAGAAAATGGGCTAATGGATAGAGTTAGTGCTAGTTATGATAATACAAAAAATTCATCAAAAGACAAGACTCCCAGCCATTTGATTACTCTAAAGTTGTATCAAACGAATAATTTGCTAGAAAATATTGCTAGAATAAGGGATATAAAGTTAAAAACAGTTCAAGAACATCTAATCCAATGTAGTTGTGAGGGCTTAGATGTAAATTTAGATGTTTTGATTCCAGAAGAACATGAAGCATTTATATTAAAAGTGATTGATGAAATCGGTGGACAAAAATTGAAACCGATTAAGGAAGCATTGCCAAAGGAAATAGACTATATAGCAATTAAGGCAGTTTTATGTAAGTATAAGAATGTGAACTCGTCCAGCTAAAGCTGAACATTGGGGTTTCTACCCCCACTGAAGATTAAAACAATTCTCACCACTTATAGAAGTGGTGGTCTTATTTCAAAAAATAAAGCTATTAGTCAAACCTTGGGGGAGGTATAGCAAAAAATGAAGAAACGTGTTTATATTGTTTATACAGGCGGTACAATTGGGATGACGCCATCACCAGATGGTTATGTTCCGACTTCTGGTTATTTAAAAAGACAGATGGAAGCCATTTGTGAATTAAAGAGTGATATTATGCCTGAGTATGACATTCATGAATATGACCCTTTACTTGATTCGTCAAATATGACACCTGATAACTGGATCACCATTGCAGCAGATATTGCGAAGAATTACAATAACTATGATGGATTTGTTGTCATACATGGAACCGATACGATGGCTTATACAGCCTCAGCACTGTCATTTATGCTCGAAGGATTACAAAAGCCTGTAATCATTACTGGATCCCAAATTCCGCTATGTGAAGTACGTAATGATGCTAGGGAGAATTTGATTACCGCAATAATGATTGCTGGCAATTATAAAATTCCAGAGGTATGTTTATACTTTGGGGACAAACTGCTCCGTGGTTGTAGATCCGTAAAAGTTAATGCTGATCATTTGGATGCATTTGTTTCTCCAAATTTTCCACCACTTGGTACTGTGGGAGTTGATATACGGATAAATTGGGACCTTGTATTATCTCAAAAAAATAAAACTATTAAAGTGAATGAATTTGGTGAAGAATCAATTGGTACTTTACGTCTTTTTCCAGGTATTACAGCAGAAGTAGTTGAGAATATCTTGCAGCCTCCTTTGAAAGGCTTGATCTTAGGAACTTATGGGGTTGGAAATGGCCCAGATCAAAATAAGAAGCTATTGAAGGTGTTAAAGGAGGCTACAGATAGGGGAGTTGTAATTGTAGCCTGTACCCAATGTTTGCAAGGTGGAGTAAAACTTGGTGGATATGCGGCAGGATCAGCACTTGCAAAAGCTGGAATAATTAGTGGCTATGATATGACAACTGAGGCAGCTTTATCTAAATTATATTATCTTTTCAGTCAAGGTTTGTCTGTAGAAGATGTGAAGAAAAAGATGCAAACAAACATTTGTGGTGAATTAACAGCTCTATAGATTTGCTGAAAGAAAAGAATGGAGTATTTTATACTCCATTCTTTTTCGAGTGAACTCGTCCAGCTAAAGCTGAACATCGGGGCTTCAGTAGGGGATTCTACCCCCACTGAAGATTAAAAACAATTCCCACCACTTATAGAAGTGGGGGTCTTAACTCAAAAGATCAATGATTAAGTTTTTCTTTAGGTTTATTTAATTGAATATAAGTTACTCCTATGACAATCAATAAAGCACCTAACCATTCATGTATACCTGCTTTTTCTCCTAAAAGAATTATTCCCAGAAAGAAGGCCGTAATTGGCTCAACACCACCAAGAATAGATGATAGAGAAGAGCCAACCTTTTGAACTCCTGCATAAAAAACTAAGATGGCAAAAACAGTTGATATAACAGCCATGAATATTAATGCTAGCCAGGCTGTTAAAGAAATATTTAAGTCTATATAATTATTTATTCCTCCGAAAATCAAGAAAAAAAGTGCAGAAAATAAAATTATAAAACTAGTTAAGATTTTGGGTTCTTGTCCATAAGTTAAGGAACTTCCAAGGAAAATAATATACAATGAATATAAAATTGTAGTTAATACTGCTAAAAAAATACCTAAGGGTTGAAAGTTCACTTGACCCCAACTCATGGTTATTGCTCCGACTATAACTAATATCAATGCGATTATTTTTGATTTTGTTATTGGTGTTTTGAAAAAAATTAAAGATAAATAATTAACTATAATTGGGTATGTAAAGAGAATCATTGCTGACATAGAAGATGAAATATAATGGAATGAAGAAAAATAACAGAATGCCATTATACCAAAACCAAAAATAGATGCTGTTGCAAATACGGCTAATTGCTTGAAGTTAGTTTTAATCTTTGTTTTTGTCCATATTAGGTATGACCAAATCAAGATAGATGCAATAGTAAAGCGAATAGTTAAAATAGTAGTTGCGTTTGCTCCTCCTTTATATGCTATTTTAGTTAATAGTGGTAATGTGCCAAAACACATTGAGGATAAAATAATCTGAAGACTGCCTTTCGTACTTTTTTGCATTTTTTGTCACCTGCTTTAAGTTTTAAAGTATATAATCAGGGTATATTTCGACACAAAGATTTATTTTCCTCTTTATTGTGAATCAAAATTTATAAAACCAATAAGTATGATTAGCCCACA